>JBFWJN010000040.1:0-18347 GCA_050253185.1 Kiritimatiellales bacterium | reverse complement strand
GTTTCCAACCATTGGAAAATCCGGTGCGGATTTTTCCAATGTCTGGAAAAATCCAGACCGTCTCATCGGGGCGATGAGGGCAGCTCAACGATCGAGAGCCAAAAGTTCTCAACGATCTTGACGACTTCGATGAAGCGATCGAGGTTCAGCGGTTTTTTGATGTAGCAGTTGGCGTGGAGGTCGTAGCTTTTGACGATATCCATTTCAGCATCGGAGGTGGTCAAAACGACCACTGGAATGGTGCGCAGGGTTTCATCGGTTTTGATTTCCGCCAGAACCTCACGTCCGTCTTTTTTCGGCAGATTCAGATCGAGAATGATCAGGTCGGGGCGGACGGCATCCTGGCAGCCATCGATCCGGCGGAGAAATTTCATGGCGGCGACACCGTCCATGACCACGTGAAGGTTGTTGATGACCTTGTTTTCCTTGAGCGCCTCCTGCGTCAGCCGGATGTCTCCGGGATTGTCTTCCACCAGAAGAATCTCAATTGCCCGACCCCTGCTCATCATGACCTCCCTTATGTATTGTGAAGCGGAATACACTTCCGCCGCCTTCTCGAGACTCGACCCATATCTCACCGCCGTGTCGCTCTATAATACGCTTGCATACGGCCAATCCAATTCCTGTTCCTGAATATTTTTCGCGCCCGTGCAGTCTCTTGAACAGTCCGAAAATTTTGTGTGCGTATTCCGGGTCGATGCCGATGCCGTTATCGGCGACGGCAAACTCCCAGTGATCCTCCAGTTCTGTTCCGGACACCCGGATCTTCGGCGGTGGGTGGTCGCAGAACTTCATGGCATTACTGATCAGGTTCTGGAAGATGCGGCTGAGCTGTACCCGGTCGGCACGAACCGTCGGCAGAGTGTCTACTGTGATTGCAGCATTGCATTCGTGGATCCGCACGCTGATATCGCGAAAAACCGTTTCCAGCAGGCGGTTGCAGTCAACCGTTTCCAGCGGATGTCCCTGCGTCTGGACGCGGGAGAACTGCAGCAGGCCTTCGATCAGTTCACTCATCCGCCGGACTCCGTCCACGGCAAATGCGATGAATTCATTGGCGTCCTGATCGAGCCGGTCCTTATAGCGCCGTTCGATGAGCTGGACATAGTTGCTGACCATTCGGAGCGGTTCCTGAAGATCGTGCGAGGAGATGTAGGCGAACTGCTCCAGGTCGCGGTTCGAACGCTGCAAATCGAGGAAGGCTCGGTGTTTGTCTGAGATGTCGAGAGCATAAATATTCACGACCTGTTCATCTTCAATCGGCGCAAGATCCAGGGCGTAGGCCATCTCGCCCTGCACCAGCTCTTTGCGAACCACCGCGCCGGATGCAAGAAGGTCTTCAAAGGATAGCCCGAAACTGTCCGGAAGGGTTACCCTGTTTTCCTGTTTACAGAGATAAGGGAGAATTTCCCGACTCGCGCGGTTTGCATACAGAACCTCTCCGTCGACGCTGACGCGAAGAACCGGGTTCGGATTGCGATTCGGGAATTTCACCAGGCTGAGCAATTCATGCTCGACCTGCCGCTGGCGGATCAGCATTTGTTTAAATCCCCGCAGAACGGAACTGAGAAGCACTCCGAATGCGGCCAGACGCAGCAGACTCAGATACCACCATTCAGCGCTCCACATGTCCGTAAACGGAAAAATCAGGCAGGCAAAAGCGCTGATGAGGCAAACGGCAATGAAGCTGACATCATTTCTGCGCCGGCTGCTCAGGAAATCGCGAATGAACCAGACCGAACCGCACAGATACAGCAGTCCGGAGATGAAACTGACTCCTCGAAACAGGGCCGGACCGTCTACCGCGATGCAGACCGCCGTTTCCGGAGTCACCATGAACCATATGATTCCGGCCATAACAAGCGATGCAACCGCGAGGAAGATCTCCACCCTGTGGCAGTTCCGAAGCGAGCGGAATTCCGTGACACGGATCCATACCAGTGCAATCCCGACACTTCCGCAGAGTGTCGCCAGACTGTGATAGACCACCCCATAGCCGCTACCCGCAAATGCCGCGTGAAACAGCGCAAAGAAACTTTTCACAAAGAAGCCCGAGCCGACCATTCCCAGGGAAAGATCATCCGGCACAATGCTGCTGCGCTGAATCAGAACCAGTCCGAGAATCATGGAGATCATGGCCATGGCGGTTTCCATGACACAGTGCAGATAGCCGTTCTGAAAGCGAATATTCTCCCAAAAAAACTGGGGGAACAGGGTCGCGGCAAAAGCCGGAATCAGAAGCATCAGCCAGACTGCAATCCGGACAACGGGACGGTTTGAAACTGTGGAACTGCTGCGAGTCGGTTTCATAGGAAAAGCCGAGTGAGAAGCTCCGTGACCTGTGCGGGGCGAACCGGTTTGTCCAGAAATCCGTCAAAAGCCGGTTTCATGCTGTCAGTCAGGGGAACGATCCATCTGGAAACGGCGATCAGCGGGATCTGCGGTTTCCCCTCCAGCAGAACCGGAAGGTTTTCGCGCATTCCATCGACATCCAGGTTGCAGAAAACGGCATCCGGCGGAGGGGTTTCCTGCAGACAGAGCGGAACCTCTTTAATGCCTGCACCGAAGAAAACCCGAATACCGTACTGTCCGAGAAGATATTCCAGCGCATGAAGATTTTCCGGGTCATCGTCCCAGAGACAGACTGTTTTTCCCCGACAGGCGGCCAGCAGGGTTTCATTCACAGACAGGTCCTCTGCATCGGAACTGTCCGTAATATAAAACCGGAAAATCGATCCGTGGCCCTTGTCACTTGCCACATGAATGGTTCCTCCCATGAGGTTTACCAGACTTCGGCAGATGGACAGTCCCAGTCCGGTTCCGCCGTGCTCGCGGGTAATTGAGGCATCCCCCTGCTGGAACGGTTCAAAAATCCGCATCATGGTTTCCTTATCCATGCCGATTCCGCTGTCCTCGACCTCAAAAACCACCTGATGGGAGCCGCCCGGTGTCTGCAGTGCATCAACGGACAGCCGGACAGAACCCTGCTGAGTGAATTTCAGCGCATTGTTGATGATATTGATCAGTACCTGCTGCAAACGATCCGTATCACCGGTTATCCGGTCGGGGACAGCATCGGACACCCTTACACTCAAATCCAGATTTTTCTGCTGGGCAAACGGTTTCAGCACGGAGAGAACATGATCCACGGCCGCCCGGATTGGAAACGGCGCATGGCGGAGCTCAATTCGGCCCAGTTCAATCTTCGACAGATCCAGCAGGTCCGCAATAATACTCAGCAGAGCCTCTCCGCTGGTGTTGATGGTTTTCACATAGTCCAGCTGATCTTCCTGCAAAGGCGAGTCCTGAAGCAGTTCCGAGAGGCCGATGATGGCATTCAGCGGCGTGCGCAGCTCATGGCTCATATTCGCCAGGAACTGGGTTTTTGCACGGTTTGCAGATTCCGCCTCATTGAACGCTTTCTTCATGGTCTCTTCGGCCCGATGCCGCTCTGAAGCATCACTGAAGATCGTCGCAAACTGACCCGTCCGGGGCGAATAGGCCGTCACTGTATAATAGCGGTTGAACACCTGGGAATACTGTTCCGTATGGGCCGGAATCCCGCTCAGTGCCACCTGTCCATAAAAGTCTATCCAGTACGGTTCAATCTCCGGAATCACCTGCTTCACTGTGCGGCCGATGAGATCCGTCGCACGCATTCCGGTTAGTTTTTCGAACCCCGGATTGACTTCAAGAAACCGATAATCCACAGGGGTTCCGTTTTCGTCACAGATCATCTCATGCAGCGCGAATCCGTCATCCATGGATTCAAACAGATGGCGATAGCGCTGTTCACTGTCTTTCAGCGCCTGCTCCGCCCTTTTCCGGTCAGTAATATCGCGCGCGACATGGATTGCGCCAATCAGGCGAGCATCCTCATAGATCGGTGAAACGGTGATATACAGCCAGCTTCCGGAGGCTTCATCGTGAAGTTCAACCGAGTGCTCTCTGCCATCATGGAGCATCAGTTCGTGCGGGCAGCCCTTCAGCGGACAGTCGGCCCCGTGCATATATCGATAGCATTTTTTACCGGTCAGCTCCGCCGCCGGAATACCGAACCGGTCCGCCATGGCCCGATTGACCCGAACGATCCGGTGGTTTGCATCGAAAATGGCGATCAGGTCCGGGATGGCATCAAAGGTTTTTTCCCAGAGCGTGTACGTATGATCCGGAATTCCCGGTTTCTGCAGCAGACTGAGAATACTCATGTCGTGCCGACGCTGCTCCGCCCGTTCGAGCTGCTCGCGGGCATTCACCAACTGGGAAGAAACAACTTTCAGCGCAATATCAGCCGGGCTTTCGGCTTTTGCCAGCCGGGCCACCGTCTGTGCGACCTCTTCAAATTCCGTTGATTTATCGAAGAAAAAATCGGCGCCGGCCTCTAGGCATTTCCGGCGATACTGCGCATAGGGATAATTGGTCATGATGATGATCGGCAGCCCGGGCCGATGCCGTTTAATGGCCTGAAGCGCTTTGATTCCGCCGCCTCCCGGCATCCGGATATCCAGTACAGCAACGTCCGGGGAAAAGGTCTGAACCTGATCGATTGCCGAGGCGGTATCAACCGCCTCGGCAATCAGCATACCGGGCAGACGATACAGCCGTTCAATCAGCCTCTCCCGGATCGGCTTTGAATCGTCTGCGACAAGGACCTTTATGTGCATGCGTGTTATATTATCGGGCTTCGCTTTTCCAATGAACCGAAATAATAACTTAAATTGTGCGGGGAAATCCCCCACACCCGGTTACATCAGGGGAATGGAGCCCTTTACGCACACGCCCTTTCCGGGAGATCCCGAGATGTCCAGAACCCCGTTCAGCAGATGAACCCGTTCCTGCATTCCAATCAGACCGAAGCTGAACCGTCCGAGGCGCCAGTCGACCGGCAGCCCCACGCCGTTATCTTCTACAGCAAACTTCAGCTCTCCCTGCATCGTCTGAACCCGGATGGAAACCGCAGAGGCTTTTGCATGCCGGGAAATGTTTGTCAGTGATTCCTGTATAATCCGGTAAACGGCAGTGGAAACCTTTTCGGAGACATTCGTCGAATCAATATGAACCCTGGACTCGACATCGAGCGGGTTTCGCTCGCTCCAATCTTCAATTAAATCTTTCAGTGCGGCCTCCAGCCCCAGATCGTCCAGCGCACCCGGCCGAAGGCTCCTGCAGAGCCGATGCACTTTCAGAACGCTTTGGTCCAGCAAAGCACTCATCGATTCAACTGAAGACACCGAAATATTCTGAGTCTCAAGACTCCGCTCCATTGCAGACAAGTCAATTTTCAGCGCAGTCAGAATCTGCCCGATCTCATCGTGCAGCTCCGCAGCAATCCGCGACCGCTCAGTTTCCAGCAACCCGTCCGCATGCAGCGCCAGTTCACGATAACGCCGCTCGCTCTGCCGCAGCAGTGTTTCGGCATCCTGCCGCCGTTCAATTTCCCGGCGGGCGGAATCCAGTTCCGCACGGACTTCCGCGACTTCCCGGAGAATCGAGAGAACCGGACGGCGCTCGAGCGTTACCCCCTCCTTCCGGCTTTGCCAGTGCAGATAGCCGTAAAGAAAAGGACTCGCAAAAATGCAGATTGCCAGTCGGCTGTACAGAGTTCCCTCCAGGATGCGCAGGTAGTTCGGTGTTCCGAGAAACGCCCCGGTTGAAAAAAGAACAACGTCCAGCCACATCACGCCCAGCAGCGTCAGAAATGAACGGAACAGCGTATTCGCCCGAATCAGCGGACTGCCCAGAATCTCCCAGGCCATCGCAAGAAAAATCAGGTCCAGCACCGTAGTCACCACGGACGCCGTATTGATCCGCAGGCTGGGAAGCGGGACATAACTCAGCGGCAGGACATCCGACACCTTCATCTGCAAATGCAGAATGGTGGCAATCAGCGGGACAATCGTCGACACACCCGCAACAGTCAGAATCGCGATCCGGGTCGCGCGCGGCCCGTCGAAAACATACACCACGAACACACCGAGCAACAGTGATGTGTAAAACACCGTTGACCCTACAACAAAACGGATCCCCGCGAGTTCCACATAAACTCCTGCATCCGTAATCCATGACATCACTGCGGTGATTCCGCCGAGCAGCGCATAAAAAGGCGCCAGGCCGAAACGCTGCCGCAGGGAGTGCGCACTGAGCACCAGCAGATAGATAGCAATCGACTCGACGACAAGAATCAGAAACTCACTACTCACAAACTGTTCCTTGTTCAGCATTCAAAGGAATTGTTCCGCAAATCTGCGTCCCCTGCTCCGGCGGACATTCAAACTGCAGCACGCCCCCGAGCGATTCAACCCGCTCGGTCATCCCCAGCAGCCCGAATGAATCGCTGCTGGATAACGCCGCCGCCGGAATCCCGCGTCCGTCATCAGAAATGACAAAAACCAGGTTTTCGCCATCAGTGGCGATATGAATTCGGCATTCCGTTGCCTCTGAATGCCGGGAAATGTTGGTGATTGCCTCCTGGACCACCCGGAACGTTCCGGTTTTAACCTCATCGCAGAGAAGTTCTTCATCCAATTCAATCGACAGATCACAGCGGATTCCGCAACGCGCAGACCAGTCCGAAACCAGTCCGTTCAGCGCCTCGTCCAGACCGAGATCATCCAGTGCACCCGGACGCAGCTGGCGGCAGAGTGAGTGAATCTGGCGAATTCCGTCATCCAGAAGAACCAGCATCCGATCAAACTTGCCTTTCACGTTTTCTTCACAGCTGCACGCCTTGCCCAGCGTGCTCAAATCGATTTTAAGAGCAGTGAAAATCTGCCCGATCTCATCGTGCAGGTCCATTGAAATGCGGCGGCGCTCCTCCTCGCGAATCGTCTCCAGATGCCGGGCCAGCCGGCGGTAGCGTTCTTCCTTGTCCTTCAGCTGCCGCTCCAGATCCGCTCTGTGCATGGCCTCCTCAATGCGGGAAAGCACATGGTCCGGCGTCTCGGTTTTCTGAATATAATCAAACAGGTTCAACCGGACGGCGCTGACCGCCGACGGAAGAGATGCAAACCCGGTCAGCAGAATCACGGGAATCTCCGGATACTCTTCGCGGAGTTGCTCCACCAGTTGGAGATCTTCATTCCCGGGCATCTTCACATCGAGCAGAAACAAATCCGGCTTGAACCCGGACGCTTCGGCACAGACCTCGTCTGAACAGGCGGCGGCCCGGACTTCATATCCGCGGCGGCGCAGCAGCGTGGTCATCGTCTGGCGATAGACATCATGGTCATCGGCCAGCAGTACCCGGCGTGGCACCGCAGAGGTTTCCATCAGCATTGCAGATCCTTTTCAAAGGGTTTCACTGTCAGGGGAAACACGATTTGAACACGGGTTCCCTGGCCGTCCGGCGAAGAAACCGTAATGGTTCCTCCGATTTCCATCAGGATATGAAGGGCAACCGTCAGTCCCAGACCGACGCAGTCATTCGGAGAACCTTCATGCCGAAAGCTCGCAAACGGTTCAAAAATCCTCGGCAGAAATGACTCCGGAATCCCGGGGCCAGAATCCGCGATCTCCACCCGAACGCCGGCCGGATCCACCGCTGTCCTGAACGTCAGGTTTCCTCCGCGGGGCATTGCCTGAACCGCGTTCCGCACCGGCTGGAGCAGCACCTGCATCACGGCGGCCGGCGGAAGCTCGACCGAGGGGATCGATTTGGCGCGCTCGTCGTTCAGCATCACCCCTTGATCTTTCATCTGGGACCGAATCAGAATCAGTGTGTTATCCAGCAGCGCATTCAGGTTCAGCGGTTCAGCATCTGCAGACGCCGGCTCGTGGAAACGGTACACCTGTTCGACAAAATCCGTCATTTGGGAGATCTCACGCCGGGCGATCTCAACAAATTCATAATGCGGACTCGCCGGAGATATGTCTTCGCGCATCAGGTTGAACGCATTGCGCGCCGCCGTGAGCGAAACATTCAGCTCATTGGCCATGCCCGCCGCCAGTTCACCCAGCATGTAGATCTTCTGCATTCGAAGCTGGTCCCGGTCACTCTGAATCATTTCCTCGGCGCGCGCACGCACCTGCTCCTCCGAAACCGATGCGCGCACCGGATGGCCGGCATCGAGTTCCTGCAGAATGCAGTAGATCTGCTGCAGCGCGCCGTCCCGATCCTTCAGGGCCAGCGCATCCAGTTCGATGGCCCGGAACGAGCCGTCCGGACTTCTCATGTCCAGAGAGACATCCCGCACAGACTGGTCTTTTTTCAACTGTTCCAGGCAGCCCTGAAAAGTCTGCCGCGACGCCTTCGTCAGGAGTTCCTGGAATTCCCGGCCCTCCGCCTCGTCACCGCTGATCCCGGCCAGGCGGGTCCATGCGGGGTTCACATCCAGAATCCGGCCCTCTCCGTCTAGCGACTGATAGGGAAGCGGCGCCTGTTCGTACAGCAGCCGGAAACGCCGTTCGCGGGTTTCCAGTTCCTCCTGCATGTGAACCTGCGCGGAAATATCGTCATACACCGCAACCAGCAGACCTTTTGCAGACCGGTACACATACGTGTCGCGCCACCCGTCCACACGGTCATCCTGATAGTAATGCATTGGAAACATTTCCGGATGACCGGTATGCCACACCCGATACAGCACCTCCGGAAGGCCAAACTCCTCAATTCCGGGAAACACGTCGCGCAGCCGACGGCCGACCGCATGCTCATGCATCAGCTTCTCGAGCCGTTCGGCCGCCGGGTTCATATCGCGAATCACATAATGCCGACCCTTATCGACCGCTTCAAACACCATCACCGCACTGCTGATGCTGCTGAACAGCTCACAGAACGGAATCGTTTCGGGCGTGGTGTCGTCCGAGACCGCAGAAAACCCTTTTTTCAAAACGGAAGAGGCTGCCAGAAAACCGGCCACCAGCAGGACAGTCCCCGCAAAAGAAACCGCTTCGGCAAAAAACTCCTCCATATGCATTACGCCGGTACCGGCCAGAATGTGGTAGAGAATCACAAACCGCCGCGCCGCCATCAGCAGGAAACACAGCGGAAGCAGAAACAGATACCACCGGCGGCGGACGGCCGACACCAGCAGCCTCGAATAAAACACAGTCAGCCAGATCAGCATGACAACCGAAGCCGTCAGCATCAGCAGCAACAGAGATTGAACAAATCCACTCATGATTCTCCCAGGCCGCGAGATTACTGTAGGCCATTCCCTTCCGCAAGACGTTTACACCGTCACAGTCAGGCGGTTACAGCATCCCCGGCAGACTCTGTTCACGAATAAATCCCGTGGCATAATAAAGCAATTCGCTCCCGTCCAGCAGGCCCAGCTTCTCGCGAATCCGCTCCCGATAAGTCTCCACTGTTTTCACACTCACCTGCATACGGTCCGCAATCAGCTTCGGGACATACCCCAGGCCGGTCAGGCAGAACACCTCGAACTCCCGGCTCGAAAGCCGGTTGCACGGATGCTCGTCATCCGAACAGTTCCGGGAAAGGCCCGATGAAATCCGCCGGCGAACCACCGGCGCCACATACATCCCGCCCGCAGCAACCTCCGCAATCGCCTGAAGGAAGCTTTTACGTGATTCATCCGGAGCCACATACCCCGCCGCGCCGGCACGTACCGCGCGCATGGCATGCAGGTGACCATGATGCAGATACGAAATCGTCAGCACCCGGCAGCGGGAATGCGCCTGCAGAATATTCCGCAGCAGCGAAAACCCGCTGACATGCATCATCGCGATATTCAGAATCACAACATCCGGACGGATCTTGCCGATAATGCCGCAGACATCGCCCGACGGTTCCGCTTCAAACACGTCATATCCCGGTTCCACCCGAAGAGCTGAAGAAAAAAACGAACGACACAGATTAAAGTCATCCACAAAAAGTATACGGGTCTTCTTATTCATAAAAATGCTGACTGCCTCGCGCTCAGTTTACCGACTTGCTTTAACCCGGCAACAAAAACAATGCCCGACATTTAAAAATATATAAAATTAACAAGAATTACTTCTACAACAAAGAGCCCTCCGCAGGAATCCGAAATTCTCTCATCACACGCTTTCCCTTGCGCCGCACATTTTCTACGCTCTCCAAATGAACACAGAAATCATACCCACCGGCACCTTCGATGAAAACTGCGCCGTCATCTCCAACGGACGCGAAGCTCTGATCCTTGATCCGGGATACGACGCAGATCAAATCGAAACTATCCTGCGGAAAAACGGGCTCACCGTTGCCGCCTACCTTTGCACCCACGGCCACGCCGACCACCTGAACGCCCTCGCCGCACTGCACAAAAATCATCCGGCGCCCGTCTACATCCACGCCGACGACCACCGCTGGGCATTCAGCCCGCAAAACCAGATCCCGCCTTATTATCCCGTCCCTGAAAAACCGGACGCCGACTTCATCCATCCGGAAACTTCCAATGCCTGGAAAATCGGCGGGCTGGATTTCCAATGCCTGGAAACGCCCGGCCACACGCCCGGCGGCGTCTGCTACTACTTTGAAAAAGAAAAAGTCCTCTTCGCCGGCGACACCCTCTTCAAAGGCTCCTGCGGCCGAACCGACCTGCCCGGCGGCGATGCGCGCACCCTTTCCCGCTCCCTCAAAAAGCTCGCCGTCCTGCCCGACGACATCACCGTCTACTCCGGCCACGGCGACGCCACCACCATCGGGCACGAAAAACTAACCAACTTCTACATGCAGCAGGCCGCCCGCTGATTTTCCAGACTTTGGAAATGACCCGCCCGCCGACCTCTGCTAGGTTCTACTCCATGGACCGTATACACATTCGAGACCTCGCCCTGCGCTGCATCATCGGCATCTATCCCGAAGAGCGGAACATCAAACAGGACATCCTCGTCAACGTCACCATGGAAGCCGACCTGCGCGCCGCCGGACAAAGCGACGCCATCGAAGACACGGTGGACTACAAAACCATCAAAGTCTCCATCCTCGACTTTGTTGAAAACAGCTCCTACGGCCTCATCGAATCGCTCGCCGAAGGCATCGCGCAGATCTGCCTTAACGACCCGCGCGTGCAGAGCGCCACCGTCACCATCGACAAACCCGGTGCTCTGCGCTTCGCCCGCAGCGTCGCCGTCGAAGTCACCCGTTCACGCTGACGCATCCGGCAGCGCCGGGCGCACCTTGATTGTCCTCTGCCGCTTAATGCACACCGACCCCGGCTTTGCGCCGCGCGGCTTCGACACATGCTTCGCCTCCGTACACGACACCGCAACCGTACCCGCATTGCGCGCTTTGCTATGCCAAGCCGCAACCGCCGCCGCAATTTCAATCAGATTTTTCGATGGCGCCTCGCCGTCCGGCCCGCTCAGCACCACATGGCTTCCCGGCATCCCGTGCACGTGAAACCACAGGTCATTCGGCCGCGCGCACTTCAGGCTCAGCAGGTCATTGTCCGCATCCGTTCTGCCCGCGCGAATCTCCCAGCCGCCGGGCAGCGCATACATCCATACATCCGGTTCAGGTCGTCGATAGTCCATACCGCCGGACCCTATCAGAAAACAGACTGTTTCCAAGGTTTGGAAAAAACGAAAGCCGGTTTTCCAAACCTTGGAAAACCGGCCGAACGCTGAGACAGGGCGGCGTTATTCAGAGGCTTTGACGGCGTCCCAGACGCGGGTGTATTTGTCGTTGGCTTCGCCGAGATCCCGGATGACTTCGCTTTTGGCGATGATCGCCGGGTCAATGAAGATGGCCGGGTTGTCGCGGAATTCCTGGCTGACGAGTTTCTGGCCTTCGGTGTTCGGCGAGAGATAGTAGACGTATTCCATGTTTTCGGCGGAGTTGGCCGGATCGAGGATGAAGTTGATGAAGGCGTGGGCGAGCTCAACCTGGTCGGCATTGGCCGGAATAACCATATCGTCGCTGGCGATGGAGGTGCCTTCTTCGGGAACGAGGAAGGCGAGGTCTTCGTTTTCGTCCATGGCCTGCAGGATGTCGCCGTTATAGGCGTGCACGAGCAGGAATTCGGCGGAGGCGAGTCCGCGAAGCGCTTCTTCGACTTCAAACTTGGCGATGTTTTTCTTCCAGGTCGTAAGCAGGGCCTGCGCTTCGGCGAGTTCGGCGTCGCTGGTGGTGTTGAGGCTGTAGCCGAGGGTTTTGAGGGCGGCGCCGATGGTTTCGCGCATGTCGTTGAGCAGCGTGCAGCGTTTGGCGACTTCGGGCTTGGCGAAGAGCTTCCAGGTGGGTTCGAGTTCGCCGAGGCGGGCTTTGTTGTAGCCGATGCCGGTGACGCTGATCATGTAGGGTACGCTGACTTCCATCTGTGGATCCTGCGTGAGGTTGAGGTAGTTTTTGTCGACGTTTCCAAGGTTTGGAATGAGGTCGTGGTTGAGCGGCTGGATCATGCCCTGCTCTTTCATGATGCCGACCATATACGAGGTCGGGAAGATGAGATCGTAGCCCTGCGCGCCGGCCTTGAGCTTGGCATACATGGCTTCGTTGGACTCGAAGGTGTCGAGGACGACGCGGCAGTTGTTTTCCTTCTCAAATTTCTTGAGAATGTCGGGATTCATGTAGTCCGCCCAGTTGTAGATGTTAAGGACGGGACGCGAGTCGGAACATCCGCTCAGAAGCGCCGCACAGACGGCTCCAAGCACCACCATACCTGCTGTTTTCTTCATTGTGTTTTCTCCCTCATTGGGCGGCTGGCGCTCACCAGCACAAAGGTGACCAGAAGAAGGATCACCGAGAGTGCGTTGATGACGGCCGGCGCGCCGTGTTTCATCATGCTGTAAATGTGGATCGGCAGGGTTGTCGATCCAGGCCCCGATACGAAAAAGGTGATGACGAAGTCGTCGAGCGACAGCGTGAACGCGAGCAGTCCGCCGGCGGCGATGCCGGGCATGATGAGCGGAAGCATGACGCGGCGGTAGGCCGTCCAGCTGTTTGCTCCAAGGTCATGCGCGGCCTCGATGAGCGAAAAATCGAAGTCCTGCAGGCGGCTGAGGACGACCATGGCGACGTAGCTGACGCAGAAGGTGACGTGCGCGAGGAAGATGGTGAAGAGGCCGAGCCGGACGTGCAGCGCGACAAAGAAGAGCAGCAGGCTCATACCCATCAGGATGTCCGGCACGATGAGCGGCGAATAGATCATGCCGTAGTGGACAACCTGCAGACGCGAACGGTAGCGGTGCAGCGCGAAGGCGGCCAGCGTGCCGATCACCATCGAGACGAGCGTTGCGGAGACCGCGATGAACAGCGTGTTTTTGAGGGCGTGCCAGATGTGCTGATCGTGAAAGAGCCGAACATACCAGCGCAGCGTGAATCCGTTCCACGGGCCGCCGTAGCGCGAATCGTTGAACGAGTTGATCGAGAGGATGAGCAGCGGCAGGTAGAAAAACACCAGCACGGCAATGGTGGTCAGGAACGGGAGGCGGCTGTGTTTCATACTCGGCCTCCCTTTTCTTTTTTCGACGCGAGGTCGGTGTGCCGGCTGCGCGCGAGTGTGATCATCAGCGGAACCATGACGGCGAGCGTGAGCAGTGCGGACAGCGCGCTGGCGTGCGGCAGGTTGCGGTCAACAAAAGTACGCTGGGCGATTTTGTTGCCGATCATTTCGCCGCCGGGACCACCGACAATGTCGGGGATGACGTATGCGCCGAGCGCCGGAATGAAGACCATGAGCACGGCGGTCCAGATGCCGCGGCTGATGCCGGGCATGAAAATGCGGGTGAAGGCGCGGAACTGCGAGGCGCCGAGGTCGCGCGCGGCTTCGATGAGTGAATAGTCGAATTTTTCGGCAGCGGCATAGACGGGCAGAATGGCGAACGGCAGATAGGTATAAATGATGACCATAAGCACCGTGGCGGGATTGTAGAGCAGCGTTGCATCCGGCGAGCAGAGATGCAGAAAGACGAGTGCGTGTTTGAGCATGCCTTCGGGATGCAGCAGGACCTTCCAGGCGAAAATGCGGATGAGAAAATTGGTCCAGAACGGAATAATGACGAGCAGCAGCAGGATGCTGCGCTGCCGTTTCGGTGCGCGAGCGATGCAGTAGCCGCACGGTATGGCCAGCAGCAGGCAGACGGCGGTGGAAACGACACTCAGCCAGACGGTGCGCCAGATGATCGCCGGATAGTTCGGGTTGCGCAGGTCCATCAGCGTATGGAGTGTCCAGCCATCGCCGATGCCGCCGAACGGCGTGGACGGTTTGAAGGCGATCGCAAAGACAACGAGGGTCGGAATGACAAAAAAGAGCAGCAGCCAGATAAAGGACGGGCCGGTGACGCACAGCTCTTTTTTCAGCTCAGGTTTCATTCCGGAACCGCCTCTTCTTCCATGTCGGGAAGTACCAGCAGATTCTCATCCTCGGCTTTATAGCGCTCCAGCATGCAGGAGTCATCCGCGAACCAGGAAAGCCAGACCTTTTCTCCCCAGGTGATCGGACGGGTATCGAGCAGGTAGCGGGTGTGCTGGTGGTGCACACCGAGACGATAGTCTTCCACCCTCACCCAGTATTTGGTATGTGAGCCGAGATAAATGATGTCTTCCACCGTGCCCTGAACGGTGTTGCAGTTGGGCAGGGCATCGGGTTCTTCACGGGAAATGCTGAATTTTTCAGGCCGCAGGCTGAGGTGAACCGCATTGCCGACCTGCAGGCCTTTGTCGTTCCATGCCAGTACGTCGGGAAAACCGTCGATCCGCAGGCGGCAGTACGGGCCGTCCATGACATCCGTCACCATGCCGTCGAAAAAGTTCGTGTCCCCGATGAAGGCGGCGACAAAGCTGCTGCGCGGGGCTTCATAGATTTCCGCAGGGGTGCCGATCTGCTCAATCCGTCCGCGGTTCATCGCGGCGATGCGGTCGCTGATGCCCATGGCTTCACTTTGATCGTGCGTGACGTAGACAAAGGTGATGCCGACTTCGTCATGAATTGCATCGAGTTCGACGAGCATCCGCTGGCGAAGCTTGAGGTCGAGTGCTGCAAGCGGTTCGTCGAGCAGAAGCACCTGCGGGCGGTTGATCAGCGCGCGGGCGATGGCGACGCGCTGTTTCTGTCCGCCGCTGATTTCGGTGACTTTGCGGCCGGCATATTCCTCCATCTGGATCAGCTCGAGCATCCGATCGATTTCCTTATCGGTTTCGCCTTTGGTCCAGCCGGCCGTACACGGACCGAATGCAATATTGTCGCGGATGGTCAGGTGCGGAAACAGCGCGTAGTTCTGGAAAACGGTGTTCACCTTGCGGCGATGCGGCGGCAGACCGGTGATATCTTTGCCGTCGAGAATGATGCGTCCAGAATCCGGCTCCTCAAACCCGGCGCAGCAGCGCAACAGTGTGGTTTTTCCACAGCCGGAAGGTCCCAGCATGGAAAAAATTTCGCCTTTATGAATGGAAAGAGAAACGGAATCAACCGCCTGGATTTCTCCGTATCGCTTGGAAACCCCCTCAAAAACAAGAAAGTCCGACATTTCTCTGATTACCTCCCCTGCCCGCCGGTCGATCCGGAAATTCAGGGGGACTTAGTAAATTAAAACTCAGGCCTTTACAAGCGCCGCGCACAGAAAGATGATGCATTCATGAAAAAGGAAATCATTTACACGCAAAACGCTCCCGAACCGTTCGGTCCTTACTCGCAGGCTGTCAAGGCCGGCGAAACGCTGTACTGCTCCGGACAGATCCCTGTCGACCCCGCATCCGGCACCGTTCCGGAAGGAATTAAGGCCCAGACGCGACAGGTTCTCCTGAACCTGACTGAAGTACTGAAGGCCGCGCACTGCGACATTGAAAGCGTCGTGAAAACAACCGTTTACCTGAAAGACATGAATGACTTCCCGGCCATGAATGCTGTCTACGCCGATGTTTTCGGAGAGGAAACCGCTCCGGGCCGCTCCACCATACAGGTCGCTAAACTCCCGAAAGATGTTCTGGTGAAAATCGATGCGGTCGCAGTCGTTGACTGACGTGGTGCCGGAGGAGGGACTCGAAGACTCAGTCATTGCCCTGCAACGACTTACAAAAGAACGACCACTGCCCCTCAGAGTGCCACACCTGTCCATTCTGGACTCATCCAGAGCTTCTGAGTGATACAAAATTCCAGCGGGTAATGCAAGGCTGGGAGTCTCTTTCCGAGCCGCTGAAGGAAGCGATCCTCGCACTGATTCAGTCGGGATCGATTTCCGGAAAGGCGGTGCAGGAATGAGCGAGCTAAGCCGATCTGTAACCGGTCACGCAAACTGCGATTCTGCACCGAGTAAAGCAATGAAGGCTGTTCAGGATGTACTCAGTCCTGAAGCCGCTTTGATTGCGCGCCAAATTCCACGAGCTGAGCCTCTGCTCCGAATGATTGAAAGTAATGGTTTTACTGTCATTGGATTTTCACCGGCTCCGTTTCTGGAGAAACCGGTAAGACGGGTTAATGACTCCCCCGGATCGAGGGCTCTTTATCAACTGCTGGAACGACGCGGCTATCAAGTCGGTCTTTACGATACGCCTGAAGGATCAGAAAACCGAACGGTTGATGCTGAGTCCGGAAAGGCGGTGTCGTTATGACCGCGAACAGCCGCGCACCTTATCGGCCCGAAAATCCGGATGATGTTTATGAAATTCTGGAGCGAACAATGGAGCGGGCTGAGCAACGAATGGAAGCTCAGATTGACTCGATTGGAGCGTGTGAACCGACTGAAGCGGCGGAGGCGGAATGCACGGCTGCGCGCGTAAGCGCGCACCGTGCATCCGTCGCCGCAGGGGTGCACTCCGGTAACACACCCCCCTCAACTAGTAAATCAGATGAAACCAGGTACTGGATCGGAGCCGAAGACTGGCTTGAATGGTGCCTTTATGTTCAATGGACCGACTGGGATCAGTTGAACCGGCGGTTTAAACTGGCCAAAGAAGATGCAGCGGTGGACGGAACACCTCCCGAACTGTGTGAGATTCATTTCATGGGCGGCCGGGCGGCGGTCGAACCGTCCGGCAAACGAATCGGCGGCAAAAAGGGGCCGTATTTTGCCTACTGTCTCGATTATGACGGGTTAACCGTCCTGATTGCCGAGCGCGAAAATCCGCACAAGACCTTTCCGAGTGTCATTGCCTGGGCCGACGGCACCAACTGTCTCTATCCGGGGGCTCATGAATGCTATAAAAAAATCACCCGAATGATTGAGGCGTTGGGTGGGAAGATCCTTCGCAACCGGCTTTCCCGTGTGGATATCTGTCTGGATATGCCGGGAATTGGAACCGAACCCTTTGAACAGGCCTTTATGGCCGGACGTTACATCTGCAGAGCTACCACAAAGCGCCACTTTTCTGGAAGTGGAACAACTGTAGGCATTGGACAGGCTCCGCTCATGTGCCGGATCTATGACAAGCTGGCTGAGGTAAAACTTAAGGCCAATCCAATCAAAGCGCTTGGTATGCGGGTTTTCCGCTGGGGAAGGATTATTCCGGACCAGGCGACACGTGTTGAATTCGAACTGCGCCGGGAAGCCCTGAAAAATCGAGGAATAGACTCCGTGGAAGATTATTATGCTAAACGGTCCGATTTGGTGCATTACCTCACCTATCAGTGGCTGAGGTTCACAGAAACCCCTGTGGACCGCGAGAATAACAATCAATCCAAAGCACGGACGCTCCCGCTCTGGAAAGATGTCCGCAGTGCATTCAGGAACTGGGCGGGATCGCCGTCTGGAACACCGCTTGAACCGCTGCCAAAAGAAAAAGCCGATGTTCGGAATCTGCTGAAACAGCTTATTGGTGTAGGGCAAACCGCGGCAGAGTATCAGGGAAAAGAGATTAAAAACGTTGCGGAACTGCTGAAATATGTGGAGAAGAGTACGTCCGACTATGGCATTCGATTTAAGTATAAAAAGAAGGCGATAATGCAACACAAAACGAGCTAATCAGCTGAAATTCATTTAGATTTAAAATAAGATTAAGCGGTCAGTAAGGTGATAAATCATGAATGTACGTTTGACAGCAGAGCAGAAAATCAAGATTTCGAATTCTGATGACATTTTCGAAATCATGCGACGTATTCTCATGCGGGAAAACCGGCTTGCCCGTGAGAAAGAGCATTTCTGGGTCATTGGTCTGAATGTTCGCAGTCGAATCCTGTACATAGAGCTGGTCAGCCTCGGTAATCAGGCGCAGTCGATCGTGGATCCAATGGAGGTTTTCCAACTGGCGGTTTAAAAAAAATCTCCATACGTTATTCTTGTTCACAATCATCCCAGCGGCGAACTTTCACCCTCTTCTCAGGATCGTGAAATCACTAGGTGTTTAGTCCCACGGTGTGCGGGAATAATGTATAACCAGCTCCGGAGGGATGAATTATGGGACAAATACTACACGGGTGCGCCCGCACGACTGAGACGGTGCGTCGAGCGATACAGCATAGTCAAGAGAGCCTGAATGTTCTGGCACA
>JBFWJN010000039.1:0-18617 GCA_050253185.1 Kiritimatiellales bacterium | reverse complement strand
GACCGGGTTGCCGGCGGCTTTCAGCATCGCCATATGAAACCCGACGTCCGCTTCCAGCCATGCTGTGACATCATCGCCGGACAGGGTCTCTTCCGATGAGTCCGGAGCTTACGGCAGAGGGCATGCTGTGTTTCGACAAAATGCCGCATGATTTCAACGTCGCGGCGGGATGCCAGATAAGCGGCTTTCTCGGCCGCAAAAACTTCCAGCAGTTCCCGGGCTTCGTAGAGCGCATCAACTTCTTCAGCTGACACTTCATGAACGAAAACTCCCCGGTTGGGAATGTGTTCCACGAGGCCTTCAGATGCCAGCTGCCGAAATGCTTCCCGAACCGGCGTTGCGCTGATCCCCGCGGCAGAGGCGATGTGTTCTTCTGATAAACGGCTGCCGGGTTTGTAGGTTCCGTTCAGGATCTGGTCCAGAACCAGATTATATGCGATCTCTTTTCGTGTAGCCACGGCAACAACCTTCCCTTTTGTATTTCTATAGAATCTCCATGAATCAGCTGCGGAGTCAAACGGGAAGAATGGAAATTTCAGGAATAACAGAGAAGAAAAACCCGTTCCCTGGCTGCCTGAAACGGACATGGCCGGCCGCGGATGAAAACCTGGGATCTGCGCGGCGAAGGCAGTTTTAGAGCTGCAACATGCCGGATTCGGTTTTTAATGCTTTCAAGCCGACTGTATCTGTCGGGCCGATGTATCCTGGTCCACCGCCGGCGACATAGCCGTCGCTTCGGCCGGTTTCATCTCTGCTGACCCAGAACGAATACAGAGCGCCGTTTTCCAGTTCAAAACGGAGTCGAACCGGTTGTTCCTGCAAGGCTGAAAGATCACTGCCGCCGTTCCATGTCAGCTGTTGAAGCGTACTGTCTCCGGTAAAAGCAGCGCTGTTTTCGAGTGTAAACGGCTTAATGACCGTTCCATCTTTGTCCAGTACTTCCGCCCGCAGTGAACCTTCGGGGACGTCTGCATTAACGAACAGATATTTTCCGCTGAACGTGACAGGCCGTGTCGTCAGGCTTCCTTTGTTCTGAGTGTCCATGGAAGCGAATCCATCACGTCGCAGCGTGGCGATTCCCATCGCGCCGTTGGCATACATGCCGTGTTCGGGGTTGGACTCATCGCCGGCAAAACCGGTGTAGTAAAACCAGATCTGGTTCCCGCGAAGGACGCAGATATTTCCCAAAGACTGCACATAGCCTCGATCCCATGATCCGGCGGTTCTCTCCGCTTTGATTGCCGTGGTGCGATCCGGGCGGGCCCAGTGAAATCCGTCACGGCTGTAGGCGAAATTCAGTTCGGTGAGTTTTGGTGCCCCGTTGCAATCCTCGTTGTTCGGTCCGCGCCAGATTTGGTAAAATCCAAGCATGAGGCTTTCATACGCCACGGCATCCAGATTATACAGCTGCGTGGTCAGTCGAACGTACGGATCCGGTCGGTCTAGTTCGTCTACGCCGGTCCAGATTACCGGTTGCCCTTTTTCCCAGGCGGAACCATTCAGGTTGAAATCAGGCCATTTACATCCGGATATGAAATCGTCGGCTTCCCAGTAGTGCCGGGAACGACCGCGAAATGAAGAACGGAGACTGAATACCCATTTTCTGCGGAACGGGTTGTAGAACATCGTACTGCGATCCCCCATTACTCCACTCATTGCATAGTCACCGAAGTGAATTCCTTCCGGAGATTCAAAACACATGGCTCCTTCCGGATTACCCCCCGGGCCGCGAACAAAAATTTTATATTTTGCATTCGGGTTATCGGTCCACCAGTCGCGCACTACAGTCCACGAATCCGCCCGGAGTCCGTCCGGCAAAACCTGGTTGGATCCGGCAGACACAGCATCCAGATCCGGACGGATCCAGTTCACTCCGTTGCTGCTGACCGCGTAACAGATGGTTCGACACCATCCGGCTTCATACCACAGTTTAAAAATCTGTTCGTCTGGATCCCACCATACGCCTCCGCTCTTCGGGCAGGCCACTGCCAGGCCGCCCTGCGGATCCTTTTCCAGTTCCGTCTCAGGTTTCAGCACCGGATTTCCGGCATATTTCTGAGGATAATGAAAACGACGGATCATATCCGTCGTTTCAATCAGAAAGTCGTCCACGAAGAGCTGCCGGCCGATGTTGATCGGAATCTCTTCGGGCGGACAGTCCAGATACGGAACCGGCATCGGTTCCCGGGACGACGGACTCATATGTTCCGGTGGCCAGGTTTCCGGAAGCTGAATTCCGTTATACAGAACGGCTCCGCTGTTCTTCCGCCAGTCCTGAGTTTCCCGGTCTTTTACTGAACCGATTCCTAGAATAACGGTCCATTTTCCAAAACTGTATTCTTCACCGGCATCGACATCTTTCCGGTACATTCTCACCCGATTGGCCGGCCAGTCTCCGAACAGCTGAAACAGAGCGGGTTTGTCAACACGCTGGAATCCGGCTTTTTCCAATGCTTGGGATTGAGAGCTTTGATACTGATTCGACTCCGGTGTCAGTACAATGAACGCTCCTTTTTTTGTCACTTTAAATTGCCCGCCGTTGATGCTTCTGCGCAGAAACTGCTTATCGGCCAGAATCTCCGGGCACTCGGCCACCGTAAAGTCACGATCTGTAAACAGTTTGGCTCCCGGACGAAAAACATCAACCTGGCAGTTTTCCGACACCTGGACTTCAGCGCCGGACTGTAATTCCGTATCGGAAGACCCTGAAAATCCGAGGACAACCACCCATTTTCTGAAGCTGTACTTTTCTCCGGATTTAACGAGTTTCTGATAAATCCGTACATTATTTTCAGGCCAGTCGCCGAAAAGCTGAAAAAGACTGTCATCGACTCGAATAAATCCTTCTTTTTCAAGATCAGCACACCGGGAACTCTGATATTTGTCAGACTCGGGAGTCAGAATGGTAATAATTCCTTTTTTCGAAACACGGAAAGAAGAGGAATCAATACTGTCCTGTAAAAACAGGCGACCGCGGAGAAATTCGGGGCACTCCTTCAATGTGAAATTACGATTGGAAAAAAGTTTAGCCCCCGGCTGAAAAACCGCAACTTTACTGCGATCCGAGTTTTCAATCGCGGCCGGATTGCCGACTAACTGTTCACTGAAAGAAATATTGATGATGAAAAAAAGAAATAAACTGATCATCGAAACAAATCGTTTGGTTTTTACGGTCATCTGCTGCACAGCTTTCCCAAAAAAATTTATAGTACAAACTCCCCGGAGCAGACTCCGGGGAGTTGGATCGTGTCGTTTCATGGATATTAGAACAGCCGGCGGCGCAGAAACATTAAAATTCCTGCAACAATCACCATGCCGATCGTAGCCGGTTCCGGAATCGGGGTAATATACCGATACCCACCGTCCACGATGGTGTCCGCTAATGTCAGTGACGTACCGTTCAGGGAAATCTGTTCGATTTGTGATTCGGTCAGACCGGTTCCTCCGTCAATTGAAAAACGGATTACTGCGTTTTCCGCGTTGGTGATGTCCAGAAGAGTTCCTGCCGTCCAGCTCAGGGCCGATGAATCTTCAAATGTCCAGACTGAATCGCTTCCGTCCATATCGAACAGTGCGTCGGCAGCAATCGTCAGTCCTCCAAAGTCCTGGTCATATCCCTGAGCCGTGATTCCTCCGGTTCCGCCGCTGTCCCGCATCTGGACATCCGTTCCGGAAGCAACCGCATTGTCGGCGCCTAGGTAAACCATGGTTTTTTCCATGTCGAGCAGTTGGTCATCTGTCGCATAGGCGCCAGCCCGGTTCAGATAGAGATTCGCGGCACGGGCAAAGGTCCACTTGGTGGATGACGACGTGGTTCCGGTTCCGCCGATTATCACATTCAGTCCGGCAACCGTGTTTCCAAACCGGATCCGGTCGGCGACCGAGAGGTCGCCGTTAATCACGATGGTGCCCAGGCCTGAAAGGTTCAGATAGCTGTACCCTGTATGCGTCAGGCCATTGTTGAAAACGATACTGCTTCCGGCATTCAGGTTGTAAATTTCCGTGGCTCCTGCAGTGCCCTGATGATTAATGGTCACACCCGTATTAAAGGTGAGCTCTCCGGACGAAAGTTCGCTCCGCAGCGTTTGAATCAGATAGCCGGTTGTATCATTGCGAACCAGTGTGACAGAGCCCGAACCGCCAAAGGTATAGGCCTGAGAGGCCAGCAGCTTGTTCGCCTGGGCCGCCGTATCCACATCCACCGAATAGGTTGATGCCTGTGTATTGGTGAAGTAGGCCGTATCTGCGGAGTCGGGCACCCCGTCACTCCAGTTTCCTGAACTGCTCCAGGCCGCACCGGGAACTGCTCCGCTGTTCCATATCGTATCTGCCTGTACAAAAGAAATGAGAGTTGCAAATACAGCAGTTCCCATTCTGAATGTTCTCTTCCTGTTCATGGTTCCTCCTTTTTTTCTGTGTCTCTTCCCTTAACCGCCATTACGGCGGACCTACTGGTTCGAAAATAGGATCAGCTTAATGGCGCCTTTTTTCCGTGTGATATAAAGATAGTTATGCAGGACCGCAGTGTCTGCAGATGTCAGGACAGTTCCGTCCAGAGCAATCTGACCGATCTGCGACTCCGTCAGTCCGGTTCCTCCATCGATCGCAAAACGGATCACTGCATTTTCCGCGTTGGTGATGTCCAGAAGAGTTCCTGCCGTCCAGCTCAGGGCCGATGAATCTTCAAATGTCCAGACTGAATCGCTTCCGTCCATATCGAACAGTGCGTCGGCAGCAATCGTCAGTCCTCCAAAGTCCTGGTCATATCCCTGAGCCGTGATTCCTCCGGTTCCGCCGCTGTCCCGCATCTGGACATCCGTTCCGGAAGCAACCGCATTGTCGGCGCCTAGGTAAACCATGGTTTTTTCCATGTCGAGCAGTTGGTCATCTGTCGCATAGGCGCCAGCCCGGTTCAGATAGAGATTCGCGGCACGGGCAAAGGTCCACTTGGTGGATGACGACGTGGTTCCGGTTCCGCCGATTATCACATTCAGTCCGGCAACCGTGTTTCCAAACCGGATCCGGTCGGCGACCGAGAGGTCGCCGTTAATCACGATGGTGCCCAGGCCTGAAAGGTTCAGATAGCTGTACCCTGTATGCGTCAGGCCATTGTTGAAAACGATACTGCTTCCGGCATTCAGGTTGTAAATTTCCGTGGCTCCTGCAGTGCCCTGATGATTAATGGTCACACCCGTATTAAAGGTGAGCTCTCCGGACGAAAGTTCGCTCCGCAGCGTTTGAATCAGATAGCCGGTTGTATCATTGCGAACCAGTGTGACAGAGCCCGAACCGCCAAAGGTATAGGCCTGAGAGGCCAGCAGCTTGTTCGCCTGGGCCGCCGTATCCACATTCACCGAATAGGTTGATGTCTGCGTATTGGTGAAGTAGGCCGTATCTGCGGAGTCGGGCGCCCCGTCACTCCAGTTTCCCGCGCTGCTCCACGCGGCACCGGGAACCGCTCCGCCGTTCCATGTTGTATCCGCCTGTACTGCAGCAGCAAAGCTCACTGCCAGTACCGCTATATGTGTCCGGATTCCCGGCAAACCAAAGAATTCACAGCCGGACACCTCTGCTGAAGGCCTTTTTCTAGCGGAAATTGATATAGTTTTTTTCATAAATCTATAGAAAATTAGATTAATATATAAATTTTATCATTTCATTTACCGTTGATGTGTTTGCAGATTCTCCTGCTGTTGTTTTGCGATTCCCCGATGATTCGGACGACACATCGTCTGAGTTGGCAGCAATCCACTCAATATATTGGGCAGACAAAAGACGGGATCAGACAGCTCAGAGTCAGCCGTGGAAGGTCATTCCGCCTGTCGACGTTGTCCTGCAGACACTTTGGTCGGCCCGGATTTTAAGATCACACGGGCAGATGCAGTCTGCTGCGGATTTATTGCAGGATCTGCTGTTTGCAGCTATTCAACTGAAAGCCGAAAAAAACCTTTTGATTCTTTTGCCTGAATATAATCGGACAGATCAAAATCAACCGTCGCATCGGCGACCCGCAGCAGAACCGGATTGCCGACAGACATCCACGAAACCAGATTAGTGGATTTCATCATTTGGTAATGAATGTCTTTTCTCGCCAGCCACGATCCGGACAGCGCAGAACTGATCGACAAGGTCAGGCGATCCTGTGAATCGTTCGGATTCGTTCCCAGCAGAAATTCATTCAGATCACTCACGCCATCCTTGTCGGTATCGCTGTTTCCGTCGGACACATTCAAATCGCCGAAATAGGTGACTTCCCATTGATCGGGAAGGCCGTCTTCATCGGAGTCCAGTCCGCAGGTATCCATCAGAGCATTTCCGAGATCATCTCCGATCTGGAGCAAGGATGCTGTTTTGTAATGCAGCTGTCCTTCCGACAATCCGGCAGATGTCAGATAGTTATCGCCGGCGGTTTCGGTCGCTTCCACATACGGATCAGCATCTGCCACCGCCTGCTGGGCGGCCCGGACGACGGTCCAGTCGGCATAGTATGCGTGATTCGTATCGTTCAGATACTGATTCGGCGACAGTTTCGAAAGGACAAACGTGATATTCGTTCCAAATGTAACACGGACATCCTGAATGAAACGGGTCAGGTTTTCCTTGTAATCATCGGCCGCCCCGTCCATGGCGTCTGTTTCTCCCTGCACCCAGCCCATGCCGAGAATCTCAACATTGGAATAGGGATATTTGTTTTTCAGCGCCGCAATTGTTCTCCAGACGGTCTGCTGAAACCGCTGGTAAAGGGTCCCGTCTGCAGAGCGATCTGCGGTTCCGTCCGGAAACCACTGGCTGGTTGAATATAGTGCGGACCCGCCGTAGGCATACTTCATCACAGCTGTTTTGGCATGCGGAATACGGATTCGGTCGCGCACAGTCCGTGCGAAACTCAGTTCCGGTCCGAACCGGCTGATCGGCGCATTGGTCAGCTCGGGATATTCGCCCGGCTGTTTCACCTGGCTGTTGGAATTCCCGGATTGGAGAGGAATCAGTGTTCTTTCCGGGATGGTTCCAACGTTGGCGTAGGGAACCGCGTAAAGAAAATCAATGTCCTCCTGAGGGTCCTGCAGCGGATCGTCATGATCCAGCAGATATTGATGATATCCCCAGCCGAGGGCATTCGACTGCCCGCCGAACAGCAGCAGGTACACCTTGCGGTTCCGCAGCGGCGCGACATCGGAATTAAACACCGCCAGTCCTTCCCAGTCGGCGTAGGTTTCCGACCCACTGATCAGTGAGAACTGATCGATATCCGGATCGTACTGATAAATCCCGGCCGTGCCGCCGTCCGCATCGGTTCGCACAAACAGATAGCGTTCGCCGTCAAAGGCGACATCTGTCCAGACATTGGAGGAGAAAACCTGATTGGTGCAGATTCTAACACAGGTCCCTTCCGGATCCGCAGGATCGGAAAAGACATACAGTCCCGGACCTTCCATTGCAGAAGACTCTCCGTCATAGATGCCGTAATACACATCATTGCAGCGGTCCATTCCGTGCCAGGATGAATAGCTGTAATTTCCGCTCAGCAGCGTAAACAGTGATGTCATCCCGTTATTCTCATACAGCCTGCCGCCGTCCCGTTTGACCGTCAGATATTTTTCTCCGTCAAATCCAACATGCCGGTACGTGTCTGAAAGCGACGTGAGTGACCCGACCCTCGTCGCGGTTTCTGTCGGTTGGCCTGGGTCGGTGAATGTATAAAACCCCGGCGCCATATCCGTTCCCGTGTATATTCCGGCATACAGCAGTCCGGTGGTTTTCGCAGTTTCTGCGGCTGCATTGGAAACCACAGTGATGCTGCCGTTCACTGTCAGGCCGGAGAGGTCAAGGGTCAATCCGTCATCCAGCCCCATAACCGCGGCTGTCAGTCCGTTATCATGGATCGTGTTCCAATCCTGCAGAACCGTAAACGAGTCGCCGGCCTGAACCGTGCTGTTTCCCGTAAAATCAAAAACAAAGTCGCCCGCAGCATTCAGGGTTCCGCTTCCATCGCCGGCCAGTATATCGAAACCGGATGAGCCGGGGATTCCCAGCATGACCGTGGCCCCGGCTTCCAGATTCAGCGTTCCGCCGAATATCAGCGGATCAGAACCGCTGCCGGGCTCCAGTGTCGAGCCGCTCTGCATCGTCGCAGACTCTATTTGTCCCGCTCCGCTGAGCACGGCACCGGAGGCAACCGTAACCGGACTGATAAGTGTGCCGTCAATTCGCAGCGTTCCCGCACTGACTGTTGTTGCATTCGTGTATGTACAGGTTCCGGACAGGGTGACTGTGCCGGTTCCGATTTTGGTCACCGCGCCCGATCCGCTGACAGATCCGGACAGCTCCATGTCACGGCTTGTATTCACCGCTTCGAGTCGGCTGTCGGCGGATATAATGATTTTGTTCGGCAGAATCCGGTCGGTCGAATAGGCATTCAGCAGCCCGCCGTTCAGAGTCAGCACACCGCTGCCGAGCCCGTTATTGTTCCCCACAGAAAGCACGCCGGCATTGTGGATGATCGCACCCGAAAAGCCGGCATTGTTTCCGGACAGCAGGAATGCCTTTGTCCCGCTTTTGGTCAGGGTTCCGCTGCCGCTGAGTGTTCCGGTCAAAAACAGATTTCCGCCGGCATCCACAATCTCCAGATCGGCATCCAGATTGACCGCGTTGCCCGCGGAAACACTGCCGGAAGCGCCCAGGAACCCGCCGCTTCCGCTGACGCTCAGCGTCCCGCTTCCCAAGGCGCTGTTATTTCCAACAATCAGCGTTGTGGATTGAGAAGTTCCCAGACTAACGCCGCCGGAAAAGGTATTGTTTCCGGACAGGGTCACCGAGCCGGCATTCACCATCGAAAGTGAAGACGATGAATCCCCGGAAATCACACCGGCCAGAATCAGGTTGCGGGAACTGTTCACCGCTTCGAGCCTGCTGTTCGCGGAGACCGAAACGGGATTGGTCAGTGTTCGGCTCGTTCCGCCGGCATTAAGCATCCCGCCGGCCAGAATCAGTCGACCGCTTCCCAGTGCATAATCTGCGCCTACGGAAATCACGCCAGCCGTATTCTGAATGTCGCCCGTATATCCCGAGCCGTCTGCGTTAATGATCAGATTCCCGCTTCCGGATTTTGTAATGCCGCCGGATCCGCTCAGGGTTCCATACAATGTGATATCGCGCCCGCCGGGAGCATTGTAAATGGCATCTGCATCCTGATGGAGCGCTGCGTTGATCACCAGCCCGCCGGCCGTGCCGCCGCCGGTCGTCATTCCTCCCGCTCCGAGCGCCAGCGTTTCACTGCCGGTGATCGTCCAGACGCCGGAGTTGTTGGTCGCGGCAATTCCATACCACGAAAAATCCGAGCCCATTGCCGTCGAGTGCGCTCCTAAACCGGTATATACCGCCGTATCATCTGCTTTGGGAACAGCGCCTCCCTCCCAGCTGCCGGATTGATTTAGCGCCGTCGCATTGTCGGCTTTATAAATC
The DNA here is from genome assembly GCA_050253185.1 of Kiritimatiellales bacterium. Classification (GTDB taxonomy): domain Bacteria; phylum Verrucomicrobiota; class Kiritimatiellia; order Kiritimatiellales; family Tichowtungiaceae; genus Tichowtungia. The sequence goes on along the minus strand of JBFWJN010000039.1, from coordinate 9,155 downwards.
TCCGCGCTTTGGACAAATCCGGCGGACAAACAAAGGACGCCCATTACCATTCGTTTCATCATTTTTCCCATTCCTGAATTTCTGTCGGTCTGGTTCTCCGCTCTTCACTACATGACATCGGGACGGAAAAATCCGATGAGTCCCCTGATTGCCAGAAACGACATCACCAGCGAAAAGGCGAACGCCACGACCATTCCGGCATTGAGCAGAAAACCAGCTTGATGTGCTCCCATGCGGTTGCGGTTGTTTACCAGCACGAAAAAGACGGCGATAACCAGCGGCAGGATGAAAACCTGGGAAACCTGCGTGGCAATCTGCGCGGCAATCGGGTTGGCTCCAAGGATTGGAACCGTCAGACCGATGAGGCAGGCAACGGCGCAGAGAATACGAAAAAGTTTCGAGCGGCTGTCGAATTCCCCTTTGCGGTAATCGCTGACGAGCAGCGGCGCGACCATGCAGATCGGAAAAACGGAGGAAAGACCCGCACTGAGTGTTCCGACGAGGAACAGGGCAACGGCGTATCGTCCGGCGACGGGTTCGAGCGTATGCACCATGTCGAGGACCTGTTTGATTTCCAGGCCGCGGCTGAAGAGCGCCCCGGCGGCACAGGCCATGACGGCCCCGCTGACGATGAACATCAGAAATGCCCCGATGAAGGCATCAATCGACTGCTGTTTTAAATCGTTTTTTCCCCATCCCTTGGCTTTGAGCAGGAGTGGTCGGACAACAAAGGTCGGCGCGGCCATTGTTGTGCCGACAAACGCCGCGACCATCAGGGTTGCGCCCGGTACGTCCGGGATGCGAGGGAGGAGTCCCCCAGCGATTTCGCCGGCGGGGGGCAGCACGACGAACATGGAGACGATGAAGGAAAGACCGAGGATGGTGACGAAGAAGACGAGGATTTTCTCGAAGAAGGAATAACCGCCGTGCCAGAGCAGTGCATACATGATGATCATGAGGGTGACAGCAATGCCGAGCACCGGCCAGTAGGTGTTTTCGGTGAGCGAGGGGATAAACAGCCGCAGGCCTTCGTAGAGTGCGCTGGAGGAGAGGCCGACGAGACCGGAGAGGCAGCACCACTGTCCCGTGACGACGCCGACGACCATCAGGATGGAAAGAATTTTTCCGCCCGGCAGGTGTTTGCGGCAGCCGTTGACGGCCGTATCGCCGGTGACGAGGGCAAAGCGGCCCGCCGCTTCCATAAGCACCCAGGAGAAGAGGCAGCTGAGCGCCAGCACCCAGAGAAGCTGCATGCCGAACTGGCTGCCGGCTTTGGCCATGGCCGTGACGCTGCCGGTTCCAACGGTGTAGCCGATCGCGAAGATGCCGGGACCGACGGCAAGGAACAGGCGTCCGATGCGGATTAAAACATGTTTCATAGTTCTATTTCTCCTTCTGAAGCCATTCCCGGCTGATCTGCATATTTTTGTAGACCTGTTTTGCGGAAGCATTTCCCGACGCCAGTTCGATGGCGACGTATGGGTGTGACCCGTTTTCCGCCAGCAGATCAAAGATTTTCCTGAAGTCCAGCGGGTTTCCGCAGAGAACCGGCTGCGCTTCGCGGTTAAGAGCCGATTTGAGATGGACGTACGAAATACGATCCGCATAACGGCAGATAAACGCTTCGGCCTGTTCCGGGGAAACCGGTTCCGGTCCGGTAAACAGATTGGCGGTATCAAGCTGCAGTTCGACAGAGGGAGAAACAGCATCGAGCAGCTGCATCATTCCGAAACAGTTCTTTCCGCTTCCATCGAGCACGGCATCGGCGTTTTCGATCATCAGGCGATATCCAAGACCTTCTGCAGTTTTTGCCGCCCGGTCTGCGACGTGCACCATGCGCGAGAACTCTGCTTCGTCCCAGCCGAGTTCTCCGCCTCCCCGCAGGGCCAGAACACGCACGACGTTCGGGCCGTTGAACAGAACCATGTTTTCCAACGCTTTTTCGAACGCCGGATTGAAATCTTCCGCCAGCAGACCGCGCTGCATGGAATAGGCAACCTCGATGCCGTTCTGTTCGGCAAAGGATGCAATGTCAGAGCACTGTTCTGAAGTCAGCGAGACATCCGGATCGCGCAGCTCAACCCATGAAAATCCTTCGGCCTTTGCGTACGAAATAAACTGTTTGGCCGATTCAACGGAAACCGGAACCGCCGGCAGAAAATTCTGCGTTGTAAATCCGATTTGTACCAATGGATCGCTGCTTTTCACCTGCATACAGGCGGTGAAAGCCATTAGGCAAAAGATCACGAAAGCAGTTCGAAAATGTTCAGCCATGGCAAATCCCTTTATTAAGGCTGTTCCGGGAAAAAGACCGGTAAGGCCCATTTCCCAATTTGAATCACTTCATTTTCTGTACACTTTTTCTGGTACAGGCTGCAGAAATTTCCCCGGTTGGCAGGATCAAACAGGCGGACCTCCGGCAAAGCGACCTTTTTGAAACCCTGTGTTTCCAGCTGACGGGCCTGACTGTCATGATTGCGCTCCGGTTGCGGCGTCAGGAAATAGAGCATTCCGGATTTTGAGCAAACCGATTTTTTTGTGCCATCTAACGGTACACGCAGGAAATGCGCATCTGGGAGAGCTTCAGCGACTGTGTACCGGCGATCCGTAAAAAGACGTTTGCCGGCTGACAGCGCAGCACTTTCTGCATCATCCGATGAAAATGCACCCGCGGGTATTTTGATCAGAGCGACTCCGTCGCGATTGTTTTTGACTTCCGGCGGCTCTGAAACCGTCGGTTTCTTTGTTTGGCCGCCTCTGGCATCGCTGATGATCTGCGGCAGGCGCACACGATCGCTGACGTTTCTTCCGGCTGCCGCATCTTCTTCCTGAAATGACGTGAAAAGAATATTGCGTTCGGCGGTTCGTCCGTAGTCATAGGTAATATAAATGGTACCGTCTGCGACCTGCTGTCCGTCCGGATAGGAAATTCCGCTGCGCTCGTCCAGCAGCAGCCCGCCACTCCACGTTTTTCCATCATTTTTAGAAATAAACGCCATGAGATGTGACCGTCCGGTCTTCTGGTTCATCGGGCCGTGTTTGACCAGCAGCAGATTCCCGGACTGGAGTCGGGTGATGAAAAACCGGGATGAGGTATGCGGAATGGACGAAGGTGTAAGCACTGGCCAGGTTTTTCCGCGATCCGTTGAAACGCTCTCCCCGATGCCGTAATTGGTACGCGCCAGCAGCCAGAGAGATCCGTTCTTGCGTTCCACAATCATATGTTCATCAAAGCTGCGAACATTTTCGGGTACGTTGCAGGCCCCGCGTACGTTCCACGTTTTCCCCTGATTGGAAGAAACCACCATTCGTGCGCTGTGATCCGTCTTGCGCCATGTGGAAACCGGCAGTACCCATTCGCCGGAGGAAAGTACAATCGGTTTGCACATCATGACGCCGTCGGTCAATCGTTTCGGCGCTTCATATGCCGGTTTCGCGTCTTCCGGATTCGTGATTTTCAGCGTCCAGACCCCTGCCACTGTGCCGTCGTGACCGACAGTTTGTGCCCAGAACACATACAGTGTTCCGTCCGGCGTCATCCAGATTTCCGGATCGAAGGCTCGAACCGGGCCGGATCCGTCGGGGTCGATCGCCAGAGTTTCCCGCCAGGTTTTCCCGTCATCGCCGCTGGTGGCCAGCACAACATAGTTGTTTTGATCTTCTCCCGGCGTAACTCCGGCATACCAGACCGCCCACAGCCGTCCGCCCGGCGTCACGGCCATACTGGAGACCATCGTTACGCCGCGATTGGTTACCGCATGCTGCGAGTCCGGTGGAGCAATATAGGCCGGAGGGTTCAAAAATGCAGCCTGTTCGGCCCGAGCAATCAGTGTTGTAAGCAGAACAGCAGTCAATATTCGAAGCATTGTTTTTTTCCTTTTCTATAAATTTAACGCACCACCCGCCCTGATCCGCTGCCGTTCATGAGTGTCTCGACTTCGGCGCGGGTGCTGAAGTTAAAGTCGCCTTTGATCGAGTGCGCCAGGCAGGAGGCGGCGACGGCAAAGGCGAGCGCCTGCTGATCTTCCGCAAATTCTCCGGAGTTCAATGCGAAGATGAGTCCGGCGGCGAAGGAGTCGCCGCCGCCGACGCGGTCGACGATGTTGCGAATTTCGTACGGCTGATAACTGTTATTCTTCAACGGTGCGAAAACGGCTTTATCGGTTTGTGCATTATAGAGCATGGCCCCCCAGTTGTTGTGCGAGGCGGAGATGCTTTCACGCAGGGTGATGGCAACTTTTCCAATGTTTGGAAACTGCTGGATAATCTGTCGGGCCACGGCGGGATATTTGTCGATGGAAAGCTCTCCGGCGTCAACATCGGTTTTCCCGGCACGGATGCCAAGCACGTCTTCGGCGTCGCCTTCGTTACCGATGAGTACATCGACGTAGGGAAGAATCCTGCGCATGGTTTTTTCGGCGAGTTCGCTGGGTGATAAGGCCGTATCCCACTGCCAGAGCTTTTTGCGGAAGTTGAGATCACAGGACACCGTGACTCCGGCGGCTTTGGCTTTCTGTGCGGCGAGCAGGACACTGTCAGCGGCGTTTTCGGAAAGTGCAGGAGTGATTCCGGATATATGGAACCAGTCGGCGTCAGTAAAAACAGTTTCCCACGGATAGGCTTCGGCCGGTGTGAGGGAGACCGAGGAATCGGCGCGGTCGTAGATCACATTACTGGGTCGCTGGTTGGCACCGGTTTCGACGAAGTAAAGTCCGAGGCGGCCTTTGTCGGTTCTCAGAACATGCTGCGTATCGACGCCGAGTCCGTTGAGCGTTCGGATGCAGGCGTCGGCGACGGCGTGTTTCGGCAGGGCCGATACGAAGGCGGCGCTGCCGCCGAACATGCAGACCGATGCGGCGACGTTGGCTTCAGCGCCGGCAAAGGTAAAGTCGAATTTTCCCGGGCAGCTCTGGCTGAAACGGTAAAACTCCTCTGGAGCCAGTCGACCCATGACTTCTCCGTATCCAATGACTTTTTTCACACTAAATTCCTTTTCTGGTTTCTTTGGCAATGCGGACGGCTGCCTGTGCCCGGCGGCGGATTTCATCCCAGTTTTTTTCCTGTATGAGCTTGCGCGGAGCGATCCATGAGCCGCCGACGGAGCAGACGAGCGGGCTTTCGAGCCAGCCGCGCAGGTTTTCCTCATGGAGTCCTCCAAGAGGAATGAACTGCAGGTTGAGATGAGCATATGGGGCGGCCATGCTGTTGAGGTACGGCAGTCCGCCTGACGGTTCCGCCGGGAAAAATTTCATGATTCGGCAGCCATATTCGAGTGCGGTTTCGATATCCGAGGGCGTAACGATGCCCGGTGCGAACGGCAGTTTCTGTTTCTGCGCTTCGTCGAGCACATTGCGGTTAAGTCCTGGAGCCACACCGAAGGCCGCTCCGGCGTCTTTGACCTGACAGACCTGTTCGCGGGTCAGCACGGTTCCGGCTCCGACCAGAATGCCCGGATATTGGGTGCTGATAGCCTGCAGGGCACTGAGTGCTGACGCAGTGCGGAGCGTCAGTTCTATTGCTGTGATGCCGCAGCTCAGCAGGGTTTCGGCGAGAGGTTTAACGTCCTGGATGTCATCAATCGTCAGGACTGCAATCAAAGGGTATTCACTGGATTCTATTAGATCGGAAAGCATAACGGTTTATTCCTGCATTCATTGCAAACTGGGAACGGCGGGATTGTGTGCAGGCATGAAACCAAGAAAAGAGGGATTGATCAAACAAATTCTATAGAATTTAAATAAAATAAATAATATTTGTGCTTTAACAGGCAAAGGTAATGACTGTTTGCCCATTGGATAATTGGAAAATTCCTGCCGGAACCGGTTGAAACATCAGCCGCTGAAAATAAAATGTCAGCACTCGATCCGGTGGATATTCATGTTACTGATATCTGTTTCGCCGATGCCCATATCGCGCGCGATGGCAAGGTAGTTCACGACAGCGAGCGGATCATCGTGGAAGAGCAGGGCGGCGACGGTGTCGGCGGCCACCTGGTCTTTGGAGAGAATCACCTGCTGCGGGTAAATCATATTTTCCGACGGGCCCTGCGGGCCGTCGCTGGTCATGCAGCGCGTCGCGTCCACAATCGCCCAGGTCGGTTTCATGAAGCTGGAGAAATCGGCAATGCACTGGTGCAGCCCTTTGGCGTGCCAGAATTTGCGGCCTTCCACCGCGCCCATCCAGTTTTTCATGCAGATTGTCAGGGTGCCGCCTTTATGGTGCTTGGCGACCGGCATGTTGACCACCGCATCGGCCTTCAGGAATTCGTCGGCGACTTTTTCAGAGGTCAGCGTTTTTCCTTTTGGAATCTGAACTTCTCTGAAAGCGCCTTTGTTTGTTTTCAGATCAATCATATCGACGTTGTGTTTGTCGGCAATCTGCTGCAAACCGCTGCCGGGAAAGGATTTTTCCGCCCGGTGACAGGGAAACTCGGGCATTACCACGTTTGCTCCGGACGCCAGCGTTTTTTCGAGAAATACATCGACGAGATCCGGGTGGGTGTTGGCACCCTGTTCCGGCGTGCGCTCCCATGCGGCATTAACCTTCAGGGCGACTTTTTTGGCCTTCGGCCCGAATCCGCCATTGGCAAAAATCGTTTCCATACATTTGTCCATCAGCGCCCGGTTGTCGCTGCCGTGAAACACCCAGACCTCGGTTTTGTTTTTTTCAACAGCTTTGACGGCCGGAGCAGCGGCCAATGCGGTGGAACCGGCAACGCTCAGCTTGGTAAACTCACGACGGGATAGATCCTGCATGGAAACCTCCTTAAAAACAGGTAAAAGTATAGACCTTTTTCCTGCGGTTTGAAAGCCGGTGCAGAAACAATTTTTTCGTGGTTTCAGTCTGATCTCTGGTCTATTCTCTGTCCTTTGATTTTGGCAGCGGAATAAAGGCTTTAAGGATGAAATACATCAGTACCAGAGGCGGGATGGCACCGGTCGGATTTCAGGATGCAGTCATGGAAGGGCTGGCGCCTGACGGCGGCCTGCTTCTTCCCGAAAATCTTCCAAACATTGGAAGCCGGTTGGAAGACTGGAAGGGGCTTTCCTATCAGGATCTCGCTTTCGAGGTCATGAGCCTGTTCGCAACCGATATTCCAGCCGCTGATCTTAAGGTTCTGATCGAAAAGAGCTATTCGACTTTCCGAACCCCGGACGTAGCGCCGGTTGTTCCGGTCAACGGGTTCCATATATTGGAACTCTGGCACGGTCCGACGCTCGCCTTCAAAGATGTGGCGCTTCAGTTTCTCGGCAACCTCTTTGAGTACATCCTCGAAAAGCGCGGCGGTGAACTGAACATCCTTGGCGCGACCAGCGGCGACACCGGCTCGGCCGCGATCTACGGTGTGCGCGGTAAAGCAAACATCCGCATCTTCATCATGCACCCCAAGGGCCGCACCAGTCCCGTGCAGGAAAAGCAGATGACCAGCGTGCTCGACGATAACGTCTTCAACCTCGCCGTTGAAGGCACCTTTGACGACTGCCAGCACCTGATGAAAACGATTTTCTCCGACGTGGAGTTCAAGGAAAAACACTCGCTCGGCTCGGTCAATTCCGTCAACTGGGCGCGCGTGCTCGCGCAGATCGTTTATTACTTCTACGGCTTCTTCCGCGTGCAGGAGACCACCGGCTCGCAGCAGGTACAGTTTTCGGTTCCAACCGGAAACTTCGGCGACATCATGGCCGGATGGATTGCCGCGCAAATGGGCCTGCCGGTCAAAAAGCTGATTCTGGCCACCAACGAAAACAACATCCTGTCGCGCTTCTTCAACAGCGGCATCTACAGCATCGGCGAGGTGGTTCCCACCATCAGCCCGTCGATGGACATTCAGGTTGCCAGCAATTTCGAGCGCTACCTCTACTATCGCCTCGGTAAAGACTCCGCCAAACTCTGCGAGCTGATGAACGGCTTCGCGAAAAACAAAACGCTGACCGTTGAAGGCTCCGACGACCTTTTTGCCGCCGGCGAAGCCGGAACGTTCCAAACATTGGAAACCATCAAAAAAGTGTACAAAAACGAAGGCTACATCCTCGACCCGCACACCGCCGTCGGCGTCGCCGTTGCTGAAAAGTTCCAATGTTCGGAAGTTCCGACCATCTGTCTGGCCACCGCGCACCCCGCGAAATTCACCGACGCCATCGAACAGGCCATCGGCGAAGCCGCGCACCATCCGGTGCTCGATAAACTGGCGAACGCCGAAACCCGCTGCGACACCATCGCCAATGATGAAGCCGCCATCCGCAAGTATCTTGTTCGGAAAATAGAAAACCACTGATTTTCAGCCGAAAAAACGCGCAAAACGCGCAAAAATAAGACATTTAAAGCCCTCGCAAATTCCTAACATAATTTCTGCTGTCAGAGTTCTCTTCTTCCCCCAAAATCCCAAACATATAGGTTGGGAAGATCATAAACGAATACGGGGATATCGTGATGGAGGGGATCGATCATTTGCGGGCATTGATAGCTGATTGTGCAAAAGTCGCCCGTGACCCGGATGTATCCGCTCAAACGCGCAATTCAGTGCTTAAATCGGCAGAAGGCTGGTCGAAAGCGTTGGACTCAGGAGCTCTCAGTCAAACCGATTTATACAACCTGATCGAGGCCGTTCATGGCGAAATTTCCATGATGCGTGACAAAAACCAACGGTTTGATTCCCGATATCCGCAGATTGTTCGGCGACTTGATGAAGCCAAACAATTTGTTTTGGATGGGAAAGATGAGTTTGTGCGAAGAAATGGAGTTGTGGAACTGAATATCGAGTTAGACTTAAATAATCCTTATGAAATCATATCTATTTCTGATGCCAGTTCGTTCGGGCTGGTTGAAGAGATGTCGCATCCTCACCGCATGTGGATTAGTAAAGGCGTTAATCCTCTGGGTGCGGAAGCTGTGTTTAAATGCAAGGATACCACCGTCAACGAGGTGTTCGGGTATGTGTTGGCAGCTAAAATGGGAATGCCTGTTCCTGATTTCAAAGGAATTTGGTTTTTTAATGAATTTGTACATCCTGATAAAACGATCTGGCCGTCTGGGACTATGGGCTTACTGGTAAAGAAAGTTGTATCGTCACATGAAATCTATTTGTCCGGAGCGGTACAGAAGAATGCTAAATTTGCGGCTCAAAATCTTTTGCTCTGGCTTTTTCTCGGTGGAGG
>JBFWJN010000038.1:0-18664 GCA_050253185.1 Kiritimatiellales bacterium | reverse complement strand
CTGGCCGGTTTTCTGGTCGATGCGCACGGAGGAGGCCGGGGTGATCAATACCCGCCGGATGGCGCTGCCGTTTTTCTATCGCGAGCGCGAAGTGCTTCGCGAAGAGGCGGGCGCGGGCGGCGATCCCGAGACGGTTTCCAGCTATTGGAAGGTCTGGCCGCTGATGAGCTGGCGGCGCGAGGGGGATATTTCCCGGTTCCGGGCGCTGGAGCTCTGGCCGTTGAAGGATACCGCGCCGGTCGAGCGCAACTGGGCGCCGCTCTGGACGCTGTACCAGCGAACGGATCATAATGGGGAACTCCGTAAGGATTTCCTGTGGTTTGTGTGGCACAGCGAACGGGCGGAAGAACGGTCCGAATGGTCTTTACTGAAAGGTCTGGTCTCTTATAAGAAGGGGGCCGGTAAATCACAGCTGCGGTTATTCTGGTTTCCGCATTCCGGAGAATAGAGGCAATGGCTGAGCATGAAGAAAGAATGAGTGTTGAAGGACTGCCCGTCCGGTCGTTCCGGCGGCTGGGGCGCATCATTCTGATGGCCTGCTGCGATATGGGGCAGGCGCTGATCATGCTCACGTCGGCCGCCGGCTTTCTGCACACCGTCTGGAAACCGCGCGCGCGCCGCGAAACGACGATGCAGCTTTATGTCACGGGAATCAAAAGCCTCGGGGTGATTTCGGTGGTGGCGATGTTCACCGGAATGATTCTGGCGCTGCAGACCGGGCTGGAACTGCGCCGTTACGGACAGGAGGAATTCATCGGTTCCGCCGTGGCGATTTCGATGATCCGCGAAATGGGTCCGTTCATGACCGGCCTGATTATTGCGGCCAGCGTCGGGTCGGCCATTGCCGCGCAGCTCGGCACGATGGCGGTTTCGGAAGAAATCGCCGCGCTCGAAGTGATGTCGATCAACCCGAACCGGTTCCTGGTGATGCCGCGTCTGGTGGCGCTGGCGGTGATGATGCCGATTCTGGCGGTCTACACGAACCTGCTCGGCATCCTGGGCGGCGGGATTGTCGGCACCACCCAGCTGGGCGTGTCGTTCCAGGCCTACATCGACAATGCGACCCGCTACGCCGCCAACAAGGACCTGTACGTCGGGCTCTTCAAGGCGTTTGTTTTCGGGGTCATCATCGCCACGGTGGCCTGTTACCAGGGACTGACCACCAGCGAGGGGGCCGTCGGCGTCGGCCGCGCCACCCGCCGGACCGTTATTATTTCGTTTCTGCTGATTCTGGTCGTCGGCTATATGATTACGAGGCTGTTCTACATATGATCGTTTTCGACAAAGTTACAAAACGGCTCGGCGGCCGGCTGGTTCTCGACGAGATCAGTTTTGAGGTGCCGAAGGGCGAAACGTTTGTCGTGGTCGGACTCTCCGGCGCGGGGAAGAGCGTTACGCTGAAGCATATGGTGCACCTGCTGGTTCCGGACAGCGGAGAGGTCCGGATCGGCGACGATGTGATCAGCTCGGCGCGCGGAAAGGAACTCGAGCGCATCCGCAGCCGCTTCGGCGTACTGTTTCAGGGCGCGGCGCTGCTGCAGTGGATGACGGTGTTTGAAAACGTCGCGCTGCCGCTGCGCGAGCACACGAAAATGAGCGAGGCGGAGATCGAAAAAACCGTGCGCGAAAAACTGCGCCTGCTCAATATGGAGGATGCCGAGGAAAAATATCCGGCCGATCTCTCCGGCGGCATGCAGAAACGCGTCGGCCTCGCCCGGGCCATTGTCCTGAACCCTGAAATCGTCCTGTACGACGAGCCGACCTCCGGGCTGGACCCGGTCACTTCGCGGCGGATCGACCGGCTCATCGAAAACCTGCGCCGGGAGCTCGGCATCACCAGCGTGGTGGTGACACACGACCTGCAGAGCGCGCTGTCCATCGGCACGCGCATCATGATGATTGACGGCGGAAAGATTGTGGAGAACGCGACGCCGCAGGAATTTATAAAATCAACCAACGAAACCGTTCAGCGGTTCCTCGAATCGCAGTACATCACCCGCCGCGGTGAGTGGGAGAAAGGAATGGATCATCATGCCGGATAAACATAATTCAGACCTGGGCATTGAAGTTCTTGTCGGCTTTTTCATGTTCATCATCCTGATTGCTCTCGGGATTTTCACGATCGTGCTCAGCCGGCAGAATTTCCTGCAGAAAAAATACCCGGTTCAGGTCCTGTTCGAAGAGGTCGGCGGGCTGCGCGAGGGCGACAACGTCTATCTGCGCGGCACCAAGGTCGGTGTGGTCAAGGCAACGACACTCGAAAACAATCATGTTTCCGTGCGCGCCGATCTCGACGTGCCGGTCAGCTTCCGCAAGGGCTACAAAGTCGAAGTAGCCGACTCGTCCATGCTGGGCGGCAAGATGCTCAAGCTCTATGAAGGTCCGCTGAACGCGGAACCGGTTGCGAAAGATACCGTGATTATCGGGACGCCTCCGATCAACATCCTCGGCGAACTCGGCGTGGCCGTCGATGGCATCAAGACCCTGATTGCCCAGATCGCAAACGGGGAAGGCACGCTCGGCAAGCTGATCAGCGACGACACGATCTACAACGATGTCCAGTCGATCACCGCCGACCTGAAAAAAGTCAGCCGCGGCCTGGCCGACGGCGAGGGCACCCTCGGCAAACTGCTGACCGACGACGAACTCTATGCCACGCTGAACGGAACCATGACGAACCTGTATGCCGTCAGCGAGCGGCTCGCCGGCGGCAAGGGAACGCTGGGCAAGCTGCTGTCCGAGGATGACGAGCTCTACCAGAACCTCAGTTCGTCCGTTGCCGATATCCGCGAAATCACCGGGAAAATCGGTTCGGGCGAAGGCACACTCGGCAAACTGGTGACGGACGACCAAATGTATAACGAAGCGCAGAAGTTGCTCGAAGAGCTTCGCGCCGCGCTCGACGACATGCGCGAAACCTCACCGGTCACCACCTTCAGCACCATCTTTTTCGGGGCTTTTTAGAAAGGAACTCAATATGAGCGGATCTGACGGCGGGAATGACACTTATCCGGCATACGGCCCGCAGGTGCGGCGTCCGCTTCGCGTCCGGGTGCTTCAGTGGGCATCACTGGTTCTGGCGTTTGCCGGTCTGGTGCTTCTCTGGATGTTTTCGACACACCGCGAAATCCCGCTGGTGCGGGTCGCCGAAATTTCTCCGACGATGAACTTCGCCTACGTGCGCGTCGTCGGCGATGTCACGCGCGATGCCTATATCTTCAAATCCGGCGGCGTGGTTTTTAATGTTGACGACGGCAGCGGCGAAATCGCCGTGATGGGCGGAAGGGCGCAGGCCGACTCGCTGAAAGCCGACGGCCTGCTGCCGAAGCGCGGCGACCGCGTCGACGTGGCCGGCAGCCTGAGCGTCAGCGCCGATCAGGCAGTGAAACTGCGCATCCAGTCCGCCGATCAGCTGAAGCTGACGCGCAAACGGTCGGTGAAAACCAAAACGCCTGCGCTCACCCGCATTCGCCTGTCCGACATCACTGCGGAGCAGAAAGGTGAACCGGTGACGGTATCGGGGACGCTCAAAACGGTCGAAATTCCGCAGCCCGGCACGAAGGCGCCGTATGTCCTGACGCTCGAAGAGGACGGCACGACGCTGCCGGTGATTTTCTGGGACGATGTTTTCCAGGGTTTGGAAAGAAAACTTCCAATGGTTGGAAAACTCGTCCGCGCGCGCGGTCGGGTTGACGTCTACAAGGATACGGTTCAGCTCAAAGTCTGGGAGGCCGGCGACCTGAGCGAAGTGGAGGAACTGCTTCCGCTGGAACCGAACGCCGAGCGGCCGCTCAGCCGGATCGCCGATATCAAAGCCGAACAGCAGGGCGAGGTGTTCACCATCGTTGGGACGCTCGGCGAGCCGAAGTCGATTCCCGGCGGCGTGATTTATCCGATTCGCGACGACAGCGGCGAAATGGTCGTTCTGTTCTGGGATAAGCAGGTGTCCGGCGAAGAGCGCGACGCGCTCGAGGAGGGCGTGAAGCTGCGCGTGACTGCGCCGCTGAAGGTTTATAAGGGAACGCTGGAGCTGATTCCTGAAGATGCCGGCGGATTCCGTGTGGAGGCCGAATAATGATCTTTACAGCGGCATGTTCTGTTCTGGCCGGCACGGTGCTTTCCTGCCTGCTGGCGATTCTGCCCGGCCTGCATATTTATAATGTGATGGGCCTCGCCGCGCTGTTTCTTTATTCGCTGCAGGGCAGCGGGCTGGCGTCGATGCCGGAAGTGTATATTCCGTTCATGATCGGCCTGGTGACCGGCTGGTCGGTGCTCAATACGATTCCGTCGGTGCTGCTCGGCGCGCCGGACGAAAGCGCGATTTTCACGGTGCTGCCGGGGCAGAAATATCTGATGACCGGTCGCGGGTACGAGGGCACGATGATGATCGGTGCGGGCAGCCTCGCGGGCATTTTCATGCTCGTGTTCATCATCGGGCCGTTTGCGCCGAAATATCTGCCGGTTGCGCGCTACGTGCTGGGCCCGCATATGCACTGGATTCTGTGGGTGATCATCACCTTCATCCTGATGACGGAATGGCCGAAGGGCGGCAACTGGGGCCCGGCGGGCTGGCGCAAGTTTTTTGACGCGTGGTCCACGCTCGGCGCGGGTCTACTGACGTTTCTGCTGTCGGGCCTGCTCGGCTTCCTGCTGCTTTACCGCGCGCCGGTTGATATCGACAACGCGTTCCAGAACATTATGCCGGCGTTCGTCGGACTATTTGCCGTGCCGTGGTGTCTGCTCAATGCCGTGAGCGGCGCGGAGGTGCCGAGGCAGTACCTGCGCGATACGCTGAACATCAACGGCGACCTGCTGCTGCGCAGTTCGGTTGCCGGCGGGATCGGCGGCGGATTTGCGGCGTTCTTTCCGGTGGTGACCGGCGGCGTGGGCGGCCTGCTGGCCGGGCACGCCACGGCGCAGCGCGACGAGCGGGTGTTCCTGATGTCGCAGGGCGTTTCGAAAGTTGTGTATTACGTCGGCGCGCTGATGCTCTTTTTCGTGCCGGGGCTGTATCTGACGCGCGGCGGCGGCGCATGGATTGTGAAAGGGCTGTATACGCCGCGCACCTGGGGCGACTGGTATCTGGCGCTCGGGTCGATTGCCCTGTCCGGCGGGATTTCCTTCCTGATGATGTCGCCGCTGACAAAGTGGACGCTGAAGCTGATGAAGAAAGTCGATTATCGCCTGATTTCGGTTTTTGCGCTCGGCATTATTGTGCTGCTGGTGTTTTCAATCACCAGCTGGATTGGACTGTTTATTATGGTCGTTGGTGCGGGCATCGGACTGATTCCGGTACTGTTCGGTTCGCGGCGGCTGAATTGTCTCGGCGTGCTGTTGCTGCCGATCGCCTGCAATATGTCCGGCATCGGCGAGCCGATTGCCGCGTTTCTGGGACTGATTTAAGGCGGAGTTGTGGCCACGAAAAAAACGAGATACACAAAAGTTTCCAGACATTGGAAAAAGAATCGGGCAGAATAATGAACGGCAGAATGATGGGAGAAGCAGTGATTAAAAATGATTTTGCTGTCCATGATTTTGTAAAGATTGGAGCGGGACGATGAAGGGGATTGCTCATTTTATTTCCGGCGTAACCGTGGCCTCGTTCTGCCCGTGGGCTGTTGACGCGGCGCAGAACGGCAACCCGGCATTTTTCATTCTCGGCGCGGCGGCGGGCATTCTGCCCGACACCGTTGACTTCAAGTTTTACCGCTTTTTCTATCATCACGAAGTTTCCGTGTATCCCGATCCGGAAAATCTCGACCCGCAGCCGGTCGCGGATGCGGTGGCTGCGGCGGTGTCCGAAGCGGCGGAAACCGGGAAGCCGGTGCGCGTCAAGCTGGCGTCGATCAAGCTCGGTGCGGATAACTGGCGGCAGTACCGGGTGAAGATTGATCCGGATGCGGGAGAGGTGCGCGTGCAGTTCGGCCCGGTGGTGAGCACAGGACAGGTGCCGCAGCCGTCTTCGCTCCCGGTGCCGCGCCCGGTTGCTGTCGCAAAGTTTTCCGCACCGATCCGGCAGAGTTATGAGCCGACCTACACCGTCGATATTTTTGACGGCCCGAGTTTTATGTTTAAGCGTAACGAGCAGGGCGAGGTGGAGATTGATTTTCTGCCGTGGCACCGCAACTGGTCGCATTCGCTGACGGTCGGCCTGCTGCTGGCCGGTATCGCGTCGTTCTGGACCTGGCACGCGGGCGTGGTGATTCTCGGTGCGTATATGATTCATGTGATTGAAGACCAGATGGGCCACATGGGTTCGAATATCCTGTTTCCGATTACGAAAAAGCGCGCGCCGGGCCTGAAGATGATGCATTCGGGCGACGCCTTTCCGAATTTTGCAGGGGTCTGGCTCTGCTGCCTGCTGATTTTCTGGAACGTCTATGCCGCAATACCCGAACCGCGTTAACACTTTAGCTACATACAGTTCATGATGACTGCTCTGGTGATTCCGTTCACGATTTTCGGCGCCGTTCGCTGGCTGCTGGTGCGCGCCGATAAAGGTCATCCCGAAATGCTCGTGACCGAGTGGAATGTGTAGAGAGTGGGCGGCGGGAAGTTCGGAAGGATGGGGGCGGGGGTTCGGGCGGTTTAAGAGGTATTACCGCCGTATCGCAACCTCCCTTCGGGAAGGTCGTTCTACAAGTCACAGTGTAGGTGAAGGGTGCTGCTCTCTTCCGTTCGCTGCTTTCGTTCCGACGGTGGTATTGAAACCGTATTTTAATCCGGCGCTTATAAAAATTTAACGTCCCCGTTATTCAGTGTACATGGACCGATAACGCCGGGGGCGGAGATGACAAAGACCAATATCCTGATTATTGAAGATGAAGAAGACATTCGTGAGCTGGTGAAATACAACCTGCAACGCGAGAATTTCGGTGTGCTGGAAGCCGGTTCCGGCGAAGAGGGACTGAAGCTGGTCGACCGAATTTCTCCGGACCTGATTCTGCTGGATC
Organism: Kiritimatiellales bacterium; assembly: GCA_050253185.1. Classification (GTDB taxonomy): domain Bacteria; phylum Verrucomicrobiota; class Kiritimatiellia; order Kiritimatiellales; family Tichowtungiaceae; genus Tichowtungia. The sequence continues at coordinate 11,711 of JBFWJN010000038.1, read as the reverse complement.
TGATGCTCCCCGGGAAAGACGGGCTGGAAATCTGCCGCATGCTCAAGCGCAACGGCCGTACACAGAACATTCCCGTGGTGATGATGACGGCGCGCGGCGAGGAGAGCGATATTGTTGCCGGGCTGGAGCTGGGTGCGGAAGACTATGTGGTGAAGCCGTTCAGTCCGAAGGTGCTCGGTGCGCGCGTGAAAGCCGTGCTGCGACGCAATGCGTCGGCCCCGGAACTGGCTCCGGACGATGTGATCCGCATTCACGATCTGGTGATTCATCCCGGCCGGCATGAAGTCCTGGTGAAAGACAAGCCGGTCGATCTGACGGCGACGGAGTTTCGCCTTCTGCATTTCCTTGCGCGCCGCCCGGGCTGGGTGTTTACGCGTTATCAGATTGTCGATGCGGTGCACGGTGAGGATTATCCGGTGACGGAACGTTCCGTCGATGTGCAGATTGTCGGTCTGCGCCGAAAAATGAAACGTGCCGGCAACTACATCGAGACCGTCCGCGGAATCGGTTACCGCTTCAGAGACGGTAAGTAACCAGTTTCGGACCTTCGTCGTGAGCTGAATTACTTTCTAGTAACAGAAGATCGCAAAGAACACGAAGAGTTGTGTTGCGGAATTAAAATCCATCTGTTGTTGCGTTTGGTAAATCTATCGCAGTGGAAAAATAATTTTGCCGCCCATGATTCTGTGGACCCGAAGACGATATTCCCAGCCGTATCGAATTTTCGAATTAGTTTTTCAGCCACCTGCCGCTTGTCGTTCGCCCTATTTCGTTCGCAAGCCATTTAAAATAAGCAGGATGCAAGTTGGTTCCATTTCTAATAGAAGCGGTAAATTTCGCTCATAATTCTCCAATAAACCGTGCGTAGGCTCTTGCGCGAAATGAGGAGAAAACTGTCTCGGACCGGTTGATGAATTAATGAAAGCAAAAAGCAAAACTCATCAAACCCGAACAGATAACCGATAGCGTTTTTTCATGAAACAGGCGGGGTCTGCCCGGGATCGGCTCAGGAAGGGAAGGGGCCGGTTCAAGGCGGATCCCATTGAGCTAAAAGGCAAGAACAGGAGAAAGAATGAAGATAAAAGCAAGTGCGATAACAGCAGCAGCGCTGGCTGTTATGAGTGCGCAGGCTGAAACGGTTGGCTACAACACCGTGGCAGTCTTGGCGAACTCAGACACAGTAATCTCTGCTCCTTTCAATCCGGATGTCAAAGAGACCTTTACGGTTAGCGCCGTGGTTTCAGGCGGCATTACGGTGAATGAGAGCTTGGCGGCTGATACATACGACAGCGGCTACTTTGTGCGTTTTACAAGCGGAGGCGCCGAAGGACTGTGGAGTACTATCAGTGCGAATGGTAATGGAGGGTTTGAGCTGGCCAATACTAATGTGCTGGCTAACGTAGGCGTTGACGATGCCGTAGAGGTGTTTGCTCATAACACGGTTGCGTCACTGTTTCCTGCAAGTATGAAAGATGAGTCATGGGACAGTCAGACCCAGTTGTTGCTCGTTGATAACGACACAGTATCGACCATGAAACCGCAAGAAGCCATTTCTTACCGGTCTACGGGTTCGCAGGGTGCTGGCTGGTATAAGGGCCCAACTTACAAAGGTAATGTTGTTATAACTCCGGGTGAATATGTCGTAGTTCGTAACCAGTCTGCAAATGAGTATGTCTTTGTGGCCTATGGTGACGTGCCGGCGTCGAAAGTCGGACAAATCCTTCCTGCAGGTCAAACCGACGTATACGTCGCAGGTTTTCCTGTTCCGGTTACGGTCAGCGAGCTGGGACTGGAAGGTGAATATCAGATTCTTCTGATTGATAATGATTCAACCGGTTACATGAAGCCTCAGGAAGCTTTATCTTATCGTACCACTGGTTCAAACGGTGCTGGTTGGTACAAAGGGCCAACTTATCGGGGTGATTCGGTGATTGCTGCCGGTACCGGTTTTATTCTGCGCCGTGCAAGCGATAGCATTGATAGTGAATGGGCTGAGAAGCCTTATTAAATAAAATGGAGAAGATGGTAATGAAAAAGATTATGTTTTTTCTGATGTCAATGATGGCGATGACATCATTTGCTAATATTACAGTTCAGACATACCTGACCGATGTTGATACCCATGACAACAGTGCAGTTTCAATTGATACACTGTTTAAAATCGTGGTGGATATTGATGGTGATGGTCTTGATCTGGCAGTCAATGGAGGATCTATTTCAGATTTTCTGAATGGTTCTGATGACGACATTATCTTAGGCAGCGGTGGTTTTTATGGCTCGGGTGAGCTTTGGTACGATTCCGGCAGCATCGTATTGCCATCCGGGGCTGCGCAGGGGGATGACTACTATGTAGTGTTTTATGAAGGATTAACATCCGCGGACACTGCCCCGGGAGAAAGCACATGGTTTGGTGTTTACCGTGATGGCACCGATGAGCTGAACTGGAGTCTGCCTTCCGACGGAAATACCGTTTATGCCGAGTCCTATGGTCTTGCTACGAGTGATGTCAGCTATTATCAGACCGTTCCGGAACCTGCTACGGCTCTGCTGGCGCTGATCGGCGGCGGGATCGCCTATGCGGTTCGTCGTCGTGGACACAAGTTTGTTTGCTAATTCAAAAACCTCAAGAACAGGAGTTTTATAATGAATAAAAAATTAATTATGGCCCTGATGGGTATGACAGCCGCGGCGGGAATTGCCTCAGCGGCTACAGTTACGATTTCCAGTGATATTACCAGTTCGACGACGTGGGTTTCGACTAATGTCTATGAGCTGAACGGACAGATTTACGTTGACTCGGGTGCGACGCTGACCATTGAGGCTGGCACGCTTGTCCAGACCCCGACCAATTATCAGGGTTCACTGGCTGTTTGCCGCGGCGCAAAAATCTACGTGAACGGTACCGAAGACAATCCGGTGATTATGACCTCGTCTGAGGACACCCTGACTTCCTGGCATGAAGGATGTAATGAGTGGGGGAACCTGACTCTGATGGGGAATGCGTTGATTTCCGGTTCACACTATAAAGGTGCTATCGTGGATGACAACGGGACTCCCAATACAAAATACCCGACAGGGCTGAATCAGAAACAAATGGAGGGTCTGACGGCAGCCAGTACCGACCCGGAAGATGTCGCCAAGGTTCTTTACGGTGGTGCCGATGATGATGATGACAGTGGTTCGATTCATTATTTATCACTGCGCTACGGCGGTAAAGTTGTCGGTTTAGCCAACGAGCTGAACGGTTTGTCCATGGGTGGTATTGGTCGTGAAACCGATGTTGATCATGTTGAAATCATGAACAACGTGGACGACGGGATTGAAACCTGGGGTGGTACGGTCAACTATAAATACATCAGCATCTGGAATATCGGTGATGATAGCTTCGATATCGACGAGGGCTGGCGTGGGAAAGCCCAGTTCGGTCTGATCGTTCAGGGCTACAGCGTCGATGCGGCACAGGGATCCGGTGTCGGCGACAACTGCTTCGAAACCGATGGAGCGGAACAGTCGGATGCGCAGCCTGTGACTACGGCCAAGATTGCCAACTTTACGGTGATCGGAACGCTGGATGGCGATCATGCTACTGCCTGGCGTGATAATGCCCGTATACAGTATCATAACTGCATCTTCATGGACATCGGTGCTCGGATTGTTGCCTTCGACTGTTTTGATACAGATGGCGGTCTGGGATATGGATATAACGGAACGTTGTCCTGGTCGGATACGTGGCTGACCTCCTACACCAACTATTCTGCGGTTAACTGGACGAATACAGTTTATTCCGATCCGTCTAACATGTACACTGCGCAGAATTCCGGCAATCTGGCTGAAATCAAAGGCTGCTTGGTTTATCGCAGCAACGCCCTAGATTATCCTGGTGACAGTAAAGATATGGCTTTTGCCGGAGACTCATCATATACGCAGTCTGACAGCAAAGGATACGGTACGGCCCAGACTGGTTATCCGATTGATGCGTTCAATGGAACGTATGACAATCCGCAGAGTAATATCAATCTGGATAACTTGGTTGTTTCCTCTTCTCCGATCGTAAGCTATACACGTGGTCCGATTTTCAGCACCAGTTATGATGGCGGTCTGGACATTGAACCGGTGACCAATATCAATCCGCGTGCAGCTAATGATGCTCTGACTGTGGAAACTCCGGAAACAGCTGATGAATTCCTCGTGGCTGCTCCGTTCCGTGGTGGCTTCAGTGCGGATAACAACTGGCTGGAAGGCTGGACGGCGGTTTATGCCTACGGCATGACTACGGATTCCAACAGTGCCGATCCGGCGGCTACGATTCAGATAACCGCGTCTACCTTCTTCCAGACGGAAGCCGGTGTGGTTTACACGGTTGAAGAATCAAGTGATATGAAGACCTGGGCTCCGGTAGCAACCGTGACCGGCGACGGTTCGATCATGTCTGCTACCGATCTGGATGCCTTTGATTCCGCAAAATTCTATCGCGCAATCATTCTGTAATTCAAAAGGATTCTGATAATCGATCTGATGGCAGCGGCCGCTGCGCCCTGCCATCAGATTTTTAACATCCAAATTTGTGAGCAACCGATGAGAACAGTATTAAGATCTTCGGAAGTGTGGAATGTGAAAAGTGAAAAGTGGCATGTGGCAGGTATCTGTCTTCTGACTTTTGTCTTCTGTTCTCTGGTCTCCGGCTTGACCGGTTGCGCTCCGCAGAAAGAAGTTTCGAAAACTCTTCAGGATAAGCCACTGGCTTCTTTTCAAACCACTCTTCTTCAAACCGCTTTTGATATTGCAACAGCAATGCCGGTGAATCCTCATATTAAGGACCGGTCCAAAGCGCAGTACAAAACGGTGACGGCCTGCCTGGAGCTTGATCAACCGATTCGGGCCTTGAGCTATGCCGATAAAATCGGTAACTGGAGGCGTGGTATGGGATATGCCGATTACGCATTTTATTCTATACAGCAAGGTGCAACGAATAATGTGCTGCATTACTTGGAACTGGCCGATGAAATTTCCAAACTGGCTACTCAGGACTGGCGCCGCGATCGCATTAAAGCAAAGATTGCACAAACGCATCTGTTGATGGGGCAGACTGAAACAGCAGCAAAGTTCTCGAATAATCTAGAGCCGTCAGAATCCGGTAAGGCGGAAAAAACGGAGGCGATGCTTAGCCGGGAAGACGATTTTAGTGTGCAAACAAACCAATTGGATGGGCTGATTCTTTCTGAGAATTTCGATCTGGTTAAAAATGCATTATATGCTCTTGCTCAGCTTTTTGACCGGTTCTATGGAAATGCCGACCAGCGGATGACGATAGAAGAAAAAATCAAATCTTCATGGGATACTCTGCCGTATGCAATCCGAATTGATTTGTGGTTTGTCCTGACGGAAATCTCTCTTAAACATGCTGATTCATCAAAGGCCCTGGGGTTAGTTGAGGAGACAGAAGCTTTGATGAGCAGTGTTACGTGGCCTGTTGAGTATCAAATTCCATTAAAAGCACGTTTGACCGGACTTCGTTTCCGAGCCGGTGATACCAATACTGCTCATTCTTCTCTGACAGATCTGCAGATATTCTATCAGGAGCATCAGTCTGACATTATTAATATTTACAAGGCTGAGACACTTATTCCGGTGGCCGAGGCTTTTCAGGTGATGAGAGATTCATTTCAAGCAGTAGATATATATAGACAAGCGGTGGAGGCTTCTGTTGAGAATCCAAATTCCCGTCCGCAGGCTGAGGATCTTTCTGCCATTTGTCTCTCTATGGCGCTGCATGGGGTCGAGCCGGATGAAACGCTTTGGAACCGTATTCATGAAGTCCAATCCAATCTTGGGGACCCATGGTAGGGGGAGGCTTTGGGCCTTAGGTTTTAGATGTTAAGTGGGATCTCTATCAATCATCCCCTGTAAATAAATATTTTTGAGAAATATGGACTGGACAATACAAAAACTAAAACAGCTTAAATCCTATAATCTAAAGTCTATGATCTAGATCCTCGCATTTTTGCTGATTACCGCGTCTACTGTTTGTGCCCAACAGGACGGCGGAATTCGTGGGGTGATATTCGACAAAGATTTTGATGCTCCGCTGGCTGCCGCCGAAGTATCGATTGCAGAAACCGGTGAAACAACAACAGCTTCGGATGAGGGCAATTATGTGTTTGGACAGGTTCCCCCCGGTAATTACACACTGGTGTTTTCTAAAGACGGTTATACTCGTCAGGTAGATGCCGATGTAGTGGTCGCCTCAGGGCAGATGACAGATTTGAATGCCTCTTTGAGCGGGGAATTCACCGAAATGGAAGAGTTTGTTGTTCAGGATATTCAAATCGGAGGAAATTCGGAAGAAGGTCTGTTAAATCTGCGCATGGAAACACCGGTTTTGATGGACTCTGTGGGATCTGATTTAATGAGTCGGGCAGGCGCCGGCGATGCGGCCAGTGCGCTGAAGCTGGTGGCCGGGGCTACCGTGCAGGATGGAAAATATGCGGTTGTTCGCGGTTTACCGGATCGTTATGTTGTATCACTGATGAATAATGTGCGACTGCCTTCCGCAGATCCGGATAAACGTGCTGTGCAGCTGGACCAGTTTCCTTCGGCCCTGATTGAAAGCATCCAAGTAAGCAAAACGTTTACTCCAGATCAGCAGGGCGATGCGTCCGGTGGAGCTGTCAATGTGGTATTAAAAGCAATTCCCGATGAACCCATTTTGAAGTTCAAGATCGGAACCAAATATAAACCCAGCGTCGAGGATAATGATTTTCTAACTTATTCTGATGGAGGGGTTAATTTTTTAGGAATTGATGATTCGCGTAATCCTCAAGTGTCCGGAACGAACTGGAGTGGCGCAGTAGGGGTCAGCCGAGGCGCTGCTCCGACGATGTATGACTGGGAATTAACCGCCGGGGGAAAATATGAACTGGATAGCGGCATAAAAGTCGGCGGATTGGCCAATGTATATTACACGCATGATGCTTCAACAGTCACAGATAAAAAAGACGATAAATACGATGCGAATGTGCTGATGTCAAATCCTGTTGCAGCCGATGGAGTCAAAACTTCTTTTTTTGATGTGGACCAGAGCACAGAGGAGGTGCAGTGGGGATTTCTGGGGGCTCTGGGCCTGGAGACAGAACGCAATACACTGACATTATTATATATGCAAACACACGTAGCGGAAGATACCGCCACTTTAGCGGAGGATACACGCGGGAAAGAACTGTATTTTCCTGGGTATGATCCGTATGACATCGATGATCCGGGGAATGATCGTGAAAATGTAAATGATGCAGTTTATCAGCGCTTTCAGACGCTGGAATACACAGAACGCGATACAGGTACGGTACAGTTGGATGGAAAACATACTATACCATTTCCAGAGATAGGCATTCCTGGCTTAGTGACAATTTTGGAACCGGAAGTTGACTGGATTCTTTCAGAGAATTTCTCTAAATTAGGCACCCCGGATAAGCGGATGCTCGGAACGCAATGGACGCCGACGTATAGAAAAGGCAGCCGAATTAAACCTGCTTTATATGCCCCAAATAAACCGACTGAAAATACTAACATCGGAAATTTACAGCGTATCTGGAAGGATGTTCGTGAAGACAGTTCTCAATTTTCATTAAATGGGAAGGTCCCCTTTCAGCAATGGAGTGGAGATTCAGGATATATTAAACTAGGGGTGTTTAACGATAAAGTTGATCGCGAATTTAGGCAGGATACATTTAGCGCAGAAACATTAGGGTAGGAGGGTGATTGGAGTGATCCCTGGAGTAATTACATTCCGGCTGAAGATTATGTGACAACGGCATCAGAAACAGATGTGAACTATGATGGCAAACAAACGATTGATGCATGGTATTATATGGTCGATTTGCCACTAAGCTCATTTGTTAAGATGATTGGCGGCGCCCGATACGAAACAACAGAACTGAGCGTTACCTTGGATCCCGAATCAAAGGTTTTTTGGGTTCCCCCGACAGGCGGGGCGAGTACATATTTGAACCCCGGAGAAGGAGACGTGGATTTCAAGCAGGAGGATGTGTTGCCATCATTGGGTTTTGAATTTCAACCGGTCGATTCATTCAAACTACGCGCGTCTTACAGTGAAACCGTGGCTCGCCAAACCTTTAAGGAGATGACTCCCATTCAGCAAATGGAATATCTTGGATCAGATATTTTTATCGGCAATCCAGCTCTTGCAATGGCTGCAATTAAGAATTATGACCTGAGACTGGATTATACTCCATATGACGGAGGATTGATTTCTGTTTCTTGGTTTAAAAAAGATGTTACAGACCCGATTGAATACACGCAGGATTATGCGGAGAACATTGGCGAGTATGTAAAACCGGTTAACTATCCTGAAGGAACTCTTACAGGATATGAAGCTGAATTTCGACAACAGTTAGGTCATTTCTGTAATGCTCTTGACGGGCTTGGCGTCGGGCTAAATGCGACATTTATTAAATCGGAGGTGACCGTTTCTGAAGAAGACCAGGTCCAATTCCAAACTTACGGATATCCCCAGTCAACTCGTGACATGCTGAATACTCCCGAATACCTTTTTAATATAAATATGACCTATGATTTGGATAAAACCGGAACACGTTTGGGATTGTTTTATACGGTACAGGGAGACACGCTTTTGACGGGACCTAACGTAAATCGCCATGTGCCTAGTGTTTACTCAACTCCATACGGGACATTAAATTTCAGTTTATCTCAAAAAATTGGGGAACACTGGACGCTCGGGTTTAAGGCAAAGAATCTGTTGAATCCTGAAATAAATACCGTTTATCGAGAAGAAGATGTGGATGTCCCGAAAACCTCCTATACAAAAGGCCGCGAGTTTTCGATTAGTTTGGCTTACGAGTTTTAACAGAGGGCTTACATTGCACTAACATTTGAGAGTTATTAATTATTGGTTATCGGCGATTTGGAGAAGGTATGAAAAGAACTTGTTTATCTGTTATTGGTTATTGGTTGTCAGGAAAGCATAGCGCAGGACTCAGGGTGCGGGGCACTGTTCTCTTCACTCTTTGCTCCATGTCCTTTGCCGTTCCGGCTGCAGAATCGCAAAGCGATGTGGACGGCGTGCGTGCGGCACTGGAGAAATGGGTGGAAACCCGAAAGGTGATTTCGCAGGAACATCGCGACTGGGCGCTGGGAAAAGAGATGCTCAATGAACGCGTGGATCTGGTTCAGCAGGAGATCGATTCCCTGCAGAATAAAATTGCTGAAGCGCAGGAAAGCATCAGTGACGCCGATAAAAAACGGGTCGAACTGGTCGAGGAAAATGACAAGCTAAAAGCTGCATCGGATGCGTTAAGTGAAACGGTTCAGATTTTGGAAAACCGCACGAAAACCATGCTGTCCCGCCTGCCGGATCCGATTCGTGAGCGAATCAAGCCGCTGAGCCAGCGGCTGCCGGAAGACCCGAAAGACACCAAGCTTTCTCTGGCGGAACGATTCCAGAATGTGGTCGGTATTCTGAATGAAGTGAACAAGTTTAATCGTGAAATCACCGTGACCAGCGAGGTTCGATCGTTGCCCGACGGAACGTCGGCGGAAGTGACAGCGCTCTATGTCGGAGTCGGCCAGGCATATTATGCCGGGGCGAACGGAAAGGTTGCCGGAATCGGAACCGCTTCGACGGACGGCTGGATCTGGACCCCGGCCAACGAGGCGGCGCCCCAGATTTCGCAAGCCATTGCCATTTTGCAAAACGAACAGGTTGCCGCCTTTGTTCAACTGCCGGTGGAGATTCAGTAAGGGAAACGGGGAATATTCACCGCGCCTGCAAGAACGACGAGGGAAGCAAAGATCACAGAAATAAACACTGAACCGCTGATTAACGCTAATATTCGCTAATGATGAGAACGGAAGAGAAAACATTCAGACTGCAAGAAAGCCGGCAGGAACAAACCGGCCTGTTCCCTCATTTTGTGATGTTTTGTGTTTTTTGTGGCAACTGAAAGATTTGCGTCTATTTGCGTCCATTCGCGGTTCAGAATTTTAAAACGGTTCGCGTAGAAACAAGGGAAATGAGTATGAAGAAATTTACAGTGGCAAATGCCAAGTGGAGGGTGAATGGCGCAATTCTCTTTACGCTGTGCGCCATGTCTTTTACCGGACTTTATGCCGAGGAGTCGGTCGCCGCAGAAGAAGAGGTCTTTGTTCCATTGGTTACCTCCGAACCGGTGCGGTACACGGTGGAAGCCGGCGACACGCTGATGGGTGTGGCGCGCAAGGCGTATGGTGATTCCGCAGGGTGGCGTATTGTCTATTCAGCAAATAAGGATCTCATTTTCCAATCCGGCGGCCTGAAAGAAGGACTTGTCATTACGCTTCCACTGCCGGATGCCGCCCCTGAAACATCGGGTGCCGCGCCGGCAGCGGCGGAACCGAAAGGATCGTTTGAAAAAGCGGACACCACGGTTCAGAAACAGCTCGAAGAAAGCCTCGCAGAACTGACAGCTCTGCGCGAAAAAATTGTCATGGAGAAAATTCCGCTCAGCCGCAGGCTGAGCGATCTGGAAGACGAACTGACGGAAGTCCGCCGGGCTTATCAGCAGACCACCCGTCTGCTCGATAGCCGTACACTGGACCTGAGCAACCTGCATTCCGAAATCAAATCGCGTCAGGATGAAAAGAGCTACCTCTCCAACCTGCTGAGCGAATATATCCGCAACTTTGAATCGCGCCTGCACATTACCGAGCTGCAGCGTTATGAAAAACCGCTGGAAGCCGCCAAGCTGGCACCGGAAAACAGCAACCTGTCCGAACTCGAAATGTATCAGGCACAGGCGGCACTGGTTTCCGTTTCGCTGGATCGTCTTGATGACGCTCTCGGCGGCTCCCGCTTCGCCGGCACGGCCGTTGACGCGGGGGGACTGGTCAAACACGGGACCTTCGTGCTCGTCGGTCCGGCGGCCCTGTTCCGTTCGGACGACGGGAAAAGCGTCGGCACGGCCGAGCAGCGCCTCGGCTCCCTGGAACCGGCAGTCATCGGATTTGAAGCTGCCGGAGATGAAAGAGCGGCGTCTGAGCTTGTCGCTTCCTCTGCCGGTCATTTTCCGCTCGATCCCACTCTTGGGAATGCGCACAAAATTGAAGCGACCAGGCAGACTCTTTGGGAACACATCAGCAAAGGTGGACCGGTTATGATTCCGATTCTCGGCCTGGCCGGTGCGGCGATGCTGGTTGCGCTCTATAAGTGGTTCCAGCTCGCACGTCTTCGCAGGCCGTCCGAAAAAAGAATTACGGCCATGCTGAATGCCGTGGCAGGTCATAATAAACAGGATGCGGCCGCAGAGGCTGCCGCAGTCGGCGGTCCGGTCGGCGAACTGCTGCAAATCGGTATTGAGCATATCAAACAGCCGCGCGAGCTGATTGAAGAGGTAATGTATGAAAAGATCCTTTCAACCCGCCTGAAACTGCAGAGCCTGCTGCCGTTCGTTGCCATCAGTGCTTCGTCGGCACCGCTGCTGGGACTGCTCGGCACGGTGACCGGGATCATTAATACGTTCAAGCTGATCACCGTATTCGGCTCCGGCGATGTCAAAACGCTTTCAGGCGGAATTTCCGAAGCCCTGATTACGACGGAATTCGGGCTGATCGTGGCAATTCCTTCACTGTTGTTCCACGCCTTCCTGTCGCGCAAGGCGCGGGGTGTCATCGATCAGATGGAAAAAGCCGCCATTGCGCTG
>JBFWJN010000037.1:0-18698 GCA_050253185.1 Kiritimatiellales bacterium | reverse complement strand
CATAAAGAATAGCTCCTGTTTGAAACTATTTGGATCGGTTTGTAATGACTCGTGTTGTTTTTACAAGCAGGAATGGCCTGAAGCCTGTACGCCATTTTTGTGCTTAGAAAAAGCTCATTTGTGAATCGTTTATTTTTTTCCGGCGTGATTCGCGCCGGGCAATTTTTGGTGCGCCTTCCGACTCAAACTCGCCTTCTTCCAGATTCTTCAGAATTTCGCCCGCGCGATCCAGCACCGGCTGCGGCAGGCCCGCCAGCCGGGCGACATGGATTCCGTAACTTTTATCCGCCGCGCCCGGCACAATTTTCCGCAGGAAGGTGATCTGGTCGCCGCGCTCCTTCACCAGCACGTTGGCGTTCTGCACGCCCGGCATCGTCACGCTCAGATCCGTCAGTTCATGATAATGCGTTGCAAACAGTGTTTTTGCGCGAACTGCAGGGTTGGTGCAGAGAAATTCGGCGACAGACCACGCAATTGAAATGCCGTCGAACGTACTCGTTCCGCGACCGATCTCGTCGAGCACGATCAGGCTCTTCGGTGTTGCATTATTGAGAATATTGGCGGTCTCCTGCATTTCCACCATAAAGGTCGAACGCCCGCGCGCGAGATCGTCGCTTGCGCCGACGCGCGTGAACACGCGGTCGACTAGCCCGATCTTTGCCTCGGATGCCGGAACGAACGAGCCGATGTGAGCCATGATTGTAATCAGCGCCACCTGCCGGATATAGGTTGATTTCCCGGCCATGTTCGGCCCGGTAATCACAATCAGCTGGTGGTCGGAACAGTTCAGCGTCGTATCATTTGGAACGAATCGCTCGGCATCCGGCATCTGCTCGACCACGGCATGGCGGCCGTCGTGAATGATCAGCTCATCGCCGTCGCTCATCACCGGCCGCACATACCGGCGCGTTAGCGCGTTTTCCGCAAACGCGGCCAGCACATCGGCTTCGGCAACGGCGCGCGCGTTGCGCTGAATTTCATCAATATGCTTCACCGTTTCCTCGCGGATCTGCGCAAACAGCTCGTATTCGAGTGCGACGGCCCGCTCCTGCGCACCGAGAATTTTATTTTCGTATTCCTTCAGCTCCGGCGTAATGAATCGCTCGGCATTCGTCATCGTCTGCTTGCGGATATAGCTCTCCGGCACCATCGACAGATTGGATTTTGTGATCTCAATAAAATAACCGAACACCTTGTTGTAACGAACCTTCAGCGACTTGATGCCGGTGCGCTCCTGTTCGGCCGCCTGAAACTCGGCCAGCCACTGCTTGCCCTTGCCGGCCGCGTCGCGCAGCTCGTCGAGCTCCGGCGAAAAGCCGCGGCGGATCATACCGCCTTCCTTCGTCGATACCGCCGGCTCATCGTCGATCGCTTCGTCGATCATTTTTCCAATGTCTGGAAGTTCCGTGATCGATTTTTCCAAACCTTGGAAACTTCCGCTTTCAGCCAGCAGGCTTTTGAGTTTCGGCAGCTGATCGAGCGACTCGCCGATCGCCCGCAGGTCGCGCGCGTTGCCGCCGCCCGAGCCGAGGCGCGACATAATGCGCTCGAGGTCGCGCATGTCACCCAGCAGGTCGCGAACGCCGCCCTGCAGCGTGCGGTTTTTCGTGAACGCTTCGACCGCGTCGAGCCGCGCATTGATGGCGGCGAAGTCGCGCAGCGGACGCACAATCCAGTCGCGCAGCATCCGCGCGCCCATCGCCGTGCGGGTGGAATCGAGCACTTTCAGCAGCGTGGTTTTCGGGCCCTGCCGCACCGGGTTGAGCGAGGAAACCAGCTCGAGATTGTTTACCGTCGTTTCGTCGAGCAGCACGTAGTCGTCCGGATTCTTGACCTGAATCCGGCGGACGTGCGCCAGGTTGCGGCGCAGCTCGCTGTTCACATAATAAAGCACCGCGCCCGCGGCGCGCAGGCCGAGCGGGCAGTTTTCGCAGCCGAAGCCTTTGAGGGAATGCACCTTAAAATGGCGCAACAGAAAATCTTCGGCGCAGTCGGCCGAAAAGGTCCAGTCCTCACAAACGGTTTGAAGTGTTTTTCCAAGGATTGGAAGGATTGCTTCGTCGCTGGCCGATTCTTCGGCGACGATGCACTCCTGCGGCGCATAGCGCGCAAGATTGCCCGCCAGCGATGAGGCGCTCGCCGATTCCTCGATCCAGAATTCGCCGGTCGAGAGGTCGAGCATGGCCAGCCCGAAGCGCTCGCCATCGCGGACGAGTCCGGCGAGATAGTTATTCGTTGCGCGGTCGAGCGTCTTTTCGTCGAGAATCGTACCCGGCGTCACGATCCGCGTGACTTCGCGTTTGACGATTCCCTTGGCGGCGGCGGGATCTTCGACCTGTTCGCAGATGGCGACTTTCTTGCCGGCTTCGATCAGCTGGGAGAGATACCCCTCGGCGGCGTGATAGGGCACGCCGCACATCGGCATGTCGTGGCGTTTCGTTAGCGTGATGTCAAGAATGCGTGCGGCTTCCTTGGCATCATCGAGGAACATTTCGTAGAAATCGCCGAGGCGGAAAAAGAGCAGGGTGTTTTCCGGCAACTCCCGGCGGATGCGCCGGTACTGATCCATCATGGGTGTGCGTTTTTCTGCCATAGCCGCACAAGCTATCAAAGCGCTTTTCCAATGTCTGGAAAAAAGTTTTCCAGACATTGGAAACCGGCTACCTAACCCAGGTTCGGGACGTCAATCCACTTGCGTTCTTTCCAGATTTGCATGGGGATTTGCCTGGTGTTTGGCGGGGAGCAGATCCTGAATAATGCTTGTTTGAGAATGGGTGTGATTTACTGTAAATTATAAATTTATAGGAGATTTCTGATGGCAGTCAGGTCGAAAAAATCAATTTCGATTACGGATGTGGCGAAAAAGGCCGGGGTTTCGGTTGCGACGGTTTCCAGGGTGCTGAATGACAGTTCGCTGGTCAAGCCGGAGACAAAAGCCGAAATTCTCAAAGTTGCGGAAAAACTGGGATATAAGCTCTCTGCCCGCAGGCCTGGTCCTAAACCGGGGCAGCCGGTTCGGAAAAAGAAAATTGCCTTTGTTAATTTTATTGATCGCTACCATGTCAACAGCGACCTGTCGTCAACATTTCTGTCGCTTCAGCGCGGAGTAGAGCAGGGGGCGCGAGGGAACAGCATCTCTATTCAGGTTCATTTTATCAGCACGGAAGCTGAGCTGCCGGAAGAAATTGCATCCGATCTGACGGCCGGATTTATTCTGCAGGGATCGCAGCCTCATGAGTCTGTTCAAGCCGTCCTGAAAGAACGTCCCTGCTGCTGGGTGACGAATAATCCATGGACTCCAACGTGGGGGGATCATGTGATGCCGGACCATCGCGAGGCAGGGATGATGGCCGCGGAATATCTCATCCGGCATGGATGCAACAAGCCGGTTGTCATTACGCTCGGACTGCCGGATCGGGTGTCTGCTTTGCGCGAAGAGGGATTTTCATATGCTGCAGCCAAGCAGAATGTAGTAAGCTTTTCCCTGGCGGCAAAGGGTTCTATGCCGGATACCCCGGAAGCATTTCCCGAAGCGGTTTATGTGGATGAGATGGTTGAACAGTTTAAGGCAAACGTTGGTGCTGCAGACGGGATTTTTTTTGACAGCGATCGTTCTATGGCGACACTTTATTCCGTGATGGTGCGTGAGAAACTGATTAAGCCGGGGAAAACCGTATTGATCGGCTGCAATAATCAGCAGCCTTATTTAAAAGGTATTAAGCCGCATCCGGCTACTATGGAAGTCCATTTTGAACAGATTGGCCGGATCGGTGTATCTCAGCTGCTGTGGCGAATCAAAAATCCGGACTGCCAGCGGCTGCGTACGCTGATTTCTCCAAAGCTGATTTCTTTATCTTAATTTCGATCAGGTTTCTTCCGGTAACGCAGGAAAATTATCTATTTTGTAAAATAATGTAAAAAAATGGAATTTGATATTTATATCAACATTAGGTTTATTTTCTTTACAGATCGACGAGTTATTCAACGTTTAACGGGTAAAGATGGATATGCCAGAATATGTATACCGGTTTGGTCTTGCGGACTATTACGTAATCGCAGCGTATCTGTTAATGCTGGTCAGCATCGGATTTGTGCTGAAAAAACTCTGCGGCGGCGTCAGTGATTATTTTGTCGGTGGTAATAAAATTCCCTGGTGGCTGGCGGGTGCGGGCTGTTTTATGTCCTCTTTCAGTGCCTGGACCTTTACCGGCGCAGCCGGTTTTGCCTATCAGCAGGGTATTCTGGTTATTCTGATTTTTTATTTTAATGTGGCGGCCTACCTTTTTGCCGGGAAATTCATTGCCGCCAAGTGTCGGCAGACCCGCAAGGTGACCTCGGCGCAGGTAATTTATGATCGTTTCGGCCGCCTTGGAGAGCAGTTTTTTCTCTGGATTCAGGTGCCGAATATGCTGTTTGGCGGCGCGATTTGGATGATGGGGCTGGCGACGTTTCTTTCGGTGGCTTTCGGCATCCCGATGGATGCCACAATTATTGTCAGCGGTGTGGTTATCCTGATCTATTCCACGCTTAGCGGCTCCTGGGCGGTCATGACGTCTGCTTTTCTCCAGTCGCTGATCCTGATGGCACTCAGCGTGGTGGTTGCGGTGTTGACTCTAGGGCAAACCGGCGGGGTCAGCGGACTGTGTGCAAAAATCGATCCGGACAAGCTGGTTTTGTTTAAAGGCGAGCAGACCTGGGTTTGGGCGCTGGCCTACTTTTCCCAGATTTTCATGATTTTCAACTCGGCGGTCGGGTCTACCCGTTTTCTTGCCGTGCGCGATGGAAAGAATGCAAAAAAGGCGGCCTATTTTGCGGCGCTGCTTTTTCTGATCGGCCCGGTGGTCTGGTTTATTCCTCCGATTGCCGCATCGCACTTTTTCCCGAATCTGGCGGAGCTTCTGCCGGGGTTGAAGCATCCGCAGGATGCCGCGTATGTGATGATGGGACTGAAAGTGCTGCCGGCCGGTCTCGCCGGGCTGATGATCATGGTGATTTTCGCAGCGACGCTTTCCAGTATGGATTCAGCGATCAATCAAAATGCCGGGATTATCACGCTGAATATTTACAAGGCGCTGTTTCGTCCCCATGCCGGAGAGAAAGAGCTTTTTGTGGCTTCCCGCGTTTTCAATGTGGTCTGCGGAGCAGGCGTGACTGCCGGAGCGCTGTTTCTTGCGCGGCAATCCCAGTTTGCTCTGTTCGACCTCATGCTGATCCTTTCTTCGGTGATCGGGCTGCCGCTGGCGATACCGTTTGTATTGATGTACTGGGTGAAGCACACCCCGCGCTGGTCGGCCGTGGTCTCCATTCTCTGCGGCGCGGGCTTCAGTTATCTGGCCGTTCGTAATCAATGGACGCTGGGTGTTCGCGTATTTGGAATTCTTATTGCGGGCGGCGGTTCGTTCTTCCTGTCCCGGCTGTTCTGGAAATACACGGGCGAATCAGCCAAAACTGCCATTGCTGAATTTTATCGGACGATGAATCGGCCTGTGGATACCGAACAGGAAGGTGTTGGTTCTGAAGATGTACGACAGCTGAAACTGGTCGGATCAATGGCGATGCTGATTGCCGCCGGACTCTTCCTGGTTGTGCTTTTCCCGAATCCGTGGAAAGCCCGCGGCATTGTTGCCGCAACGTCGGTTTCCATTTTTATTGTCGGCTGGCTGATGAATCGTGCCGGCCGCCGTTCGCTCGAAAACCGTTAAGTCAGGAATAACAGACCGTGAAAAAGATAATCTGTATCGGTGGCTGGAGCCATTTTTTCGAAGTTTTCCAATGTTTGGAAAATTACAGCGGTGCGCAGCTTTGCGGCGCAGCTCCGGCATATGATGGCGAAGACATGAGCATGCTGGTCCATCATCCCATGATGAAAGATGTTCCAATGTTTGGAACACTTGAGGAAATGCTGAAGGAGGTCACTGCCAACATCGCAATTGTCAGCTCCCAGCCGGGGTATATTGCTTCGGCGATCATCCGGGCCGCCGAAGCGGGACTTGATATTATTACTGAAAAGCCGGTGGGTGCGACACTCGACGAAAACCGGGCGATTGCTGACGCCATCGCAAAAAACAGTGTCCGGCTGATGGCCATCTTTTCGATGCGGGCCAATCCGGTGTTTCAAACTGCGCGCCGTCTCTGTCGCGAGGGTGTCATTGGCAAAGCCGTACTGGTCAATGCGCGCAAGTCCTATAAATACGGCGATGAAAAGGCGCGTCCGGAATGGTTTGGAAAACGCGAGATTTACAGTGGCACATTCCCTTGGATAGGCATTCATGCGCTCGACATGATCCGCTTTATTACAGGGCTTGCACCGGTTTGTGTCGCCGCGCTGCAGAGGAATCAAACTCATTTGACGCGTCCTGACTGCGAAGACACCTGTTGCGGCATTTTTGAACTCGCTGGTGGGGCACAGGCAACAGCCAGCATCGATTATTTCCGCCCGATGAGTTCGGAAACTCACGGCGACGACTGGATCCGCATTGTCGGCACCGAAGGAATCATCGAGGCGCGCGCTAATGAAAATAAGGTGACCCTTTTGAAAAACAATACGTCACCGGAGACCGTTCCGCTCGACGAGCCGGAGTCGCTGTTTATTCCATTTATTGAAGGTCGTGATGGCCTGACGAATACTGCGGATGCGCTTGAGTTGACCAGAGCGGTTCTTTACGCCCGTCAGGCGGCTGACGAAAAGAAATGGATGGAGATTGTCTGATGAATGTCGGGAGAAAACCTTTGAATCTGGCAATTGTCGGTTGCGGCGGCTATGCTGGGTATCTGATTGAGCGGCTGGCGGAACTGCCGGAGGACTGTCGGCTGATTGCGGTGACGACTCGGAATCCGGAGAGTGAAGCGGCGCGGAAATTCAAAGCACAGGGAATTGCGGTATACAGGGATATCGACGCAATGCTGGAGGATCTTTCTCCGGCCGACTGTCCGGCGATTATCGTGCCGACCAGCATCGAAAGTCATTTTGAGTTCACCCAGAAAATTGTTCATCGCGGTTTTCATGTTCTGCTCGAAAAGCCTCCTGCAGCTACGATTCAGGATGTAGACCGGCTGATTCAGCTTCAGCGCAACAGCGGTCGCTGGATTGCGGTCAACTTCCAGCATTTATTCAATCCCATGACACAGCGGCTGAAAAAACAGTTGGTCGCAGGCGATTTTGGCTCCGTCCATTCTGTGCGGGCCAGTGCTCTGTGGATGCGTCCGGAATCCTATTTTTTCCGCAGCAGCTGGAGTGGCAAGTTGCGGGTCAATGGTCAATGGGTACTCGATGGGACGATTGGCAACCCGCTTGCGCATCTGCTGGCCGAAGCTCTGTATCTGGCAACTCCCGGGCATGGCATGGCCACTCCGGTTCTTGTGCAGGCTGAGCTGTATCATGCCAATGCGATTGAAAGTGAAGATACCAGCTGCCTTCGTGTTGAGACGCGGGAAGGGGTTCCGGTTTTCTATTGCGCCAGCCTGTGCTCTAAAGAGATGACTCCGATTCTGTGCGAAATTGAAACGGAGAAGGCCGTTATTCGGCTGACCGACTATTTTCAGTTGGAGATCAAATGGAACGATGGCCGGATCGAAAAGGCGGAAACTCCCGGTAATGACAACCATCTGGATCGTCGGATTATGCTCAAAGCTTTGGCGGATAGTTTGTCTCGAGGTGAACGGCCTCTGATTACGGTGGAGGAGTGCCGCCCGTATATGTTGGCATGGAACGGGGCTTTTGAATCGTTTGGTGTGCCGGAGGCGGTCGATTCATCATTTGTGTGTTGCGAGGAGGGGGAGCAAGGGCCTGTTCGTTGTATTCAGGATCTCTACTCTTTGTGTAGAGAAGCCTGCCGGACGCAACAGCTCTTTTCTGAAATGGGCGCGAACTGGGGCCGACTGGGACGTATGGTTGAACTCGATAAATATGATTTTTTTCCATCAGTCAATCAGGTGTTGATGAAAACGCATTCAGTGATCAAAAATGAGGAGGTTGTCATATGATTCGCACAACACCATATCACGCATTAGGAGTAATGACGCTGGGGCTAAGCCTGCAGGGACAGGCGGTGGTCGCAGTGACGCCGAATATTCTTTTGATCACAACGGATGATCAGGGGCTTCAGGCCGGATGTTACGGCGATCCGCTGGCGCGCACTCCGAACATTGACCGACTGGCTTCGGAGGGGACTCGCTTCACGCGCGGTTACGTGACGCAGTCCTCCTGCAGTCCCTCTCGCAGCAGTATTTTGACCGGGCTTTATCCGCACCAGAACGGGCAGGTTGGGCTGACCAATAACTTCAGCATGCAGGATGGCATTCAGACATTGCCCGCCATGCTTAACGCGGCGGGATACCGAACGGGACTCATCGGCAAGTTGCATGTGAATCCGCCGTCGGCGTTTCCCTTTGATTTCTGGGAAGTTCGGAACCCGTTAGAAACCCGGTTTATCCGAAGAGTGAATGGGGCGGTTCAACAGTTTCTGGATGCGGATTTAAAACAGCCGTTCTTTCTGATGGTTAATTTTTTCGATCCGCATGCGCCGTATAACGAAGCGGCCAATCAATGCGAAGGTCTACCGGAAAAACCTTATGGGCCGAACGATATCCGTCCGTTTGATTACATGGGGGTGGATACGCCGGAGCTGCGTAAAGATGTTGCCATCTATTACAACTGTGTTTCGCGCGCGGATACGGGAATCGGTCTGGTTTTGGAGTCGCTGAAAGCGCGGGGGATGGATCGCAATACGCTGGTTATTTTTTTAAGTGATAACGGGCCGGACTTTACCCGGGGGAAAGCAACCTGTTATGAAGCGGGTCTGCATGTGCCGTTTATTGCGCGGTATCCACAGTGCGGCCAGCCCGGGCAGGTTCGCGATGAGCTGGTTTCATCCGTTGATATTGTCCCAACCATTCTGGAGGCGGTCGGTGCGAAGATCCCGGGCACGTTGCCCGGCCGGTCTCTGCTTCCATTGCTTCGAGGAGATCGTCCGCAATGGAGGACATCTCTTTTTGCGGAATATACCGCACACGGAATTCAACAATATTATCCGCGCCGATCCGTATGCAGGGGGCCGTTCAAGCTGATTGAGAACCTTTTGCCGGATCGGCCGTTTGAAACACACGGAGTGGGCGGGGTTGTTCAGGCCTTAGGAAAAACGGAGCCGTTGAGGGAACGTAATGGCCGGTATACCGCAACTTCCACCGCCTTTTATGACGAGCCGGGAAGTTTTTTTGGCGCGTCGGCAGACGTCATCCGGCAATCGTTTTTGACGTTTTTGAACCCGCCCGAATTTGAATTCTACGACATCGGAAAAGATCCCTATGAGCGCATTAACCTGGCCGGGAATCCGGAATATGCACAAGTGTTGCAACAGATGAAAGCCGACTTGAAGCAATGCCGCGAGACTCTGAACGATCCGTTTAACGATTTGGAATACACAAAAGAATTTTCGCGGCGGGCCGATGAGATGAACCGGAACCGCGAGTTCCGGGTTCCGTTTCAATTGCCGTAAGTGTGCCTAAGGAAGGGGAGTGATGAGTGGATTGATCAAAACGCTGGTTTGTCTGATTGCATTTTTATTTTCCGGAACGGCAGGGGGTGCGGAGGCAGGAATTCCTTCTGTCTATAAAACAGTCGATGGACGCGCCCTTCAGTTGTTTGTGGAAATTCCCCAAACCCGGAAAACTACAGAGATGTGCCCTGCCATTGTGTTTTTTCATGGCGGCGGGATCAGATGCAGAAAGAAGCCAGCGTGCGTCTGCCTCCGGGTTGGAATATTTCATGGCAGTCCTGATGAGTTTTTGGAAGCACAGGAATTCTTGTCTGAAAAATTTGGAAGACGGTATGTTAAGTAATACAGATCAAGCGGGCAGAGATCTGATCGATTGCCTGAAAACGCCGAGTTCCTCTGACTCCTCCGCAAGGTCTAGGCTGCGGTATGTCGCGCTGCTTTTGGCTGCATGCAGCCTATCGTCGATGGCAGTCGCGGCTTTGTCTTTTTCTGTGACTGCACAAGCAGAAGTTCCCTATGTTCGCATAGATGCAGAGGATGCATATTTTTTACCGAAAGAAAATCCACCGAGTTACTGGCCGGGAGAATTTTTTGATAACAATCAGGTTTTTCGGGTTTATGAGCATGGATCATGGCACGTTCGTCCTTGGGTGTGCACCTCGGCGGTGGTGAATGTGAACGGCTCTGCAAGCTCGATCGGATTTCATGCAGTGGCGGCACCGGATAATAATAATGTCGCCGACCGGCATGAGCTCTGCATATCGCAAAATGACGACACCTATGCATTGGTATTGAACGGAACGCGGTATGTGGCTTTTGATTTTTATATTGACCCGGTGTCTGAAACTCCCCGGAATTGGACACTGATTGCTCAGGCGTGGCAGGCCTGTGAAACAATGTCGCCGCCGTTCTCTATCTATGTTCATTCCGATGCCTATAATTCAAGCTATCCTGATGCCACTCATCTAATTCTCGATTTTATTGTAAGGGATGATTTGGGCGAAACAACCATTTGGTCTACCACGGTTGAAAAAGGAACCTGGCACAATCTGATTCTTCAGTTGGAACCCAGCCCGCTCGGAGATGATAAAACCGGACAGATCGG
This sequence comes from Kiritimatiellales bacterium, assembly GCA_050253185.1. Classification (GTDB taxonomy): domain Bacteria; phylum Verrucomicrobiota; class Kiritimatiellia; order Kiritimatiellales; family Tichowtungiaceae; genus Tichowtungia. The sequence goes on along the minus strand of JBFWJN010000037.1, from coordinate 8,099 downwards.
CATATATTTTGACAGCCAGCCCGGAGATGCCGAAGATTATGTCTGGCGTGCCGATTGGGGGTATGCGCCGCGGGCCGCAAATCCCTTCATCGGCACGACATTCGATGTTCGTGTGGGAATCTACCGCAGGAAATCGACGAGAGCCTTTTCATGGTTTGTTGATAATATTCGGTTCGGTCCGACGAAAGCTTCAGTTGAACAGTAATAAAGGGAGATGTATGAAAAAGAAGATCACGGCAGTTGTTATATTTCTGACGGCGGCGTTATTGCTGCCTGTTTGTGCGGATAATTACATCGGACTCACGGATGCCGGGACGGTGGAAATTTTCAATGATACCGGCGAGTTGATTTCTACAGCGATATTGGAAGCACCTGTTGCGGCCGCAGGCAGTGCCAGTCCAATTAGCATGGCTTACGGCGATCTCCTTCCCTCGAATGAGGGCAATGAACTGGCTGTTTTAACCGGCAGCGGACGTGTCGCATATTATCCGGATCCTTTAGCTTCCGGAGGGAAACTGCCGTTGTTACAGGAAGGACTACAGGAAACCGGAGGGAGGCTTCTTTCCGCAATCGCGGTTGTGCAGGGTAATGGAACGCTGGCTGCGGTGTCCGCAGGTGATGCGCCTTCCGGATATCTGTATGCCGGAGGAGCGCTGACAGTTAAGTCACTGTTAAAAATCACGGGAGCTAAGCATGCCCCCTATATTTCTTTGACGACAGCCGGAGGCGCAAATCCTGAATGGGCTCTGCTGGGCGCAGATGGATATGTTGAGGCTTTTTCCGGCAAGGACGGAGACGTGAAGCGGCAGGCATTTTTTAAACCGGGTGCCGGGGCGGTTGAAGTCTCGAGAACAGCAAGCGACCGGTTTGCTGTTTTGTATAACGACAACCGGGTGAATTTCCGTCATTTGAACGGCGCTAATGCGGGGGGGGACATCCGGCTGAAAAGCACCCATACATTGATTGGATTCGCTGTAGTAGCAGTCTCAGCCAATCCATCTGTATCGGCATCTTTGGCAACTCCGGCAAAGGAAGTAAAGTCTGTCAGCATCGCGAAATATCAGGATGTGGATACAATATGGATTGATGCAGTAGCTTTCCAAAGTTTTGGCGGCTGGTTGCTGGATACGCAATTTGTTCACTTGATGGGATCTCCGTATTTGATTGCTGCCGGTATCGGCAGTCCGGTGAAAGATGCGCAAGCAAAGTTTGATGTTTTTGAACCGGGCAACTATCAGGTCTGGGTGCGCAGTCGCAATTGGGTTAAAAAATATTCACCTGGTAAATTTTCTATTCAGATTGATGGGAATAATTTGAAATCGGTTTTTGGAGCTGCGGATTCAGATGAGTGGGTCTGGGAGCCAGCTGAAAAGATCTGGTTAGAACCCGGACAGCATGCAGTGAGTCTGAAGGATTTAACCGGATACTACGGACGGTGTGCCGCATTGCTGGTGTCGAAGGATCCTGCGTATATTCCGCCGAAGGATCTGGATGGGTTTCGAAATGAACGCGCCCGGCTGACGGGTGTGTCTCTTGCACCGGTAGATTGCGGCGAGTTCGATGTGGTTGTGGTTGGCGGCGGAGCTTCCGGCGTACCGGCCGCTTTGGCCGCGGCTCGCAACGGTGCACGCACCGTGCTGATCCAAAACCGTCCGGTGCTGGGCGGGAACGCCAGCGCTGAGCTGGGTGTTCCGGTCAATGGCGCATCCCGTGATCAGGCCTATGCGCGTGAGAGCGGAATTTGTGAAGAGCTGGGGCGTGTCAAGACGTATAACCGATACCCGAAAATGACTAAAGCTTTTGAACACGCTGCGCAGGATGAGCCAAATCTGACTGTTTTTACAAATCGAAATGTTTATCATGCGGTTATGGACGGCACTCGGATTGTTGCCGTAGAGGCACTGGATACATTGACCGGAGCGGTCAGTTTGTTCCGGGGAAGGGTGTTTGTTGATACAACAGGGGATGGATGGCTTGGCTATTATGCCGGAGCTGATTTTCGAGTCGGACGCGAAGCGCGCAGCGAATTCAATGAATCGTTGGCACCGGAAACAGCAGACAATAATACCATGAGTGGTTGTTTGATGGGGCAGTACAGGTTGGGTTACGGTTGGGAAAATCGGAGCGAGCCGTCCATCTATACTCCGCCGGAATGGGCCTATCAACTGCCGCCAAATCCGGAGTTCGGACGCTCGGTGGCAAATCTTAATGGCCAGTGGTGGCTGGAATATCCCAACCATGTTGATGATGTGTGGAATGCGGAGTTTGCCCGTGATGAATTAATACGAATTGTATTCGGGTACTGGGATTTTCTGAAAAACAAATGGGAGAAGCGCGAAACGGCTAAGAACGCTATGTTGTCCTATGTCCCGATTACCGAAGCCAAGCGAGAGTCTCGACGTCTGATGGGAGACTATGTTTTAAACCAGAATGATGTTTTATCGGCCCGCACGTTTCCTGATGTCATCGGTCATGCTGGATGGTCTTTGGATATTCACCATCCGGAAGGCATTTTATCCGGGCAGAAAGGACAGTTTGATTTTGATCAAACCGTGCCTCAGAATAATATTCCGTTCCGTTCACTCTATTCCCGAAATATCGAAAATCTGTTGTTCGCAGGGCGCTGCATGAGCGTGACGCACATCGCTTTGGGGACTGTTCGTATTGAGGCAACCTGCATGGTCACCGGTCAAGCAGCAGGGACTGCTGCCGCATTGTGCGCGGCTAGAGAAGTCTCTCCCCGGACACTCGGATCGCAGTATATTGAGGAGTTGCAACAGGCGCTGCTCCGGGATGATCAGTATGTTCCCGGTATTAGAAATACGGATTCGAAAGATCTTGCGAGAAGCACCGTTGTTTCTGCTTCCAGTACGGCGCAGTGCGACCTGATGAACGAGTCTTTTTTACAGTCCGACGACCGCCGGAACTCCCTGGCATTAACAGATACCCGCTGGATAATTTATGAGACCGGCAGCGCCGGGCGGATCGGACGATTATTTATGCATGTCAATTCAACGTCTAAGAAAGCTCTTTCTCTGCCGGTAAAGATTCGTGCCGTTCAGGATAATATGACAACAGATATGGTCGGGTGTCCGATCCTTAGTGAAGTCATAGCAGTCGTTCCTGCCGGACATGACGGATATGTTGAATTTAATGTTCAGTGTGATGTGCCAACGCCATTTTTTGCCATTGAAGCGGGTCGAAGTCCCGGGCTTGCTATTTCAGCGACGCAGAAAGGGCACCTGGGTTCCCGTACGGTTTTGCGCCGCCGTTCAGGTCAGGAATTATCAAATGTCGGAAAACCCCGGGTGATGGTTTATACGGATCCGCCCCTTCAGTACCCTCGTAATTATGCGGCCGATAATGTGATTAACGGGGTCAGCCGGGTTGTGGACTGTCAGCCCAATATGTGGAAGTCGGATCCTCAGGCTGCTTTTCCTCAATGGCTCCAGTTGAAATGGGACTCACCAAAGAGATTTAGAAGTGTGCAGCTGGCTTTTGATACCAATCTGGATGCGGAACAACGTGCAGTTCTGTCTGTCCCGTTGGAAGTGGTTCAGGACTATGAGGTGCAGGCGTACGTCTCTGATGGATGGAAAACTCTTGTCAGCGAAAAAGGTAACTTTCAGCGTTTTCGCATTCACACGTTTGCTTCTGTGGAATCCGACCGGCTCCGTATACTTATTCATAAAACCGGCGGAGATTCGGCGGCTTCTATTTATGAGATGCGTGTTTATTGAAATATAAACGCAATCCGATGTTAACAAAGGCTTGTGCAATAGCTTAGTAAAATAATGGAAATTAAAAATCCATATAATTTAATGTTTTGTGGATTACCATGACAGTCAGTTAGATGAGATGACCTAGCAGAGGTGTCTCTAAGAAAATAATAGGAGGAGAAGAAGTGAAAAATGCAGCAGGAAAGATAGTTGCGTTATTAGCGATCAGTTCATCAGCTGTGTTTGCGGACTATTACATGGCTCTTACAGATGCTTATACTGTTGAAATATTCAACGAGACCGGGTCATTGCAATCCGCCGTTTCTTTGACGGGGTCGGAAACGTCGTCAGGCACGGCTCTGATCAGTATGGCATATGGAGATTTTTTATCTTCAAATCCCGGGAAGGAGTTGATTGTTTTGACCGGATCCAACAAGGTCGAATTTTACGCAGATCCATTGACATCCGGTGGCAGCCTTTCGATGCTTTCGGCTCGCACGTTGGCTGATGGAGGTCGGTCTATTTCAGGTATTACAATGGTTCAGGGAAGCACAGACCTGGCTGTTGCGGCAATGGGAACAACACCCTATGGATATACGTACGACGGCACATTGGCCGGAACGACCCTTAATCGTACAATTTACTCTGAGATGACCGGAGCCAAGCACGTTCCTTATGTTTCTCTGGCGGTCGGTTCGGATTTGAATGCTGCGGCGGGATTGGACTGGGCCATGCTGGCCGCTGACGGATACGTTGAAATTTTCACCAAGGGGGCCAGCGCGTCACCTCGCCAAACTTACTTTAACCCGTCGGCGATAGAAATTGCGGTGACATCAGATAACTTGTTTGCGCTTTTGAACAGTAACCACACGGTAAGCTTCCGTAATTTTGCAGGCAGCACCAATGTTGGAAAGGCCGCCGTTACTTTGGATACAGCCAGTAATTTAGTCGGTTTCGTCACAATGGCTGTTCCGAAGATGGCCTCTATAAGCCTGATTATGATCAGTGGAGCAATGTGATGTTCACCCCTTTAAGCTGGCCGTAGGTTGTTTTAGGATTCGGCTTTATATGACCTCAGAAGGAGAAAGAGACGAGATGAAGCGTGCGCGATGCAAGGAAGAGCAGATAGTCTATGCCTTAAAGCACAGGCCGCGAACGGAGCCGGGTGGCTGGGGTTTGTCGCACGATGGGAGTGAGTGAAGCTACGTTTTAAAACTGGCACAAAAAGTACGAGGGGCGAGTGTATCAGCAGTGAAAATGTAAAAAAAAGTAAATTATAGATTTATATTATATTTTACTTGTTGTTATAGAATGACAGATGGAAACAGGGGCAGGTGTCCTCGGTCAAACAGAAATGCATCAAAGGAGAAAGCATGAATAAGAAATGGATAGGAATCATCGGCGTATTGTTTTGTGTATCATCTGCATGGGCGACTCTCATTACAGATGATTTTAATCGCACGGCAGGTTATAATAGCTTAGGGAGGCTTGGAACAACGGTTTGGACGAATGGCGCAAGCCATGGACAGTGGGGCATTACTAACGGCTCAGCATCTGCCAATTTAAGCTTAGCCAACGGCGTTGTATTTAACACGTCAGCGGAAACAATCAGTGGAAACGGAAGCAGTTTTGCCTTTCAGGCCGATGTCGAAGCGAAAGCCCATGCCGTATGGGGCGGAGTCATGTTCAACTATCAAAATGACGGTAACTACTATGTAGCTCGATACAGATCCAATATAGCGGACTCATTTCAAGTGACTAAATATGTCGATGGTGTAGCCATTAAGCTGGGGGCATCCGGAACAGGAACTCTTTTGCAGGATGTGGTTTATACCATCGCGGTTACCTCTTCGAATGCGTATGAGTTTACCGTTAATGTTTATGAGGCTGGTAATCCTGCCAATGTGCTGATTTCAAATTTTATCAGAACAGATGCAGGCGGATACAACGGCGGATATGCGGGATTCTGTCAGAATTCAACCGGTCTTGATAAGTTCAGATTTGATAATTTCAGTCTAAACGTAATTCCTGAACCGGCAACTATCGGGTTGTTCGGTGCGTCGGCTACTATTCTGTTTTTACTCCGTCGTCGGCATATTTGAGCCGGTAATTGTCACCAGGAGTTCGACGCCTGCCGGATACGGCAGGCGTATTGGACTTGCCTTGCTGGTGGCCGTCCCGCGATGTCAAGAGCCAGTAATCTGACTGGTTGAAACATCAAGAAACCGCAAAAAACAAAATAAAATATGATAAATAATTGTGAGACTTGCGGCAATTTGAATTGCGGCAGTCGCTTCAGCGGAATTCTTTGTCGATGATTTTAACTGTACGGTAGATTACAATATCCAAAGTAAGCTGGGGACAGAGGTTCGGACGAATGGCGCAAGCCATGGAGACCGTTATGTGTTATTTACGGCAGAGTATCTTCTAGTTTAGGTATAGCCGACGGAGTTGTTGTTAACAGCGCGCTTGAGACGATCAGTGGAGCTGGAAGCAATTTTACCCTTAAGACGGGGGCGGTGGCTAGGCTTGGCTAGTTTGTTGTGCAGCAATAAAACTGGTGATGCAATGGACGTTGAATGAGTTTTAGCAGAAGGTGACTATTGTGCATAAATGCAGACTTTTTTTTACTATCTGTTTTTCTCTGTATGTTTGTTTTTTTGAAGGATTTGCAGCCAACTTGCTGACACCTCCAAAAACCGTTTCCGGCTTGAAATTCACGGCGGAATCCAGTCTTAAAAATGAATGGGCAGAGTACCTTTCAAAGGCCGATCGGTTGTGTGATCCGGGGTCGGCAGAGTATGCAGATGTGGAATCATTAATCACAGATGCCTCCGGTCAACCTTCAAAGACTCTCGGGCATCTGCTTGCACGGAATCTGATTGATTGGATGCAGACATTAGGGATGGCATATCGTCTCACGGATAAAGTGAAGTATCGCGAACACGGGGTGACGTTGTTACGGGACTGCGCTCGTTTGGTGCCGCTGAAAAGCGCCTATATGACCGAATCCTTTGCGGGCGGGCGGGGTGATATGATGCGGGGCTTAGCCACCGGCTATGATTTTTTTGCGGATTATTTAGATCCCGCACAGCGGAAAATGATTCTGCAAACCGGGCAGGACTATGTTGACGACTTTTTAAAAACGGCCCAGGACACGCCTCTTTGGTGGCGTCCATACCATAATTTTACCGGAGTCTGCGGCGGTGCAGCGGGGATGATGGCATTACAGTTGCGGGATGCGGATCCCGATGCTGCAAATGAAGATCTGTCGCAAATTATTGCACTGATCGAAGAGTGGCTGGAAAAAGGTTTCGATCTGCAAGGTGCGTGTTTCGAAGGTGTCGAATATTCTGCATATCCTCTTGAAAATGTAATCCTGTTTGCTGATTTGCTGAAATCTGGCGGCGGGAAAAATCTGTTTTCAAATTCTACTCTTAACAACGTGGTCAATTTCTACATGTTGTCTGTATTGCCAGGTGAAAAGGTTCTCGATGCCCGTAACGATTCCCTGTATGAGAACCCGGGGGAACTTCTGCTGAAACTTTCTTCTGAATACAATGACGGAGTGCTGAAATGGTTGTATGAGCCCCTGCCCAGAATGGATTTAAAACGAACCTGGGCAAAAGGTAAAGGGGGCTGGTTTTTTCTTCGGCTTCTCTGGGAAAATGATATTGCTTCGGTTTCCCCGGAAGAGGCCGGGTTTTCTCCGGCAGAGTATTTTCAAGGGCGAGGCCTGTGTGTTTGGCGGACAGGATGGTTGCGGGGAAACGTGATGTTTTCGATTGAGGCGGGGAAATACCATATTGTGACGCACAATCAGGCCGATAAAGGACACTTCACCTTTTATGGTTTTGGATACCGGTGGGCGTGTGATCCTGGTTATGCAAATAATAAAAATCCGCAGGGACGTGCGCAGACCTGCGCTCATAATTGTGTGTTGATCGACGGCAAGGGTCAGGCGCTAAGCGGCGCAGGACTCGGAACTTCGGGGCAGATTCTAGCCTACACAAACACACCGGTTTATGGGTATGCATTGGCAGACTGCACGGATGCGTATCGGAGAAACTACGAATTTGATAACACAAACCCTGACGGCAGAGCTACTGCTCATATGAATCTGGATCATGCCTACCGACACACACTGTTTGTCCGGGAGACGGATGCGACCCCTGCCTATGCCGTTGTGCTGGATGACATAGATCAAGACGGAAAGAACCACGACTACCGTTGGCAAATGCTGAGTTGGACGAATCTGGAATTGTCGATTTATGAGGGCGGTGCGGTCGTTTCGCCCAAAGACGCCGGCAGAATCTGTCCGAAGATGTTTGTTTTCCTTTCTTCCGAATCTCCTGCAACAATAACACAGGATATTTATAC
>JBFWJN010000036.1:0-18825 GCA_050253185.1 Kiritimatiellales bacterium | reverse complement strand
CCCAGGGATTTCTGTTTTTCAAACCGGGTTTTCCGAACAGCCTCATAGCCTTTATCGTATTTTCCTTTGTACAGGGAAATATCTTTCTCCAAGGCCTGCATGGGCCAATGTGCGGCGGTGTACGCCAGGTACATAAAAAACGGACGATCTGCATAACTCCTATGGTGATCGCGGAGATACCTTAGTGCGTTATCCGTTAAGGCTTCGGTAAAGTAATACGTTCCTTTCGGTTGGTAATCCGGATCATTCACGGGTGTAATCAGAGTGTTCCCGCGACAGAGTTTGGTTGGATCATAGTAATTGCCGGCACCACCCAGCATTCCGTAATACCGGTCGAACCCGCGCTGTAACGGCCAGTTATGATTATCTTTGAAATCATCGGTTACATGCCACTTGCCAACACAGTAGTTTTGATATCCGGCAGTTTTCAGAACCTGCGCAATCGTGACACAGCGATCATTCAGATCATTGGCGTATCCTTCCGGATTGGTTCCCTCTGGATAGGTTCCGTAACTCATCCATCCAATTCCGGTTTCGTGGGCGTACAGGCCGGTCAGCAAGGATGCCCGGGTCGGACAGCACCGGGCTCCGTTATAAAACTGTGAGAACCGCAGTCCCCGTGCTGCCAAAGCATCAAGATTCGGCGTGTCAATTTCACTGCCGTAGCAACCGATATCCGAAAACCCCATATCATCTGATAAGACTAGAAGAATATTGGGGCGCTCACCTGAGAGACCGGAATTATCCGCTGAGAAGACTGACGAGAGACTGCCAGCAACACATGCTGCCGTAAACCCTGTAATTTTTTTCATTACGTTCATCACAAAATTTCGATGTGGTTTCCCATCAGAGATATTACATGCCGGTCATCATATACAAAGAAAGGGTTCTTTTAGGAGGCACCACATCAATATATCGACTTCCTATATAAATTTCATCCAGGCAGCAATGATTCTGCAGAGTGACAAACAGATTACTGAAGACCAGATTTCCGCCGAAATCATAATTTGTCCGACTGTAGTAGTTGGCACCGGGCAGGGCGGAATCTGTCCATGTATTCGGGATATCCACCGACACGGCCGAATTGGTCAGATTAATCAGGTGATAACCGATTTCATCCGGTCCGCCGGCATTGTTTACGATTTTTCCGATCAGCAGGTAACGGTTTTCCCACTTGTTATTACCGATTTCGATTCCATTTCCATCGTCCGCCTGTGAAGAATTATCCATCCACACGGACGAACTGAACATATTGGGATAAGGGGTTTCTGTACTGACGTTCTGCGGATTAATTCCAATTGAAACCAGCGTCGTCGGGAAATTGGGTTCTGTTACGTTTCCTAAGCCGAAGTTAGCCCGGGTGGCTCCACCAATAATCGCGCTGAAATACAGCGTGCTTCCTTCTGAGAAATTAATGGCCGTGTTTAACGATTTTGTAAAGCGGTTAGCAACGTTCACGCCATTATAGATGTACCCGTCCTTGGCAGATGCTTTCAACTCATCAATTCCGGTGACGGTCGCGCCGTTCTCATAACTCAAGCCTCCGGTCTGCAGTACACTGGCCACTCCAATGGATGTGTTGTCTACATATTTCGCAATCGCTGTCCAGCCTAGATTGATAGCGGCAGTATTGCCACTGGTTGCGAAGTGTTCCTGAATGACGATTTCTGCACAAGCGGTTACTTGAAAAAATACGATAAACGATCCGACGTATGCCATAACTTTCATTTTGAGCCTCTTTCTTGGATTCTTTCAGCTTTAAGCGGTTTTTTACTGGATGATGTCCGTATATTGAGTAGAAAAATAAATTTCATCTAATCCGGAGTGGTTCTGGAGGTTGATCAGCAGATGTGTAAAAACCGGATTTTCTCCGAAATCAAAGTCCGTTCTGCTGTAAAACCCTGCTGCCCACGGAAGCTTCTCTCCAACCCATTCGCCGGGAACACTCATCCAGCTGTTGACATCAATCACATGATAGCTGATTTCATCAGTTGCCCCTGGATTATTGACCAGGCGGCCGATAATTAAATGTTCGTTTTCCCAGGCCTGCGAAATTTCCACTCCCACGCCATTATTTAGACCGGTGGAATTTGGGTTTCCCTTCCATACCGAAGCACTGAACTTCTGAGGATAATTTGCATTTGCATCAAGAATCTGCGGGTTGATTCCGATTGAAATCAGCTGAGCAGGAAATGACCCGCCGTCGAATGTGCCCAGCCCGAAATTCGCCCGTTTGGCGCCTTTTACCAACGCGCCGAAATAGAGAATAGAGCCTTCAGGCACGGAAACAGGGGAATTCAGCAGTTTTGAAAAACGATTATTCCCAACCGGATTATCGTTATAAACATAACCGTCTTCAGCGCGGGATTTCAACAGGTCAATTCCGCTTAATGCACCATAACTCAATCCGCCGGTCAGCAGCTCACTGGACTCTCCAATACTGTTCGAATCTTTCAGCTTTTGAACAGGAGTCCAGCCGGGAACTGAATCTTTCGTGTTTGAATTCGTTGCAAAATGTTCCTGAACTAAAATCTCGGAAAAACCGCAAACTCCCACTGAGAGAAAAAACAAAATTACACATTTCCACTTCATTTTACACCTCCTGATAACTATTATGAAAATCAACCTCCGGACTGCTCATGTTTTTATAACTCTCCGGAATTTTCCTGCGGAATAAGATCCTGATATCGGGAAGAAAAATAAATCTCATCCAATCCGCTGTCATTCTGCAGATTAATAAACAAATTGCTGAATACGAGATCCCCGCCGAAATTGTAATTACTCCGGCTGTAATATCCAACCGCTCCGGGAAGAACAGAATTCGACCAAACTCCCGGAACGTGAATCGATGTGCCGAGATCTATTATATGATAGCTGATTTCATCCGCGGTCGTCGCATTATTTATCAGACGACCGATGATAAAATAGTTTGCGTTTTTGTTTTCTGGAATTTTTACGCCGTTTTGATCGTTGTATTGCGCCGTCGCCGCATTACCCGTCCATACGGAAGAACTGAACAGTTCTGAATAACCGGATTCTGAGGAAGAACTCAGCTGAGGATTGATTCCCACCGAGATAAGTGCGCCGGGAAATGATGTTCCGGCTGAATTTCCAAGCCCAAAGTTCGCCCTCTTGGTTCCCTTAATCTGGGCGCTGAAATACAGCACTGTTCCCTCTGGAAAATCAATCGGCTTGTTTAGAGATTTTACAAACCGATTATTTCCGAGAGGATTGTCGTTATGGATGTACCCGTCTTTTGCTGCTAACTTCAATCCGGTAATTCCGGTAACCATCTCTCCGCCGTAGTTCAATCCGCCGGTCAGCAGTTCGCTGGTTGAACCAATACTGGGCAAATCAGAGAATTTTGCAATAGGCGTCCAGCCCGGCACAGAATTCACGGTGTTAACGCTGGTTTCAAAATGTTCCTGGACCAATGCTGTAACAGCGGGTTCTGCCGGGACAAACTGCTGTAAATACTCTTTAACCCCAGTATAAACTGGGCTTCCCGCAGCATTTGTCCATTCATTCGGATCGAGCTGATGGTCATAGAATTCTTCTGTATTGTCCCAGTATCTAATATAACGATACCGCTGGTCTCGCAGAGTAAAATTTCCTGTCTGATAACTGGTCAATGCCGGAAATGAAAAGGCATGGTTCACCGGGTCGGATAGAATTCCGCGCAAACTGTATCCATCTAGTATTTGGTGCGGAGGGGTCAACGAGCAGAGATCCACCAGGGTTGGATACAAATGAATGGATGAAACAGCACTTTCACAGGTCGAATTGGATACAGATAGCCCCGGGACTCGAATCATAAGCAGGGTTCTTGCCGACTTATCCCAAAGAGTCTCCTTGCTCCAATGGTCTTTTTCTCCGTTATGCAGGCCGTTATCGGCACAGACAATGACAATTGTATTATCTGCATACGGACTGTTCTCAAGTGCGGTCATCACCCGTCCGAAATTCCAGTCAGCAAATGAAATACAGGCATAATAGGCGCGAACCAGCGGCCGCCACCAGCCGCCATCCATGATTTTCTTTTGATTTCCTCCGCCTGTGGCGGCCAGTTCTCTGCCGATTTTGGGGACATCCGACAGGTCATTCTCCAGATAGGCCGGCAGAATGACATCTTTCAAGGGATTCATATCAAAAAACCGGCTCGGCGCAGTAAAAGGGGAGTGCGGGCGATACAGCCCTAAAGACATTAAAAAGGGTTTGGTGCGATTGGTTATGCTCAGCTCTGAAACGATTTTATCTGTGTTCCTCACGTCAGGAAAATCCGAATCCGGACCGGTCCACAGTTGGTAATTCAACCAATCCCCGGCTTCAATTTCATCCTTAGGAATAGCCGGATCGGTCGGGAACGGCCCATAACCGCCGCTGATCTGTTCATAATCGTCAAACATGGCTCCCAGCTGTGCCTGCGTAAAATGCTTGTCGGTATGAAATACTTTTCCAGCCACAATACTTTCATAGCCGTTCTTTTTGAAACATTCGGGAAGTGTTTCCACATTGTGGAAAACGCCTCCTTCCTGCCATGGATTTTGATCATTGCTGAATACGCCGGATCGATATGGACTGATTCCGCTCAGAATTGCGCAGCGACTTGGATTGCAGAGCGGCGCTGTGCACTGGTTCTGCGCAAAAAGCACGGCTTTTTTTCGGAAGGCATCTAAATTCGGTGTTTGCGGAGACGCCCCGGGCTCTCCGAGATCATTCATATCATCAAACAGAATAAACAAAACATTAGGATGTTGCGGCAGGGAATCAATACTCAGCGATCCCATCAAAGAAAACGAGAGCCCCGCATAAGCTACTGTCTCTCTGGGTGAATATTTCATTTCCGGATTTTATCTTGAAGTTATTAAGCACAGCTCGCCAAACAGTAACGCAAAAGAGAAGATCCCGAATGGATCGGGATTTTCTCTCATAAAATCTAAAACCGCAGAGGGTTAGAGATGGAAACGGACTCTTTTGTATACCAGAAGGCTGCCGGCCGCCATTCCCAGCAACCCTATCGTGACAGGCTCAGGGATAACATCGGCGTATTCGGTTCCGAAATAGATTTCATCAAGGCTGGTGTGGTTCTGCAGATCGACAACCAGATTGCTGAACACCAGATCTCCGCCGAAATCATAATCCGTGCGGCTGTAATACTGGGCACCTGATAGCGCAGTATCCGACCACGTGTCCGGGACATCCACCGACACAGCCGAATTCGTCAGATTAATCAGGTGATAACTGATCTCATCCAGTCCACCGGCATTGTTCACGATTTTTCCGATCAGCAGGTAACGGTTTTCCCACTTGTTGTTACCGATCGCGATTCCATTCCCATCGTCAGCCTGAGAAGAATCCCCCGTCCACACCGATGAGCTGAACATATTAGGATATCCGATTTCGGTAGTGCTGTTCTGCGGTTGAATTCCCATTGAAACCAGCGTCGTCGGGAAATTGGTTTCCGTTACGTTTCCTAATCCGAAGTTGGCCCGGGCGGCTCCGCCAATAATCGCGCTGAAATACAGCGTGCTTCCTTCTGAAAAATTAATGGTCGAGTTTAACGATTTTGTAAAGCGGTTAGCGACGTTCTGACCATTATAGAGGTATCCGTCCCGGGCAGATGCTTTCAGCCCATCGATTCCGGTGACAGTCGCACCGTTTTCATAACTCAAGCCACCGGTCTGCAATACACTGGCCACTCCAATGGTTGTATTGTCTACATATTTCGCAATCGCCGTCCAGCTATTGGTAGCGGCAGTATTGACACTGGTTGCGAAATGTTCTGAAACCAGAACCGTTGCATGAACAGCCGTCGCACCAAGCAGTGCAATCAATGAAACCCAACTCTTTTTCATCATATTCTCCTTTATTAACCCGATACTCAAACCGGTTTATAAAAACACAGCGGCTGCAGAGTGTCATCACGTCAAAAATAGGGTGATTTCAAAGCGGGCTGACGCAATGCCGGAATGGTCGGCCTGTTTGAAAAAGCCGGTGAGACAGATGTGAGAACATGGTCGGACGGGGATTGGCTCTATCACTGACAATCCATCGCCGCTGCCTGCGCGGGTCTGGCGCAGATCATTCAGAGAAAGTTCGACCGGTTCCTAGCCGATGATCTGTGCAGTTTTTCTGTATTTGATCAATTACAGTAACAGGAAATATCCTTGATTAGGACACGTTCCTTGCTGCAGCACCATTTGATATCAAGGTTGAAAAGCCGTGTGCCGTAGGTTCGATCTGGGTTGTCAGACTGGTAGGCCGGGCGCGGGTTGTAGGTCAGCACATCGCGGATCAGCTGCTGCTGACTTTTTTCCAATGTTTGGAAAACGGCGGTAGCTTCCGGCGTAAACGAAACGATGTTCTGGGGTACGGGTGCGTCCGGCGCGAAGCCGCCGCGCGCTTCGGGAATGGAATCGGCGTAGGGGATGTAGGGTTTGATGTCGAGCACCGGTGTGCCGTCCAGAAAATCTCCGCCCGCCAGCTCGAGCGTTGTGCCGCTGACGGATTTCAACCCGACGACAGACAGTCCGATCGGGTTGGGCCGGAATGGAGAACGGGTGGCAAACACGCCGATGCGGGTGTTGCCGCCAAGCCGCGGCGGCCGCACCGTCGGCTGAAATTTTTCGATCACGCTTTCGTGGAATACGAAAAGAATCCAGAGGTGGGAAAACTCGTCGATTCCGCGCAGGGCTTCTTCGACGTTGTACGGCGGGAGCAGTTCCAGCGTGGCCGTCGCGCTTTTCACCAGTCCCGGTTGGCGGGGGATGCCGAATTTTTCCTTAAAGCACGAATGGATGATGCCGATTGGTTCGAAGTTCATGCGATCACCCTATGAAAAACTTTTCGTTTTCCAATCCAATATTTTCCCGGGAAACGCGTTATGATGAACATCATGAAGATTAAAACCGTTCTGACAGGCATTTTTTTACTGGCAGGTGCGCTGTGTGCCGCGGAGCTTCAGCCGCGAGAGTGGATGATTGACGGTGTGAAGCGCGAGGCGCTGATTTATGTTCCGCAGACGACCAATTCCATTCCGCTCGTGTTCGTGTTTCACGGACACGGCGGCACCATGCAGCGCATGGCACGCTCGTTTCATATTCACGACCTGTGGCCGGAGGCCGCCGTTGTCTATATGCAGGGACTTCCGACGCCGGGCATTCTGACGGACCCGGAGGGAAAGAAGAATGGCTGGAACGCGCAATCCATGGGCCCGGACAACCGCGACCTGAAGTTTTTCGATACAGTGCTGCGTTCGCTGGAAAAAGAATACCGGATTGATTCAAATCGCGTTTACTGCACGGGTCATTCCAACGGCGGCGGATTCACTTATCTGCTCTGGGCGGCACGAGGCAATGTGTTTGCAGCGGTGGCACCGTCTGCGGCGGCCAGCGCCAAGGTGATCAGCAAGCTGGAACCGAAGCCGGTTCTTCACCTGGCAGGGGAAAATGATCCGTTGGTGAAATATAAATGGCAGGCGCTGATGATGGCTCAGGATAAACGAATCAACGGCTGCTCGGAAACCGGTGAACCGTGGGCATCTTCCGGCGATTTAACCGGCACGCTTTATCCGTCGGCCGCCGGCACGTCAGTTATAACGCTGATCCACCCGGGCGGGCATACGTTTCCGAAAGAAGCTCCGGAGCTGATCGTTCGGTTTTTCAAGATGTATTAAACCCGTTTTATATTTCTTCCCGGAAGGATTCCTGATCTTTGTAGAAATGAATGTCGTCAGCGTAATTCGGCCTTCCTTCGGCACAAATTCCGGCGCGGTCGAGCTGGCCTTTTCCATAAACAGCTTCTTTAGCCCCGTCAATGTGTGGGTAGACATAACGGAGGAACCATTCATTCAGGCGTCCGCGCAGAGTTTCGATCTGCGATGAAAATGCGTCATCGTCGATGAGGTTGGCTTCCTCATCGGGATCACTGATCAGGTTATAAAACTCGTGCGGGCCGTATGGAACCCGGTGAACGTATTTATATTCCGCTGTGCGGATCATGCGCACCGGCCCGTATTCATCGTAGATAACGACATCTTTATTGATCGGAGCATCTGCCCCGCGCAGAGTTTCTGCAAAACTGCTGCCGGGCAGGTTTTCTTCCGGGTTGGGAATATCGAAGAGGTCGAGCAGGGTGGGAAAGATGTCGTAGTGGCTGAGCATGGAGTCGCAGACGGTGTTTTCTGCCAGTGTGCCGGGCTGTGAAAAGATGACAGGCACTTTGACGGAAGTATCCCACATGTTCTGCGGGAAGGTGGCGTTGCCTTTGCCCCAGACGCCGTGGTGCCCCATATTCATGCCATTATCGCTGGTGAAAATAACCAGTGTGTTTTCGCGCTGTCCGTTTTCTTCGAGCCAGTCAAGCAGCCGGCCGATGCCGCGGTCCATCGCCGTGATGGCGGTATAGTAACCGTGCAGCAGCTCCTTGCGTTTTTCTCCGGTTCCGGACGGGGCTGTGTCGATCTGCAATGGACTGATCGACAAGTCGGGGGTGGCCGTAAAGGCGCAGTGATCGTACAGTTTCCAAACATTGGAAGGATGATCCTCCCGGTTCCACGGACTGTGCGGTGCGGTGTAGTGCACACTCAGGCAGAAGCGACTGTCTTTGTTCTGTTCCAGAAAGTCCAGGGCGTTATCGGTGATGACCTCGGTGATATAACGGGTTTTGTTTTTCAGCTTGCCGTCTTCGAACAGCTGATAGTCCGTGTAGTTTCCGCCGCCGAACGCGTGGGCTTTCCAGAAGGAATGCCCTTTCTGTGGAGAGCCGTTATCGCCGAGGTGCCATTTGCCGGACAGACCGCAAATGCAGCCATCGTTCGCAAGATAGTCGGTAAAGCCGTTGATGCCTTTGAGGTATTCGATCGGGCGGTCTTTTCCGCGATAAACTCCGTTGGGATCATCAATGTTTCCTTTTTTAATCCAGTCGTGCACCCCGTGCTGCGAGGGAATGCGACCGGTCAGGAACGATGCCCGTGCCGGGGAGCAGACCGGCGAGACGCAGAAGAAGTTTTCGAAGCGGATGCCGGAGGCGGCCAGCCGATCGAGATTCGGCGTGAGGACGTCTTGGTTTCCGGCGCAGTGGAGCGCCCAGTGGCCCATGTCGTCGGCCATGATGATGAGAAGGTTCGGCTTCATATCCATTCTCCGATTTTCAGAACGGCTCCGGTGGATGTGTTATATTTTCCGCCCATCAGGGCGCAGAACAGATATTCGGCTTTGCCGTCTTTCATCAGAATTTGCGGACGTTCAAAACGCTCGATCTCTCCGCCAAAATAGGTTGTCGATAGATCATAGCCGAGTTGCGGTTCGGACCAGTGGATGCCATCGTCGGAATTGAAGTAGAGCCCGACATGCCGATGAATGACGCCGAAGTCACGCATGATCATGTGGAAGCTTCCTTTTTCAAACCACACATACGCATCTTCGACTTCAGCGTGAAGGTGGGAAAAGTCGATCACCGGGTTGCCTTCAAATTTTTTATAGGGACCTTCAAGTCTGTCGGCAACGGAAAATCCCATTTTGCGGAGGTTGTCGTTGTTTCGATCCCATGCCTTATAATAAAGCCAAAATTGTCCGTTGGGATGCTGGAGCAGGGCGGGGTTTGTCGTGAGGTAACTGTCCCACATTTTTTTGTCCGGGCTGACATCCAGCAGCGGGATTTCGTCGCTGATGCGTGTCCACGGCCCCTCAAGCGAATCGGAAACCGCCAGTCCAATTCGCTGGGTTGAGGCATGATGAGCATTATTTTTGTCCGCTTCGGCCAGATTGTTGCCGATGTAAAAAAGGGCGTAGCGGCTGCCGACTTTATGAATGGTCGGGTTATGAATGGTGTCCGCATCCCAGTGTCCCGGGCCGCGGCCTTTCAAGACGGTCCCGGTGATTGTGTAAGGGCCGTCGGGTTTGTCAGCGACAGCATGGGCAATTTCGGAGCCACGGAGCCAATTATCAAACGAATCTCGCCAGCGGGAAAAGAAAACATGGACATGGCCGTCATCGCCATAGATCGGCGAACAGCACCAGGTGTTCCAGCCCTCACATTCCAAGATCCGACCGGATGGAGTCAGTGACTTACAAAAGGCCGATGATATATACGGTTGGGTCATTGGTTTTCTCCATTGATAAAAAAGGAAATAATAATCCTGCTTGCGGATAAATAAATGCCTATTTCCATATTACAGGTCGTATTTTCAATAAATTAGTTTAATGAAAATACGACATAGTATGGCGATTTATACATATAATCATTGTTTCCTGCCTGATAGCTTATATCGAACAGGTTGGGATTATGAGTACGAATCCCTGAGAACAACACAGAACTGGAGGTTGTGTAATGAGACGATACATGGTTGCTGCGATAATGACAGGTTTAATAGGGCTGAACACAGCGGTTGTACAGGCTGCCGTGATTACAAATATATGGACCGGAAGCACGTCTTCTGCAGTTGATAATAACGAAAACTGGTCGGGATACAAAAATCCGTTGGGTTATGCCGTAACGCCCGATGACCTTGGTGATACGCACATCGGAGTCATCAACGGCAATGGGACGACAGCTCCGGTTATATCGTGGGGCGGGCAGATCAATAATACAGTGCTTACAGTCAATAATTCTGCAGTGATTACCCAAACTTCCGCTCTTAATACTGTAGGAGTAACACTTACGCTGAATAATAATGTAGCATATAATGCCGGTGCTAATATTGTACTGATTGGATCCGCCACAACTGCCAGTACATTGACAATTAATGATTCTGCTACGCTGGGAGCCTTTTATATACAGATTGGTAAGGCGGCTCAGGGAATTGTTAATCAAAACGGGGGCTCGGTGACGCTTACGAATTTACAGTTAGGAGTCGGCACTCCCGCTGCTACAGCGAGCCGGTATAATTTTTCAGCCGGATCATTGGCCGTTGAAACCGGCTTTTATTTTGGTGCCTCTGATGCTGGTACTGATGGCGGAACGTATTTTAACTTTACGGAGGGGAGCACCGGTACGTTTACAATTCTGGCGGATAACTTTGATTTTGCCAAACATATCAATGCGGGGCGAATTCGGTACAATGATACGAAGTACAGTGCTACGGATTCAATCTGGAGTATTGATACCAGCGTAGCCGGCCAGACGACCTTGAGTATGGTTCCCGAGCCGCGCGGTATTAGTCTAGTTTTCTTCGGAACGGCAGGTATTATGTTTATCCGAAATAAAATTTTAGAATAATTAATATACTATTATCTGCGGGCGGGAAAACTCACTTCATTTTCTCGTTCGCAGAAGTTTTCATGACTGTATCGGGCGCGGGATTCTATGCGGATAGAACTGTGCCCGATAGGTTTTATGTGGCGGGTGATGTTTCTGCAAAGATTATGAATGAAAAAAATAAGAGAGGATCTTTGTGGATGCCTGTTGCGGTCGGATGCGGTACGTTATTGTTTCTGTTCGCCAACGATGCGGATGGGATTCCGTATTCTGATTCGATCACTTTGTTAAATAATAGAAAGACTGTCCGGTGAAAAGATTATCTTCTTGGTCTGCGGGGTTGGTAATGACACTGCTCATGTTATCGGGAACTGTATGGGGAATAGAAAATTCGTCAGCAAGATATATTCAGCGAACCATGAAAGCACTTGCGGAATCGACCGCTGAACATCCTGCTCATGTACGAGTAATGTTTTACGGACAATCCATCACTGCGCAGAATTGGACGACGATCATTCAGAGACAGCTGAAAACCCAGTATCCGACAGTTCAGTTCGAATTTCAGAATTCCGCGATTGGAGGATACCAGTCTCCGTTACTTGTGCGTACCGCGGAACATGATCTTTATCCGTGGTACCCGGACCTTCTGTTTTTTCATGACTACGGGCCGACCGATAAATATGAAGAAATGGTGAGGAAAGTGCGCGAGCGGACCTCTGCGGAAATCATTTTATGGACGAGTCATATTGCTGCTCAGGATAATGCGGAAGCTCTGTCAAAACAGCTGGATGATCGTTCTCTGAAAATAATGGAGATTGCAGATCGATATCACTGTATGAAAATCAATCTTCGTAAAAAATGGTGTGACTATCTAAGTGCCCGGAATATGTCCAGCACCAATCTTTTGAGAGACAAAATTCACCTGAACGCAGAGGGATGCGATCTTTATGCCCGATTCATCGGTGAAGAGCTGATCCGTCGTCCGGAACTTGGAGACAATCCTTCATCGGCCGGCACGATTACTACAGTGGCACTAGATGCTCCGGACGTAACCCGGAATAGGAGCGGTCAGTTGACACTTACTTTTAACGGCAATCGTGTTGCGGCGGTTTCGGACGGAACAGGCGACGAAAACTCCAATGTACGTGTATTGCTCGATGGTCAACCGATGGATGAGATGACGGCGTTATGGAAAAATACACGATCGAGTCTCGGTCCTGCAGGAATCTGGATGCCGGCGATTAACCATATTTCCTTTGAAAAGGCGCCGGTGAAAGAAGAATGGACGCTGACCTGTTTGCCGGATTCGACACCCGATGGTAAACGGATCCACTTTAAAGTGCAGGGCACAGTAACGGGAGAAGATGGCGAGGGATGGAGCACGGAACGCTTTGTTTCCCGGTCGGGAAGGGTGGCCATAGAACCGTCGGATTGGCAGATTGAGTGGATTCTTCAATACAAAAAGGCCGCGCTGCCGGCAGGGTTTCAGGTGAAATGGAACTCGTATCCGCTGTTCACTTCCACGTATCACCCGACATCTCCTGAAACCCGTACTGTTTTAGTGCAGGGATGTACTAATGGTCCGCATACACTGACACTTGAATCTGACGAAGGTGATCCGGGCATCAAAGCTTTTATTGTGAATGCTCCGGCGGTGGAGTGAAGCCCCTGGAAAAGCTGTCTGACGAAAATTCAGCCTGTAGATGAATATTTCAGGCTGCAATACGATTAAAATGATGCGATAGGCTCGGACAGATGCTCTTTCCGGTATTGGGAGGGCGTTATATTCTTTGCACGCTGAAATGCGGCGTACAGGTTGCGGCGCTCCGTGAATCCGGCGGATTCAGCGATCTCTTCTATTTTCATCTCGGTTTCTGTCAGCAACCGGCAGGCAAATTCCATGCGCAGCCTCGAAATTTCCTCTCCGGGCGGGCGCTTAAGATACTGTTGAAAGGCCTGTCGCAGACCGGATTCCGACATGGCAGAGGCGCGGGCCACATCCGGTACGGAAATGGGTTCGGTGAAATGGTTTTTAATAAAAGAAAGTGCTTTTGAAAGTCCCGGGTGGGTAATGGCATATGCATCTGTACTTTGCCGGAGAACAATCTGTGGTTCGGGGGAAATCATAATTGGTTTTTCAGGCGCAGTTCCCCCGGCCATCAGCCGGTCCAGCAGAGAGGCTGCTTCGTAGCCCACTTTGACCAGGTTGTTTTCAATGCTGGAGAGAGGAATCTGTTGCGTTTCGCAGAGCAGTTCATCGTTGTTTACGCCAAGGATGCTGACATCCTCCGGGACCCGCAGCCCGGCCGCCAGCGCGGCATCAAGAATTTCAGTTGAAAGACAGTCTTCGAATGCGAAAACGGCAATAGGCAGATCCGCCTGTTTCAATTGTTTGGAAAGGTATTCACACTGTTTCGACCAGGTCATTGAGAGCGGAGGCGCGTGCAGGTCAAATGCAGCACATTCCAGCGCCTCGCATTCGCTTTCAAACCCGGCCCGGCGGAGATCATTTTCCTGCGGAATATGCGGACAGTAATAAAGCATTTTTCGAAAGCCGCGCGAGTGGAAGTAGCGGGCGGCGATACGCCCCGTTTCTTCGCGGTCATCGCAGACGCAGGGGCCGAGGTTTGTGGCTACGACAGAAACCACACTTTGTTTGAAATTTCTGATGTAGGATTCAATTGAGGGAACTCCTCGATGAGTGATGATTCCGTTCCCGGTCCATTCCATGGGAAGACGTCCGCTGTATTCAGCAGAGGAGTTCAGGTGCCAGCCGGCCTCCTTTGCATAGGTGGCCACGCCCAGATGCAGTTTGGGATGTCGCCAGTTTAAGGCAAGCAGTACATTTCGAGCGGTATCTTCTTTCAATCGATTCATTACATTCACCATTCAGCCTGTGCCTCATTATATTTTTTGTCGGCAGGCGAATTAAAGACATTATTTGATGAAATGTACATATATCAATTGGCCCGGTTCACATTACCGTCGACTCAGATGACAATGGACAAAGGATTTACTGCATGGCACAGGCGAAAAAGAAGATAATCACAGATGCGCTGTGGATCGGCGCCGCCTATTATCCGGAACTTTGGCCGGAAGACCAGTTGGCGGGAGATCTGCTGCGAATCAAAAAGGCAGGATTAAACGCTGTACGTCTGGCGGAGTTCAGCTGGGCGCTGCTGGAACCGGAAGAGGGACATTTTGAATATGAATGGCTTCATAAAGTCCTGCGCAGGCTGGAGGATGAGGGGATTGCTATTGTGCTGGGGACCCCGTCTGCCGCTCCGCCGGCGTGGCTGAATGTGGATCATCCGGACGCAATGATTTTGTCAAAGAACGGGACGAGAAGTTCGCATGGCGGACGTTATTCTATCTGTAAAAGTTCTTCCGAAGTTCGTTTTTATGTGAACCGGATCGCCGAACAGATGGCTCAGGAGTTCGGTTCGTATTCCAACCTGATTGCATGGCAAATCGATAATGAGCTCGAGCCGTTTCCCTGCTATTGCGAATCCTGTCGGGAAAAATTTCATTCGTTTCTGGAGGAGAAATACGGGTCGATCAGCAAATTGAACCGTTGTTGGAATACAGCGGTCTGGAGCCAGACCTATCGGTCTTTTTCGGATGTGCCGTTGCCGGATCCGGAGCGGGTTCGTCCGCGCCACCATCCTTCGCTGATCTATGCATACAGGCAGTTTCAGAGCCGAATGCATTGCGAGTTTGCTCACGCGCAGGCCGTGGCGATCCGTAAGCACAGCCCCGTTCCGATTACACACAACTCCCTGTTTCGAAACCTGATGAGAATGGATAATCAGGATCTGTTTTCAGCTCTGGACTTCCATTCTGTCGATGCCTATTTCGATTCCACGGAGGCCTGGAAGTATGCGTATGAATATGACTGGATGCGCCCGGCCGGAGACGGGATGCCCTATTGGCTGATGGAAACGGCGGCAAGCTGGAACGGCGGGGTCGAAGCCGTTCATCCGTTAATTCATCGAAAAAACTCGGTTTACAGCAAAATGTGGATGAGTTTTGCGATGGGCGGCGGCGGGTTGTTTTTCTGGCCGCTGCGTATGCAGTGGGCGGGCCAGGAAATGTGCCATGGCGCGGTGTATTATCAGAACGGAATGCCGAGTCCGTCACTTGAAGAAATCCGGCGTGCATCCGAAGAGATTCAGAAACAGGCGCCGATGCTGCTGGAAACCGTTCCCCGGCCGTCCGAGCTGGCGGTTCATTTGTACGACCGCAGCCGTGCCGCCTTTGATGCGGAACCCACCGTTCCCCGGTTTGATGCCGTTGAGCAGCAGTATCAGGTTTATCGGCGACTGATGTGTCAGGGGGTCCGTGCGGATCTGGTTGATCCCCGCCGGGATATCAGTTCATATCGCGCTGTGTATACGCCGTTCTGTCCTGTGTTTCCTGCTGATCGGCTGGAATCCATGCTTCAGTATGTGCAGGATGGCGGAACCTGGGTGATCGGTCCGCTCAGTTTAACGCGCAGTGAGGATCTGACGGTATTTCGGGATCATTTTTTCGGGTCGCTGGAGAAATCAGCAGGTTTTCGTGTTCTGCATCATATTCCTTCAGGTGGCCGTGTTGACATCCAGACAGAAACCGGGACCGTTTCTCCCGGCAGCCTGTTCTGTGATTCATTCGAGCTGAACGGCCCCGGCCGGGTGTTGGCCCACTATATTTCGGGGGCGCTCAACGGGCAGTGCGCGGTTGCGGAGCTTGAACTGGGACAGGGACGGCTGGTTCTGCTCGGGACTTGGCCGGACGCGCGGACGCTGGGACAGCTGATGAAGCGTTATGTTTCGTCCGGAGATTGCGGTGAGAATTTTATTCGGGTTTCACGCGTCGACAAACAAACCGGACAGCTCAGAGCGATCATTACATTCGATCTGAAAACATTTGATGTGAAGGTTGAGCCGGTTCATGCCGGTGCCGCTCTGGTTGGCAAAGAGGAAAGCAGTTCGTGAAATACTGCAGTTCATTTTTTATTGTGTCGGCAGTTGCACTGAATCTGTCAGCCGCGTCGACCAATCTTCTGAGCAACGGGTCGTTCGAGCCGGGATTTTCCCCCTGGCAGCTTTGGTATAATGAGCTGGGGATCGGATCTGCCGGGAAGATCGTAAAGAACAATGCCGCGCACGGCGACCGGGCGGTCGAGGTGACAGCATCGGCGAATTCCGGGCTCCTGTTATCCAGCGAACCGGTTTCGTTTGTTCCCGGTCGGACGTATACCTTATCTGCATTTGTTCGCGGAACACCGGGCGTCCGCCTCACTGCAGAATTTGTGGGCATTGAAAATGTCAACCGCTGGTTTCCGGCGGTACGGGTTTCCACAGGGATTGCGCTGACAGATGAATGGCAGCGGATTTCGGTGAGCGGATCATTGCCGGAAACGGAACTGAACCGCTGTTTTGTTTTCTTTCGCCCTGAAAAGAACCAGGCCTGTACTTTTGCCGTGGATGGCGTTCAGCTCTGTGAGGGCGACCGGGAGATCCCCGTTCCCGGAGAGACTGCGCAGTTTAGCTTTTTTTTCGGCGAAAGCCCGGATGACGTTCTAAACCGAAAAGGCGGAATTTACGGACTGGAAGAACCGGTGATGATTGGCGGCGCTGTCTGTAATCCAGGGGGCGGTTCCGTTCGGTGCGACCTGCTGGATGTTGACGGTCAGAATCTATTTTCTGAACAGGTTGCATTACAGCCTGACGAAAAACAGCGTGCGGTGTTTCATACCGTGATTACGGGACAGCCTTTGGGGTGGTACCGGGTGATTCTGAAACTGCTGGATGTGAATGGAAACCTGGTCGATGAACAATGGTCTTCCTTTGTCCGGATTTCGGATCGAAACGGCTCCGATCCCGAAACATCGCCGTTCGGCGTCTGTGTGCTTGGCAATCCGGATGTGGAGCTTTCACGTGCAGCAGCCATCGGGGTCAGGCATGTGCGGATGCATGACTGCGGGTTTTTATGGAAAGATATTTTCCCGCATGTCAATGGGGAGCCTAAATGGAAAGCCGATTGCATTGTTCGCAAGATGGCAGATCGCGGCCTGGTGCCTTTTGTTTATACCGGGCAGGGCAGTCTGCCGCCGGACCGTCGCTCCGAACAGAATCCTTCAGTGCCCAAAGATCTGACCCTGTATCAGAGATACTGGACGGAGATTACATCTCACTACCGTGGACAGATTCCGGCCTTTGAAGTGGAAAATGAGCCGTACTTCCGCATGAATGCGGAGGAATATCTCGGGATGCTGAAGACGGCATACGAAGGTGCGAAGGCGGGCAATCCGAACGGCATGGTGGCAGGAGTTTGCGGTGATCCTTTTGGAGATGCGGGATTTATCCATAATGTGCTGGCCGAGGGCGGTGCACAGTATATGGATGCTTTGGCAATTCATGTCTATGTCAGCCCGGAGGCTCCGGAGTGGCGGCTGTCAGATGTGTTCGAAAATGTCCGGAAAGAATTTGATGAAGCCGGGGGTGCCGGCAAACCCGTCTGGCTGACCGAAGCCGGCTATAAAAGTTCGGAGCGTGATGATATTCCTCAGCGGAAACCCAAGTCGCGCAGTCTGTTCGTCAGCCTGAAACAGGGTGCGGCTTATCTGGTTCGAACACATATGATGGCTTTGGGTTGCGGCATAGACCGGCTTTACTGGATTTCGATGGCAACACCGGGACCGTTCGTATATCCATGGAGTATGAACGAGCCGGGAACGCATTACGGTCCCAAGCCGGTTGTCGCCGCGTATGCTGCAATGACAAAACAGCTTGGGGCGTTGAACTTTCAGCGTCGGGCTGTTGATGGTTCGGGCTGCTATGCGTATTGCTTTTCGGGAGATTCCGGAGAAACCGCAGTGATCTGGTCGGTCCAGGATGCGGAAGGGACATTGCCGGTACGGGCTGACGGCCCCGATGTGTTTGATTTATACGGGAACCCGGTCAATGTGGAGTCCCGCGGGAATGTGCAGTTTATCCCGCTTTCGGAACAGGCGCATTATGTTACATCCGCCGGTCCGGTTGTGCCTTTGCAGGCCGTTGAGATACGGGTTCCGAAAGCCTGGGATATGACCGGCAGTGTGTTGCCGCTGTCGGTGACCGTTTCCGGCTTTCTGGATGAAGTGATTGACGGGGTATGGCGATGGGATTTGCCGCCGGGATGGGAAGATGTATCTGAGGCATCTGAAATTCACGTGGTGCCGGGAGAATCCCGGACTCTTGAGATGAGGATTCAGATTCCGGAAAAGGATCGTGAAGGGGTTTTGAAAAAAATTGTGAGCGGACGGTTGATGTGGAGGAACGGACCCGCGCTGAGTGCATCCGCCATGCTGGAATATATTCGTCAGCCGGTTCCAATTGCCCATGATCTCTGGTTGGAGGCCGAGTTGCCTGCGCAGGCGAATTTTGATGTGCATCCTGAACCTCTTGAAGCGGCATTCGGTGGCGCCGCCGTCAGACTGGATACCCGGACTCTGCCCCCCGGCAGGGACAAATTTGAACTGGTGTATCATCTGACTGTTGAGCAGGAGGGGGAATATGAGAAATCTGCGGCATCCCTGCCGGCCGGACTTCCCTGGAGCAGCCCTTTTCAATGGAAAATGGATGACTCTGCATTTCATCAGGTTGT
>JBFWJN010000035.1:0-18882 GCA_050253185.1 Kiritimatiellales bacterium | reverse complement strand
TGATGAGCCGGGCGGGCAGACGGCGGCTGCGGGAAAAGCTCGAAGTTGACGACGCTTTTTGCGCCGTGGCGGATTGAGGTCCCGACGCAGTCGGAACCGGTGTCGCCGCCGCCGATGACGACAACGTTTTTGCCTTTGGCGGAAATGAGCGGTTCCGGATAATCCCCCGCGACGGTTTTGTTCTGCAGCGGGAGAAATTCCATTGCGAAATAAACGCCCTTCTGGTCACGGCCGGGAACCGGCATGTCGCGGCCGGAGGTCGAGCCGATGGCCAGCACGACGGCATCAAAAGAGTTCAGTTCATCAGCGGAAACGTCTGTTCCGATGGCGGACGAGGTTTTGAACGTGATGCCTTCGGCTTTCATGATATCGAGGCGGCGGTCGATAACCCATTTTTCGAGTTTGAAGTCGGGAATCCCGTAGCGGAGCAGTCCACCGGCCCGGTCGGCACGTTCGAACACCGTGACGGTGTGCCCGGCGCGGTTGAGCTGATAGGCCGCAGCGAGGCCGGACGGCCCGGAGCCGATCACAGCAACGGATTTGCCGGTACGGGCTTTCGGAGGCTGCGGCTGGACCCAACCTTCTTTGAAGGCATGCTCGATGATGAATTTTTCAATGGTTTCGATGGCAACGGCCGGCTCGTTGATGCCAAGCACACAGGCTTCTTCGCATGGTGCCGGGCAGAGGCGGCCGGTGAATTCCGGAAAATTGTTGGTTGCGGAAAGGATTTCCCACGCCTGCTTCCAGTGGCCTTTATAAGTGAGGTCGTTGAATTCCGGGATAATATTTCCGAGCGGACAGCCGATGTGGCAGAACGGGATGCCGCAGTTCATGCAGCGGGCGGCCTGTTCCTGCAGTTTGTCTTCGCCGAACGGCTGATAGACTTCCTTATAGTCGTGAATACGCTCGGCGACCGGACGTTCCGCCGGCGTCTTGCGTTCGAATTCTTTAAATCCAGTTGGTTTTCCCATTTTCTGCTCCTGTTTTACCACAGAGAACACAGAGACTCAGAGGATATGGAAATTTGAAAGCTCTGTGTCTATGAGGACTCTGTGGTGAAAATTATTCTCCAGTTTTCTTTTCGTCAGCGATGATGGCCAGCGCTTTTTTGTAGTCGACCGGGATGATCTTGATGAATTTGGACAGGGTATTGTCCCAGTCGGCCAGCAGGCGTTTGGCTTTCGGGCTGCCGGTGAGTTCGGCGTGCTTTTCAACCCGGTCGCGCAGGAAGTCCGCATCCTCTTCTTCAAGCGGATCGAAGTCGACCATTTCCGGGTTGCAGCGGTTTTCGATGAAGTCACCCTGCTCGTCGAGGACGTAGGCAACTCCGCCGGACATTCCGGCAGCAAAGTTGCGGCCGGTGCGGCCGAGAATGACCGCGCGGCCGCCGGTCATGTATTCGCAGCCGTGGTCGCCGATTCCTTCGACAACGGTGATCGCGCCGGAGTTGCGAACGCAGAAACGTTCACCGGCCAGTCCGTTGATGAATGCCTCACCGGTGATGGCACCGTAGAAGGCGACGTTACCGATGAGAATGTTTTCTTCCGGATTGAAGGAGGATACTTCCGGCGGCCGGATGATCAGTCGTGCGCCGGAGAGCCCTTTACCGAAATAGTCGTTGGCATCGCCTTTGACGTTGAAGGTGATCCCGCGGGCGCTGAAGGCCCCGAAGCTCTGCCCGGCGCAACCGGTTCCGTTCACCGTAATGGTGTCTTCCGGCAGACCTGCCGCGCCGTATTTTTTCGAAATCTGATTGCTGAGCATCGCGCCGACGGTGCGGTGGATGTTTTTCAGTTCGACGTCGATGACGACTTTTTCGCCGTTCTCGAGGGCCGGTTTGGCTTTGGCGATCAGCTCGTGGTCAAGGGCCTGGTAGATGCCGTGATCCTGCTTCTTGATGCAGTGCGTTCCAATAACCGGCTCGACGTCGGGTTTGTACAGAATCTTTGAGAAGTCGAGGCCTTGAGCCTTCCAGTGCTCGACAGCTTTTCTAATGTTGAGCTTTTCGGAGTGGCCGACCATTTCCTCGAGTTTACGATAACCGAGTTCGGCCATGATCTGGCGGAGCTCTTCGGCGACGAAGCGGAAGAAGTTGATGACGTATTCCGGTTTGCCGGCAAACTTCTTGCGGAGTTCCGGGTCCTGCGTGGCAACGCCGACCGGGCAGGTGTTCAGATGGCAGACGCGCATCATGATGCAGCCCATGGTCATCAGCGGAGCGGTTGAGAAACCGAATTCCTCGGCCCCGAGCAGGGCGGCAACAGCGACGTCGCGGCCGGTCAGCAGTTTCCCGTCGCACTCGACACGGATGCGGCTGCGCAGGTCGTTGAGCACCAGCGTCTGCTGGGTTTCCGCCAAACCGAGCTCCCACGGCAGTCCGGCGTGCTTGATGGAGGACTGCGGCGAAGCGCCGGTTCCGCCGTCATACCCGGAGATGAGAACCAGGTCCGCCTTGGCTTTGGACACTCCGGCGGCGACGGTTCCGACACCGACTTCCGAGACGAGCTTGACGGTGACGCCCGCGGACGGATTGGCGCTCTTCAGGTCATAGATGAGCTGCGCGAGGTCTTCGATCGAGTAAATATCGTGATGCGGCGGCGGCGAAATCAGTGTGACGTACGGTGTGGAGTTGCGGGTTTTCGCGATCCACGGTTTCACTTTATGGCCGGGCAGCTGTCCGCCTTCACCGGGCTTGGCGCCCTGTGCCATTTTAATCTGAATTTCGTCGGCGTTGGTCAGGTAGTGGCTGCTGACGCCGAAACGGCCGGACGCCACCTGTTTGATTGCCGAGCGGCGCAGGTCGCCGTTTTCGTCCGGAATAAAGCGTTCGGGATCTTCGCCGCCTTCGCCGCTGTTGGATTTTCCGCCGATGCGGTTCATGGCGATGGCGAGCGTTTCGTGCGCTTCCTGGCTGATGGAGCCGTAGGACATGGCACCGGTCTTAAAGCGTTTGACGATATCGGTCCACGGTTCAACTTCGCTGAGCGGAACGGGTTTTTCGGCTTTGACGAACTCGAAGAGTCCGCGCAGCGTGGAAACCTGGCGGCCCTTGTCGTTGATCATCTTCGCGTATTCTTTGTACAGCTCAATGTTGTCGGTGCGGGTTGCTTCCTGCAGTCGGGCAACGGCCAGCGGGTGGAAAAGGTGTTCTTCTCCGTTGCGCCGCCATTTATAGGCGCCGCCGATGTCGAGCTTCAGGCGGCCCGCGACGTCGCGGGCCGGGAAGGCGCTCTTGTGGCGGGCTTCCACTTCGGCGGCGATTTCGCTGAGGCCGAGACCGCCGATGCGGGAGGCGGTTCCCTCGAAATAGCTGTCGATGACGTCACTGTTCAGGCCGATGGCTTCGAAAATCTGTGCGCCGCGATAGGAGTGCAGCGTGGAGATTCCCATCTTGGACATGACTTTGAGCATGCCTTTGCCGATGGCCTTGATGAATTTTTTCGTCGCGGTTTCGAGGTCGCTGTCGAACAGGCCGTCCCGGATCAGCGAGTCAAGGGTTTCATATACCATGTACGGGTTGACCGCGCTGGCGCCGTAACCGAAGAGCAGGCAGAAATGGTGCACTTCGCGCGGTTCGCCGGACTCGATGACCAGACTGCAGCGGGTACGCTGCAGCTTGCGGATGAGGTGGTGATGCACCGCGCCGGTCGCGAGCAGTGCCGGGATCGGGGCCTGGTCTTTATCGGCGTCGCGGTCGGAAAGAATCAGCAGGGTCTTGCCGTCTTCGATGGCGGCCGATGCTTTTTCGCACAGTTCCTGAATGGCTTTTTTGAGGCCTTCGCCGCCTTCGGAAACGGTATAGAGAATCGGCAGAGTTGCGGCCCGCAGGTTTTCCTGATCAAGCTTCTTGATGGCGGCCAGCTTCTCGTTGGTGAGGATCGGCTGTTTGAGGCGCAGCAGGCGGCAGTGCTCGGCGGTTTCCTCGAAGAGGTCTTTCTCGGCGCTGAGGTTGGTCTGCAGCGAGGTGACGCATTCTTCGCGAATGGCGTCGAGCGGCGGGTTGGTGACCTGTGCGAAGAGCTGTTTGAAGTAGGTGTAAAGCAGTTGCGGTTTTTCGGCGAGCACGGCGATCGGCGTGTCGATGCCCATCGATCCGGACACTTCCATGCCGTCGCGGGCCATCGGAATCAGGATATGATTCTGGTCTTCCATGGTGTAGCCGAACATGCGCTGGCGGTCGTTGATGGTCTCAACGTCGGTGACCGGCACGTCGCCCGCCGGCAGCTCGTCGAGATCGACCATGGTTTCGCGGAGCCATTCGCCGTAGGGCTGGCGCGTGGCGAGCACGTGCTTGATTTCTTCGTCCGGAACGATGCGGCCCTTTTCCATATCGACGAGGAACATGCGGCCCGGCTCGAGCCGGCCCTTGTATTCAATGTTGGCCGGATCGATATCCATGATGCCGGTTTCCGAGCCCATGATGACGTAGCCGTCTTTGGTCACAAGATAGCGCGACGGGCGCAGGCCGTTGCGGTCGAGGATGGCGCCGAGGCAGGTTCCGTCGGTGAACGGAATGGAGGCCGGGCCGTCCCACGGTTCCATCAGGCAGGAGTGGTATTCGTAGTAGTCTTTCTTTTCCTGCGACATCGTTTTGTGGTTCTGCCACGCTTCGGGAATGAGCATGCTCATCACGTGCGGCAGCGAGCGGCCGGTGTGGTAGAGCAGTTCGACGGCCTGGTCGAGCGACGCGGAGTCGGACAGGCCGGGCTGAATGATCGGGAACAGGCGTTCGATGTGGTCCCCGAACTGTTTGGTTTTGAACAGGCCCTGGCGGGCGTTCATCCAGTTGAAGTTTCCGCGCACCGTATTGATTTCGCCGTTATGGCAGAGTACGTGGAACGGCTGCGCGAGTTTCCAGGCCGGAAAGGTGTTGGTGCTGAAGCGCTGATGCACAAGGGCGAGGGCGCTTTCGAATTCCGGATCGAGCAGGTCGGGATAATAGGCTTCCATCTGCTCGGGAAGCAGAAGGCCTTTATAGATGATAATGCGGCAGGTGAGTGTCGGGATGTAGAAATCGTCTTTGCCCGCCATGTCGGATTTAAAAATTTTGTTTTCGGCCGATTTGCGGATGACATAGAGCATGCGGTCGAAGGAACGTTCATCGGTGATGCCTTCGCCGCGGCCGATGAAAATCTGCATCATGTAGGGTTCGGACTGTTTCGCGGTGCGGCCGATGTTGCTGTTGTCGGTCGGCAGCGTGCGCCAGCCGAGCAGTTTCTGGCCTTCCGCCTCAACGGCTTCTTCGAGAATCTGAATACAGGCGTTGCGCTCGGCTTCGTCCTGCGGCAGGAAGACCAGTCCGGTGCCGTATTCTTTCTCGGCTGGAAGCTCAATGCCGGCTTCGGCGCATTTCTTCTTATAGAATTTATGTGGAATCTGAAGCAGGATGCCGGCGCCGTCGCCGGTCAGCGGATCGGAACCGGAGGCGCCGCGGTGGGTCAGGCGAATCAGAATTTCGAGCGCATGATGAATGATGTCATGCGACTTTTTTCCATGCAGATTGCAGATAAAACCTACGCCGCAGGCATCGTGTTCATTTTGCGGGTGATACATGCCCTGTGCTTCAGGAAAGTGCTTTGGATATTGAGCTTTGCTGTTCATTCGGAAAACCTCTTTACTTCGAATTATATAGCGAGCCTGTGAAGGGTACGTTTTTTTTCAGCGCCGTCAACCCAATAAACCCGTCAAAAAATACACTTGTGTTCCATACACATTAATAGTTACATTTTTGTCTTCGCAAATTGACTCATTTACAAAACAGAGGCTTTATTTATGGCGCTTTTATTTGAACATTCGGGGCAGAGCGAGAAGGAACTGGAGATGCTTTATCAGATCTCCCAAGCTGCTGCTACGCGCCCGCATACAATTTCCGAGCTGCTCGTCGAAATCCTTGATGTAATGGAGACCGAGCTGTCCGTTGCGCGCGGCACCTTCACACTTCGCAAACCGGACACGGACATCTTTGTCATTGAAGCCTCGCGGGGCCTGACGCCGGAAGAAGAGCGACGCGGGCAGTACAAGATGGGCGAGGGAGTCACCGGAGAGGTGGCCCAGACCGGCCGATCCGCACTGATTCCCGACATCACCAAAGACCCGCGCTTCCTGAACCGCACCAAGTCGCGCACCGATAAACAGACCGCGTTCATCTGCGTCCCGATCATTCACCAGAGGCAGGTGATCGGAACGATGAGCATCGACCTTTCGATCACCACCGATCTGAACGAACTCCAGCGCTACCAGCGGTTCCTCGAACTGGTCTCCAACATCCTTGCCGAAGCCGTGGCCAGTATTCGCGAGGAGCTTGAAGAACGCGAAGGACTGCTCTCCGAAAACGAACGGCTTCGCCGCCAGCTCGGCGACCGCTACCGCATGCACAACCTCATCGGAAACTGCAGCGCCATGCGCGCAGTCTACGAACAGATCGTGCAGGTGGCCGACAGCACCGCAACCGTACTGATTCGCGGCGAATCCGGAACCGGAAAAGAACTCGTTGCACGGGCCATACACTACGGCAGCGAACGCCGCAACAACGCCTTCGTCAGCGTCAACTGCGCGGCCCTCCCGGAAAACCTGATTGAGAGCGAACTCTTCGGCCACGAAAAAGGCGCGTTCACCGGCGCGACCCAGCAGCGCAAGGGCCGTTTCGAAATGGCCAACGGCGGAACCATTTTCCTCGACGAAATCGGCGACATTTCCCCCGCAGTGCAGGTGCGCCTGCTGCGCGTACTGCAGGAACGCATCTTCGAACGCGTCGGCAGCAACGAAGGCGTTCCAGTCAACGTGCGTGTACTGGCCGCAACCAGCCGCAACCTCGAAAAGGAAATCGCCGAGGAAGTCTTCCGTGAAGACCTCTACTACCGCCTCAACGTCTTCCCCATCATCCTGCCGCCGCTGCGCGAGCGCCGCAGCGACATCATGCTGCTCGCCGACCACTTCCTGCAGAAATACAGCGAAATGTACGGCAAGAGCATCAAACGCATTTCCACCTCCGCCATCAACATGATGATGGCCTATCACTGGCCCGGCAACGTGCGCGAACTCGAAAACTGCATGGAACGCGCCGTACTGACCGCGTCCGACGAAGTCATCCACGGCTACAACCTGCCGCCGTCGCTCCAGACCAGCGATGAAACGCAGACCTCGATTTTCCCGAAAGACGGCGCCGACCTCAAAACCATGGTCGAAAGCTACGAGAAGGAAATCATCACCGACGCGCTCAAGAAGCATCGCGGCAACGCTGCCGCCAGCGCGCGCTACCTCAACACCACCCAGCGGATTATCAACTACCGCATCCAGAAGCTCGGGGTGAATCCCGACGACTACAAATAAGATGCAGAAAAGCCGCCCGGCGCGCGGGCGGCTTCCTGTGGTTTCCAATCCCTGGAAAAAAACCGGATGTTCGGTACTCCCGGGTTCCAGGGATTGGAAAAACCGGAACCGGAATTTCCAGACCTTGGAAGTCCGGTGGAATCAGGACTCTTTTTTCTCGTCCTGCTTCTTCTTTTCTTCCGGCTCATCTTCGGCCGGTTTTTCGATCTTTTTACCGGGGGTGCTTTCGGTCTGGCCGCGCTTGAATTCGTTCAGGCTTTTGCCGAGCGAGCGGGCCAGCTCGGGCAGTTTCTTGCTGCCGAACAGCAGCAGGATCACGAAAATAATCAGCAAGATTTCCGGGGCGCCCTGCATGCCGGGGATCAATGCGAGTGTGTTCATTCTTCGGTTCCTTCCTTGGCGGGTTCTTCGCCTTCCGCAGCCTTGCGCCGGTTGAACAGGCGCAGGATTACGATACAGCCTTCATACAAAATGTACAACGGGATTGCCATCTGCAGCTGGGTGATGATATCGGGCGGTGTCAGGAGCATGGCGACGACCAGAATGCCGACGCCTACATGGCGGCGGTATCTGCAGAGCTGCTCGACTGTGACGAGACCCATTCGGCCCGCGATCACCAGGATCAGCGGCAGCTCAAACGCCAGTCCGAAACCGATCAGCAGCTGCAGCACAAAGCCGAGATATTTTTCGATCTTCCAATTAGCGACCGTGCCGAGATAGTCGTTGAAGTAAAACATGATGTTCACGGCCACCGGCAGCGAAATGAAATAGCAGAGCGCCACGCCGCCCGCGAACAGGAACGCCCCGAAGAATCCGCCGTAGGCGAGCACTTTACGCTCCGACGGTTTCAGCCCCGGCAGTACAAACTGCGCGATGAAAAAAATCAGCAGCGGCAGGCTGATCAGCACGCCCGTGGCGAACACCACTTTGACCACCTGCAGGAATCCTTCCACCGGAGATGTCGTAATCAGTTCAAACTCCTGACCGCGCTGCGCCGCGGTGTGCAGCAGCGGCGCCTGCAGCCACTGAAGCAGCGGCCTCGCGAACGGAATACAGGCGAAGGTGCAGACCGCCAGCGAAATCAGGCAGCGGAACAGCATCTGGCGGAACGCCTCGAGATGCTCCAGGAACGGCAGTTCCCGATCCTCCATCTTCAGCCGGTTTTTCATATTTTTGAACGGATTCTTCAAGAGTCCTCCGTTCGCGGTTCGGGTTTTTCAGGTGTAGCGTCCGGTTTTCCGGGTTCGGGAGCGTTCTTTTCATCGTCCGGATAGTCCGCTTCGACATCATACGGTTCCTCTTCCTTGGTGGGTATGGAAGAGGATGCATTCTGGTGCAGGTCGCCGTACATGATCCGGTAGCGGAAGTCGGCGGCGGCCCGCTGCATTTTGTCGAGTGTCGACTGGATGCTGCGCAGGATGCGCGGAGCATCCTTGGCGCCGAAGAGCATGATCAGCACCAGCATGATCAGAATCAGCTCGCCGCCGCCGGGTGAAATAAACGCTGTGATTGCTGGAACCATAATCAGATGCCGAGGCCGCTCAGGGCGTTCAGGACGTTGTTGATCAGCGCGGTCAGCTGCGGATGGCGGACTTCGAAGGTGTCGGCCGCGTCGCGGAGTTCTTCAACGAGCGGAAGATGTTCGCCGGCTTCGAGCGCGCGGACGGTTTTTTCCTGCAGGACCTGCAGATCAGGATTTTCCGGGCCGAGTCGTTTGAGCTCGTTGCGCAGCTCCTCCAGCGCCTGTTTCAGTCGATCATTCATGAGTGCTCCTTCGCAAAAACAAGGAAAAGCATAGCGGGTTTCCAGAGTCTGGAAAACATTTTTCCAATGTTTGGAAAGAGCAGACGCCCGGTTCAGTTTGAACCGGGCGTCCTGCGTTCTGCGGTGCGGTTACTTCTTCATGTAGGTCAGGCCGAGCGCCTGAAGAATGGCTGAGATGATGAAGTTGAACGGCTTGTTGAAGTGCGGCAGGAAGTAGACGTCTGTCATCGCGAGGTCGAGCAGCGTCATCTGCTTCTGGATGGCGAGCGACAGGTAGAAGATGCATTCGGTGTGGCTGCCTTCGCCGTAGGAGCCGACCTGTGCGCCGACGAGTCGCAGGCTCTGTTTGTCATAGACCAGTTTCACGCCGACGTCTTCGGTGTCGTTCATGAATTCCGGCCGGTCGGCGTCGACGTAGAAGGAGCTGGCGACGTCCATGCCGAGCGAACGGGCGGCGGTTTCGCTGAGGCCGGTGCTGGCGAGTTTGTTGTTGAACACACAGATGGCGTTGGTGCCGGTGATGCTTTCCACTTTGACCTGTTCGATGCCGTTAATCTGACTGGCGGCGACGACCCCGCCTTTGACGGCGTTGGTGGCCAGCGCGACGTGGCGGTAGTCACCGGTTGCTGCGTGATACATGGCGACGGAGTCGCCGATGGCATAAATGTCGGGCAGCGATGTCTGCATCGCGCCGTCGACTTTGATTGCGCCGTTGGGCAGTTTTTCAGCATCCGGAAGCAGGGCGGTGTTGGGCTTGAAGCCGACGCACTGGATGACGAGATCGGCGGGAAAATCGCCGTGGTCGGTGACGATTTTCTTGACCTTGCCGGCGGCGTCGCCGATGTAGCCGGTGACGCGTGCGCCGAGCACAAGGTTGATGCCCGCCTTGCGGATGGAGGACTGGAGACGGTCGGTGAATTCGGTGTCGAAGTAGGCCGGGACGACACGCTCCTGCAGGTCGACGAGCGTCACTTTTTTGCCGCGCAGGTGATAGGCTTCGGCGAGTTCGATGCCGATATAGCCCGCGCCGATAACGGCGACGTTTTCGATTTCCGGTTCCTTGGCCTTGTCGATCAGCTCGGAGGCGTGCTGGAAAAGTTTGCAGATGTAGATGTTCTCAAGATCCTTGTTGGTGACGTTGAATTCGACGGGCCAGGAACCGGCCGCGTAGATCAGCTTGTCATAGGAGACGATGTTTTCTTTGCCGGTTTTCAGATCTTTGGCGGTGACTTCTTTCTTTTCCGCATCGATCTTTGTGACTTCGGTGCTCATATGCACTTCGGCCCCGAACTTCTGCAGTTCGCCGCAGTCGGAGTAGAACAGGTCGTTGACGTCCTGCACGACGCCGCTGACGGTGAGGGCGATGCCGCAGCCGAGGAACGAAATGTTGTCGTTTCGGTCAAACGCAATCACTTCATGATTTTTATTTTGTGCGAGCAGCGTCCGGATCGCCGACGTTCCCGCATGATTCACTCCCACTACAACGACTTTCATGTTTGTCTCCTTAAATTCGGTATTCGTATAAATGCCGGTAAAACATAATCATTTCCGTCGGCTTTTCAAGGGCGGTTTCAAACAAAAGAGCTTTTTAGACTGGATTTCAATTGTGTAGCTCCGTCGACACGGTTCCAGACCTTGGAAGAAACGGTTCCAATGTCTGGAATTCAGAGAGCCGGGTGCACGCCGAGATGACGCAACGTAAACCGAACCATTTCGTCGTACTGTGCGTTTGGTGCGTCATAGTCGGCGTCGGTTCGGCGGACGCATTCGATGCCAAGTTTTTTCATGGCATCTTCGAGATGGTTTCCAAAGTTTGGATGGTGAATGTTACCGGGCGTGCGGGTCCGTTCCGTATGAAAGATGAAGACCGGCGGATCGTCAGTCGTCAGATGGTTGATGGGCGAGGCGTCTTTGATGAGCGCATCGAGCCGGGCGTCAATTTGATCGGCGCTCCAGTCAAAGTCGTTCGGAACGCCGTAGAACGGTTTCAGGGCGCTGTCGTTATATGCGGTTCCGGGAATGATTTCTTTGATGACACGCGGATCATAGGTGGACTGCATGTTAAGCGCCAGCACGCAGCACAGCCGGGTCGATTCGCGTGAGATCGGATCGTCACTTGCCGGATCGGCGAGGTCGTCGTGGAACCCGAGCCACTGCGAAATTCCGGAACCGGCGGAGCCGCCGCCGGCCGCGACGAGGGCCGGGTCGATATTCCATTCGGCGGCTTTGGAGCGCAGGAACTGGACGGCGCGGGCGCTGTCGAGCATCTGCATCGGATAGGGACCGACGCCGGTGAGTCGGTAGTTGATTGACGCAACGGATACGCCGTTTTTGAGGAAGGCGTTCAGCAGGAACGGGTTGACCGGCGTTTTATTGCCGCCGCGGAATCCGCCGCCGTGAATCCAGACAAACAGGGCGGTCGGTTTGTCGGATTCGGCCTTCCAGAAGTCCAGTTTCATGGCCGGAGCTTCGCCGTATGCAACATCGGTATAAGTCGGTGCGGTTTTGTGGGTGCGACCGCGCGGCTCCCGCGTCGTTCGCGCCGGCTGCTGCGCGAATACGGCAGAAGCACTCAGAGCGAGGGCGGCAATATAGACTTTTTTCATCAGACGACTCCGGATTTTTTACACCGAACGTGTCGCAGGTCGTTTTTCGTGCAGCGGTTTCCAATGTTTGGAAAAGGTCAGACGATGAGGTCGCGGTATTTTTCGACAATTCGGTCGAGGCAGCGCGCTCCGGCGAGAATGACCTGACGGCAGCCCTCGGCCTCGGTGCGGTGGGTTTGCTTCAGCGGGGCGCAGTCGATTGATCCCATCTCTTTCTCGAACATA
Source organism: Kiritimatiellales bacterium (assembly GCA_050253185.1). Taxonomy (GTDB): domain Bacteria; phylum Verrucomicrobiota; class Kiritimatiellia; order Kiritimatiellales; family Tichowtungiaceae; genus Tichowtungia. The sequence goes on along the minus strand of JBFWJN010000035.1, from coordinate 6,958 downwards.
TCGAAGTAGTCCTGAACGATGGTTTTGATCCGGTCGGACTCGTGCGCGCGGTCTTTGACAAACAGTTTTCCCAGGGCCATAACTCCGCCGCTCAGTGCACCGCACTGCAGTTCCTGTCCGCCGACTCCGCCGCCGAACCCGGCGGCGAGCCGCAGCGCGTCGGGCGGCAGGTTCCAGCCATAGGTCTCGTTTGCGGCGGCCAGCACGGTTTCGGTGCAGTTGAGGTCTTTGCCGGCAAAAAGTCCGTTTTCGATCAGTGTTTCCGTCTTTTTCAGTGTATTCATTCAGGGGTTCCTTATAAAACTCCGGTCAGTTTATACGGATTTCCAGACATTGGAAACATGGATAACCGTTTTCTGAGGGGGTGACTTCTTCGGAAGTCTGTTGTATGTTGTGCACTTTGTGATTTCGTATGCGCAGGATGAGATCTGCGTGAGACAGAATGAATTTTAAAAAAGAGGAAACCGAAAAATGCTGGCATTGCTTATTTCAGTGATTGTGTCCGCCGCCGCCGTAGCCCCGTGCGTCATTTATAAAGTCGGAACTGGCGAAACGATCGCCGCGGGCGTGGTGGCGTTCATTGTCGCCCAGGTTCTGACCGGGCTGGTGATCCGCAAGAGAATCACCAAGGTTCAGGAGGCGCTTCAGGAGATGCTTCTGAGCGGCCGCAAGCAGATGGAACGTAAAGTACAGATGTTCCAGAGCAAACCCGGCGGGAACGTGAAGCTGATCCAGCGCCAGCTCGAAAACGATCAGAAAGCGCTGATTGCCGGTGCGCTGGCCTTCACGGACCGGTTTGAACCGTTCAAAAAGTGGAGCCTGCTGATGGGCCGGCAGATCGATACGATGCGCATGCAGTTTCTCTATCAGCTCAAGGATTTTGAGGAGGTCGACCGGATTCTGGCGATCCGCGGCCTGTTCAAAGGCCCGGTGATGATGGAGCCGATGACGGTCGCCATGAAAATGGCCCGCCAGTATGAGCACGGCGATCTGGAAGGTGTCGAAAAAACCTTCAAGCGGCGCATCAAATGGTACCGCGGCAACCGCGGAACGCTGCTTTATGCCGTGATGTCCTGGGTGTATATGAAGCAGGGCGAATCCGAAAAGGCGCGCCAGCTTCTGCTGAAGGGCAAGGACGTTACCGCCGACGAAACCCTCGCCCGCAACTGGGAAATGCTGTCGAACAATAAGGATAAGCATTTTTCCAACGACGGCCTCGGCGAGGAATGGTTCGGGCTTTACCTCGAAAAGCCGCCGGCGCCAAAACAGCAGAAAGTCCGCATGAACGCCCGCAACCGTCGCGGCTTCTAAACAGGGTTTGCCTCCGTCGGGTATCAAAACATGCGATTGGAGAACGGGTTTAACATCCGTTTCTCGATGCGCTTGAGCTTTGTTCGAATCGTGCAATAATTGGCGCCTTGTTTTATTGAAGGAGAAAGTGAGGGTCACGCGCCATGCCTGTTATTGTTACCAGTGATGCCATCCATCCGTTTCTGCCGTCTCTCGGGTCGTCCAGTGCGATCGATATGAAGCGGGCCACCCATCAGGATATCCGTCCGCTGGAAATCCTGATCATCAATCTGATGGCCGACAAGCAGGCGACCGAACGGCAGCTGGCGCAGTGGCTGGGCCATACGCCGCTGCAGGTGCGTCTCACTTTTGCCGCCACGGATTCCTACATGGAGGCGATTCAGAACGGACATCGGAGCCGGAACACCAGCACTGAACACATCACCAGTTTCTATCAGAGCTGGGGGTCGCTCAAAGACCGCCGGTTCGACGGCATGATCATCACCGGCGTCAACGCACTGCAGCCGCGCGTCGAAGACGAGACGATCTGGCCCGAAGTGAAGCAGATCATGGAGTGGTCCAAAACCAACGTGCTCTCTTCGCTGTTCCTGTGCTGGGGTGCCAAGGCTGCGTTGAAATATTTTCACGGAATCGACAGTACCCGCCACGAGGTCAAACTCTTCGGGGTCTACGACCACAATCTGGGAACTGATTCCACCGGCATCGCCTTCGGCCTGCCCGACCGCTTCCCCGTGCCCGTCTCCCGCTGGAAGTCGCCCGATCCTGACGCGGTCCGGGCGTGCAGTGCGCTTGAGGTGATCGCCGACTCGCCGGAGGTCGGCCCCAATATGATCGCCGAGCCGGCGGTCAGTTCTGTTGGTCCGACGTCGTTTCCGCGCCGGCTCTACGTACTCAACCACCCCGAATATGATGCTGATACACTGGAACGGGAATATACGCGCGACGCCGAAAACCATCCGGACCAGCCGCTGCCGCTGCACTATTTCCCCGATGACGACCCGTCTCAAACGCCACTCAACCTTTGGCGCTTCGTCGGCTTCATCTATACCAACTGGATTCGCGTCATCTACGACGCCACGCCCTATGACATCGATCAGATCACTGCTGTAGTGAAAGTGAAATAAATTCAGCCGTCGGCGCGTTTTCTGCTTCGATGCGGCTTGTTCGGGGATTTGCTGCGGCAGTCTTTTTCGCGCCGGGCGACGCAGAGGGAATGGATTATGGCAAGTCGTTCACGTTCTTTTTTCGGAAGCGTATTCAGCCAGTGCATTCGCCTGGACAGTGAAGCCTGCCGAATCGGGGTGAAAATGCAGTTTTCCAGTGGAGATCCAAACGGGCAGGCGGTGAGTACTCCGGTCAACCGGATTAAAGGGTCCAATTCCATGGGGGGAAAGTCTGCTTCACAGGCGATGAATTTCAAACCGGGTAAAATACGGGAATTCCCGTATATTTGAATGTTCGGTTTTCGTTTCTTCCGATACAGATCGACTGTACTTTCAGCGAACATGATCCGCTTTGTTATTATCGAAGACCAGCAGATGATGTGTGAAATGCTGGCAAAGTTCATCGAGAAGACAATGTCCGGGTACCAATGCGCCGGCTATGCCACCTGTTCTGAACAGGGTGTGGCGCTGTGTCATCAGGCTCAGCCGGCGCTTGCACTGGTGGATATTCTGATTCAAACGATGGACGGTATTGAGACGGCCCGGCTCCTCATGAAGGAACTGCCGGGGATTCATGTTGTTTTGATTTCCGGATACTGCTCTCCGTACCATTGCTATCGGGTATCGCAAAGCGGCATCCGCGGGTTTGTAGACAAGATGCGACCTTTGACAGAACTGCAGACCGCCATTGAATACGTCATGGCCGGCGACTCCTGGTTCTCATCCTCTTATGAAGAGGTTCGCCGCGAATACGGGGTGGATCCGGACGCCTTCTTCAAAATCCTGAGTCCGCGCGAACAGCAGGTGCTGCTGCGGATCGCCTGTGGAGACAACGATGAGGAGATTGCGCGGCGCCTGAACATCAGCTGGCGCACCGCCGAAACGCATCGTCACAACATTACCAAGAAGCTGGGACTGAGCGATGTGTTCGCCCTGCGTAAATATGCGATTCAGCAGGGCATGTGGTATCCGGACACAGGTACAGGAGCCAAATAGAAAACCGGGGTTACTTCAACCGTTCCCAATTCCTAACCGGTGAAAATTTTTAATCGCGGATTACGCGGATGAATACAGATTTTCACCGCATATCCAGAGGCTTTTCGAACGTTAAAAAACATTAATTTATAGGACTGACACCTATTTTCAATTCCTAACCGGTGAAAATTTTTAATCGCGGATTACGCGGATGAATACAGATTTTCACCGCATATCCAGAGGCTTTTCGAACGTTAAAAAACATTAATTTATAGGACTGACACCTATTTAGGACTGACACCTATTTTGACACCTATTTATGGTGGAAATGGCCAAAAAGGCTTAACTTAGCGCCATTCAGGACTGACACCTATTCTGGTCTGCCCAGCCCGATAAAGCGTTCACCAAACGCCTGCGCGCCGCCGGATTCAACATTGAAGAAGTTCCCGCCCGCTCGCGCGGGACTCGCGGCTGCTGGCACCACATCCGGCTGGCGCAAAAGCCGTAGTCTGGCTTTTCCAACCCTTGGAATGGTTCGCGTCATCGGCGTTAACGCGGAAATCGCCAACTCTAAAATCGTCGTAAAAACCTGTGGAGGGGGGACTTTGCTCTGGTAGACTCCTGTCCATGATTGAACCCATCATAAACCCCTGCGCGGGCTGTCCGGTGAACTGCTGCCGCGACTTGCGGAAGCTCAAACTCTCTCCATCCGAATATCAGCGGGTCTATGAACCCTTCCGCGATCAGTTTGACTTCGAGCGCAAAGGCTCGCTCTACGAGTTGTCGATGCACAAAGGACTCAGTTGTCCTCACTTGGGGGAAATGGATCGGTGTACAATCTATGAAACCCGGCCAGCGGAATGCCGCCTCTTTCCCCACACCGTCAACCAGACCTATCACGCCGGTCCGCTGGTGCTCTTCACCTATCACGGCAAAAGCCCTGTCCGCGCAAAGAGATCCTCTTTCCTTCGCACAAAGAGGCGCGGCGGCTGGTACGCTCGCTGGCGCGCGAAACCTACGGCTCCGGAAAAATTGTTCTGGTTTGTTACGAAGGGCCGGTCTATCGCGCCATCAGCAAACTCACCCGGCTCCTCTGCCTCAAAAAAATCGCCCGCCTCTTTTGCCGCTGAGCGGTTCCAGACACCTGTGGTGAGCTTGCCGAACCATTGGACCTGAGGCGTAGCCGAAAGTGCTTTTGGCTCCGCCAAAAGAAATGACCGACAGGGAACAGCAAAAAGTGAGCCGAAAGTTCCAAGGGTTGGAAATTACAACGTCGCCGGTGTTAACGCAGAACTCAGTCGATTCTAAAAATCATTGGCGGACCCCCTTCGACGAACAAACGCAGCGGGTTTTTCTTTCTGAGGTTTTCGGAACTGGTATACGTGACCGCACGTTTCAACGACAAGTTGTTGTTTTGTCGCCGCAGTGAAGGGGTGTTGTTGAGTATGCTTTTGAATCGTGGTCTTCTAAGGAGCTGATTTATGTTCTCGCAAGATAGAAGGGATCCCAGCACTGACGACATTGAGATTGTATCATTTAAGAAACTGATCCTGTACCCATCAAGGTTCGCGCTTGGTAGACGGATTTTCGAGTACAGTGAGGTGCTCAGACTCTATTGCAACGTCAAACAGGTATCGGAGGGATTTGGGTATACTACCTACGCCAAGGTTCTGATCTACACTAACAAAGACAAACACCCTCTCAAGATTCAACACAAAGCACAGTTGTCCGCGAAGAAAGTGATGCCCATGTTCTGGTCCGCCTACAATGTGTTGCAAGATCAGACACGTCAATACCGTGCACGCTACTACCAACACCAGTTGGAACAGAAAGGATTCTTCGACTACGACAGGGCTGTACGCATCACAAAGGCTGGCACAATTGAAAGACGAGGGATTGCTGTTTGCGTGTCAGTTGCAAGAGATAAGGGACTGCTTCAAATTGGCACAGAGTATGGCTTTCAGGGAGACAACTACAAGAAGGACCCACTAGAAGTCATAATTTCAGAATCCGGGTTTGGGGTATTTCAAAAGAAAATCAAATTTCATATTCATTATGATGCTGACATCATGACTTCATTGCTCTCGGGCAAGGACATGCTGGAGTGACGCAATCAGTCGGAGTCCTTTGCTCTTAAAAATCGTTCACGACTCCAGCTCTCTTCTCCATCCGGTAACGTTCAATATTACCATTTGAGGGGTGATCATATTTTACCCCCTGAATCGGGTAGACGATTAAGTTCTTCACATCCAGACGCAGGGTATCGAATCGTGAATCTGCGTTAGGAGTAAAAAGCTTGTCTAGTAGAGAAATCTGTTCCTTTTGAGGAGTCTCTTCCGTGACACGCTCCCAGACGATTATTTCCGGTTTGTAACCATCTTCTGTGTCGTGCCCCCAGCTTACTTCTACGGTTGATCCTTCGGGCAGGTCATAATCTTCAACTTTACTTGCGGCATAAAAAAGAACGATGTTGCGCGACTTGGTTCCTGATTGAGCCGAGTGGAACACGAAGCCGTCTAGGTGTGGAGAAAATACATTGGCGAGATACTCTGCAACAATCTGTGTGGGCGTGTAATCTACTTGTTCGTCTGCAGGTAAAATTGGACGTGAGATTTCATCGATAAAAATTTTGAAAAATGCGGCCTGTTGTTTTTCCTTAGCGCACATCGGATCGAAAATGCTTTTTGTGGTTGTGATTTGGGTCAGCACCTCGAAATCAAGTAGGTTTAGGCTCCGCAGCACGGTGAATTTGCCAACGATTACAGTACTTCCGACGGGAGGACGTATCTCATTGATACAGGTTTCAATTTCCTTGGCTCCATAGAAAACGGATATGCCATGGGCATTCATTCTACCCGCTGTCGCGAGAAGGGCTGGCGGAGCTCCGAGTTCTTTCTGTGGGTTTTTTAGAATTTGTTCGGTCTCCGTTGGGCTGTTGGCGATTCGAGCTCGATAAATATGAGGAGATTTATCTGTTTCTTGGATGGTAATAATTGCCGATTTTCCCGCAGAGGTTTTTAATGAGGCAATATCTTGGAAAATTTCATCCAAAATATTTTTTGCAGTTGGACTGAAGAATCGGGAACGAGATGTAATTTCTTTCTGAAATTCTTCCCACATATTTCTGAGTTGCCAATCAGACGGATCACTTAGTTCATAATGAGGATCATCGTCGTACATTTCGCCGCAGTGAGGGTCAAAATCCTCTAATAGGCACTCTTCAACATCCTTGGCTATGGGCTCGTCAACGGCTGCCATTTCTTGAATGACATAATTTAAACATTCTCCAGAGCGTTCCCACTCACGGTCAAACTCCTTCATGTAAGCGTACTCATAAGCATCAGGCTGGTCTGGTGTGCACTGATAGTGCTCATCTAATGCGGTTTGAATAATTCCAGCCAAACTACTGAGCTCGGTGGACTTGTTCCGTTCTTGACAATAAGAGCATGTTTGAATATGCCCAACGCCCAGTATTTTTTCTTGGAGGTATTGCTCGCCCACGCATTTGA
>JBFWJN010000034.1:0-19218 GCA_050253185.1 Kiritimatiellales bacterium | reverse complement strand
CCCCCGGCATGGCAGGCATCGGCAACCGAAGCAATATCGTGCCGAACCAGATCGACGTTGCGGTCTTTCAGCGCGCCGATACTGATGACCATATCGACTTCCTGCGCGCCGCAGGAGATGACGCCGCGGGCCTCGGCCACCTTGTCGGCCGTACGGGTTGCGCCCAGCGGAAAGCCAATGACGGAACAGGTTTTGACGCCGGAGCCTTTCAGCAGGGTGTGAACGCAGGGAATATAAAACGGGTTCACGCAGACCGAAGCAAAACGGTTGTCGCGCGCCTCGCTGCAAAGCTGATTGACCTGCGTCAGCATCGCGTCCGGCTTCAGCAGTGTATGATCAATCACGCCAGCAATCTGTTCAGCAGTCAACCGGTTCATAGCCGTTCTCCATGTCAGCGACTGGGGGTTGATGTCCAGTCCTTGAAATTCTCGGGGCTCAGCAAGTCCGCGCGCCACATGGCGGCCAGCTGCTGGGAGCGGTTGCGCTCCAGCCCGCTGATCAGTTCCTCGCGCACCGCCGGCAGGCCGACCTCAATGTCCGTGGACTTGCGGCTGGCCACGGAGGCAATCAGTACGCCGTCGGCAACCGGAGTCGGCTCGCAGACGCCGCCTTCTTCCACGTTCAGGCAGAGCGGGATCAGTGTGGAGGCATACGGATCGTCGAGGTTGCTCGTCAGATCAAATTCGGGGGTGGTCGTAATGGTCAGCCCAAACGGTTTGACGGCTTCGCTGAACAGCTTTCCGGATGCAAGCGCTTCGACAGCGGCTTTCTGAACTTCCAAGGCCTTATCCGCCAGCGCGGTGTTGACGGCCTGCCGGAGGGCTTCTTTTTCCGCCTTGTCCTTCACGATATCAAAGGTGGGAATAAACGACTCATAGCGCTGCTCGAGGGACAGGACGTAGACCGTGTCCTGGCCGACGACCGCATCGCTGAATGAGCTGTAGGAATCCGGCTGGAGGCCGAAAGCAGCCCGGCCGAACGGAGCGGTCGGGTCGATGCCGACCGGCGGCTCGTCTGCGCTGACCGGCGGCACCGCCTTTACGGCCAGGCCGGCAGCGGCGGCTTTCCCTTTAAAGTCCGGCGTTTCATCTTCGGACGCCGGGGCCACATCGGCGACAAACTCGGCGGCTTTCCCCGCGGCAATACGGCGGGCCATCGTTTTGCGAATCTGCGCGGTTATTTCAGCCTCGACCTCTTCGAACGGCTTGTATTCGACGGTTCCGGCATCGTTGGTGGTTTCCACCCGATACTGTTCGAGATTGCGGTTATAAACCTGCAGCGCGGCACCTTCAGGAATTTCGACCTGATCCAAATAGTCGGCCACAGGAAATTCGACGCAGGAAACGCGCACCTTTTCCGGCATCCGAAATGACTCCTGATGCTGCGTATAGAAGGTTTCGGCCTCTTCGGCGGATACCGTGACATCTTTTTCAACCGAGGCACGGGTCAGTACGGCATAGTCGAGCACAAAGCGATCGGTATAAAGGTGATAAGCCCGGGCAAGTTCCTCCGGCGCAATCAGGGCCGCCTGAGTGTAGCGGTAAAGCAGTTTGGAGAGCGTCAGCTGTTCGCGGAACAGTTCTTCCACCTGCGAAGCACTCAGATTGAGATTCTGCAGAATGGCTTTGTAGACCGCCGGATCAAACGCACCGGACTGACCGTTAAACACCGGCATCATCCGAATCTGGCGCACCACTTCGTCATTGCTGACGTCAATTTCTTCCTCCTGCGCTTTGTGCAGAGCCGCCAGACGCACCCAGGCCTCCTGATGAAGTGCGGCAGCAACGTCCTCATTCACCTGGATCATCCGGCCCTCCGACAGAATCTGCCAGACATAGGCGTTCGAATAGGCTCGGCGATATTCCTCGTTCGTCACCTTCCGGTCGAACAACTCTCCCGCATAATTTTCCTTAGGGTGTTTGCCGCCGGAACGCATGGTGGGCGTAAAGAAGCCGACGAAGGAAATCACAATGACACCGAGAATGATATACCAGACTGTTTTAGACTGAATCAGCTTATGAAAGCGCGTGATCATCATAGCCATAAGAAAAACCCCTTGATTTCTTTATAAAAAACGAGCGCACAGAATAGCCTTGCACCTGCTGATGGTCAACGGGAAAGCGGTTCGGCTCAGGCTTTCCGGAAACGGGCCGCAAACATGCCGTCTCCGGGCCCTTCCCAGGGCCAGATCTGAAGCGTTCTCGCTGCCTTTTCTCCGGTCAGCGGGTTCACAAATTCTTCCGGGCTGAATGCCGGATGAGCCGCACAGAACCGCTCCACCACCTCTGCGGTTTCCTCGCGAGTGAACGTGCAGACCGCAAAGACCAGCACACCGCCCGGCTTCACGCACTGCGCGGCATTTGCCAGCATCCGGACCTGCAGGTTGCGCTTACCGGTCGGATCGCGCGGGTCGCTCCGCCAACGCGCATCGGGATTGCGGCTCCACGTGCCCCACCCGGAACAGGGCGCATCCACCAGAACCCCGTCAAACTCCTTTGTAAACGGAGCCTCCTCCGCCAGGTTGTGCGGCTGTGTTCGAATCATCTGGATTCCGTCTGTCCGCGCGCGTTTTTTACACTCGCGCAGCGCATTCTCCCGGACATCCGTCGCCAGCACCCTGCCGGACGGGCCGATCCGGTCAGCCAGCTGGATCGACTTGCCGCCCGCACCGCAGCAGGCATCCCACCAGTCGGACCCGACGGCCGGATCGGCAATCCGCACGACCGCCTGCGACGCGATATCCTGCACCTCAAACTGTCCGCCGTGTCCGAGCGCGCCCAGCGATACGCCTCCCTCCACCGAAACCACATCCATCAGCTTCGGATGCAGCTGGAACACAATTCCGGCATCCGTCAGCACCTGACGAAACGCATCGGACCGCAGCCGCAGCCACGTCGGCGGGCGCTGCTGCAGCGTTTCATAAAACCGATCCTCGCAGCCGGCGGGCAGCTCCACCGATTTTCCAAACATTGGAAAAACCAGATCGGATTTTTCCAGGGTTTGGAACCCGTCGTTCCAGCCGGCAAGCGCCGTGCGTTTTTCCTCGAGCGTTTTTCCGCCCAGCGGCTCCCAGTCCGGCCGCAGCAGGCTTTCCAGCGCCGGGTGAATATCCGTTCTGTCCAGCAGCCAGCTCAGCGCGGCGGCTTCCGGCATGTCCAGCCCGGCCTTCAGTGTCCAGCCGTACCAGCGGAAAAAGGAAAAGAAAGCTTCGGACAGAAACCGCCGGTCGCGCGAGCCGAGCTCGCGCCGGTTCTTGAAAAACTGCGACAGGACCCGATCTGCGGGATGTCCCCGCTCAATCACCCGCGGGGTCAGTGTGTCCAGAAGCTCCGTCAGCAGCACGGTTTGGCGATTGATAATTTTTTCGTTTAGTTTTTTCACTCGTTCCTTTGCAGATTTTTATTTTGTCGGAAGAAAAGTTGGGCATAATCCTAACCCCTTCTCCCGGAAGAGTAAAAACGGGAAGTCAGTTTATTAACGAAGGAGAGATCGGTTATGGCTAAAGAACTCGGTTTTGTGATGATCACCCCCCATTCACTGCGCAAATCGCGTACCGGCGGTATTATCAGCCGTTTCAGCCGGATCGAAGGACTGGAATTCGTTGCCGCACGGATGTTCGGCCCAGGCAAGGAACTCGTGGCACGCTACGCGGAGCTGGTACGCACCCATCCGGATGTTTCGCCCGATATTCAGGTGATTCTTTCCGACTATATCCTCCGCGCCTTCGGCCCCGAAACCGATACCGGCCGCCCGCATCGGGTTATGATGCTGTTCTACGAAGGTGAAAACGCCATTCGTAAAATCCACGACGCAGCCGGCGGATTCGACGACGCCCAGGAGTCCGCTGATACCGTCCGCGGAACCTACGGCGATTCCGTGCACGATCCGGACGGGAATCTCGTCTATTTCGAACCCGCCGTCCTGATCGGCCCGACGCTCGACTGTGCCCGCGAAACGCTGAAGCTCTGGATGAAATATGCCGAAACCGACGGCGGAATTATCCGCAACCCGCTCAGCCTTCCCGAAGACGACATGCAGAAAACGCTCGTCATCATCAAACCGGACAACTTCCGCTTCCCAAGCTCCCGCCCCGGCAACATTATCGACCTTTTCTCCCGCTCCGGTCTGCGCCTCATCGGCGCACAGGTGCATCGCATGAGCATGGCCGAGGCCAAAGAATTCTACGGCCCCGTCCAGAAGGTTCTGCGCGAAAAACTGTGCGGCAACACCACCGAAAAAGCCTGTGCCCTGCTGGAAGAGGAATTGGGTTTCCCAATGCCGGAAAACGTCCGGGAAGCGCTTTATCAGACGCTCGGCCCGTCCTACGGCGACAATCAGTTCTACAAAATCATGCAGTTCATGACCGGCCTCTGGCTGCCGGATATCCCCGAAGACAAACTGGGCGAAGACGGAACCGTCCGCTGCCTCGTACTGATCTATGCCGGCAAAGATGCCGTCAACAAAATCCGCACTATTCTCGGACCGACCGACCCGAGCAAGGCCCAGCCCGGCTCCGTCCGCAAGGAATACGGAAGCGACATCATGGTCAACGCCGCACACGCCTCCGACTCCCCCGACAACGCCAGACGCGAAATGGGAATTCTCAGGCCGGAACGCAATCTTCTGCAAAAATGGTTTGATCGCTACTATGCATAACCTGTAATCCGTGACGGCAGAATTTGGATTGTCACTGGAGAAAAACAATGTGGAACGGAATTCAAGCCGCACCTGAAGATGCCATTCTCGGCCTGACCGAGGCCTTCAAGAAAGATCCCCGCTTCGCCAAAGTCAACCTCGGCGTCGGCGTCTACAAAGACGACGACGGCCACACACCGATTCTGGATTCTGTCCGGGCCGCCGAAAAGCGGATCTTCGAAATCCAGAATACCAAATCCTACATGCCGATCGCCGGCGAATCCGCCTACGGCGAAGAAGTTCAGAAAATGATCTTCGGCTCGCCCTGCGACCGCGCACGGACCATTCACACGCCCGGCGGAACCGGCGCCCTGCGCGTCGCCGCCGAACTGCTCCGCCAGTTCAGCAGCCGGACCATCTGGGTCAGCAGTCCGACATGGGCCAACCACAACAATATCTTCAACGCCGCCGGACTGACGGTGAACAGCTATCCGTATTACAACGCCGCGACCAAGGATCTCGACGCCGACGGATTCTTCGCCGCCCTCGAGAAAGTGCCCGCCGGTGACGCCGTCCTGCTGCACGCCTGCTGTCACAACCCGAGCGGCGTGGACATTTCCGCCGAACAGTGGAAACAGGTCGCACAGATTGCAGAGAAAAACGGATGGACCCCGCTCGTCGACTTTGCCTACCAGGGATTCGGCGAAAGCGTCGAAGCCGACCGCGCGGGCATTGAAGCGCTGCTCGCCGCCGGCATCGAATTTCTCGTCGCCAGCTCCTTCTCGAAAAACTTCGGCCTCTACCGCGAGCGCACCGGTGCCCTCACCTGCATCGCCGCCACGCCGACCGATGCCGACACCGCGATGAGCCACATGAAAGCCACCGCGCGCGTTATTTACTCCAACCCGCCGGCCCACGGCGGAATGATCGTCACCACCATCCTCCAGGACGCTGAACTTTCCAAACTCTGGAGAAACGAGCTCGACGGCATGCGCGACCACATTGCCCGCGCCCGCGGCGCGCTCGCCGACGGACTCACCCAGCGCGGTGTTCCGATGGACTGTTCCTTCATGACCCGCCAGAAAGGCATGTTCTCCTTCAGCGGCCTCACCCGGGAGCAGGTCAAATTCCTACGCGAAGAAAAAGCCATCTACATCGTCGGCTCCGGCCGCATCAACGTCGCGGGCCTTACTCACGGCAACCTCGGCTACGTCTGCGACGCCGTCGCCGAAGCCATGAACCGCTGAGCCGCCCGGGTTTCCAAACATTGGAAAAAAAGTTTCCAATGTTTGGAACCATTTCGGGTATGCTCGGCGAATGAAGATACTTTTCACAGGCGACATGGTCGGCAGCACCGGCCGGCAGATTTTCCAGCGCATCACCCGGCGCCTCCGCGACGAAGGCCGCTTCGACTTCGTCATTGCCAATGCCGAAAACGCGGCCGGCGGGCGCGGCCCCTCTCCCGAAATCGTTGAAGCCCTCTTCAGCGCGGGAGCGGATGCAATAACACTCGGCGACCATACGTGGGACGACAAAAACATCGGCCCGCTGCTCGAAACCGAACCGCGCATTGTCCGGCCGGCCAATTATCCGCCCGCCGCCGCGGGACGCGGCATGACCGTTCTTGAAACCGAAGAAGGCCCGATCTGCCTCATCTCGCTGATCGGCCGCGTCTTCATGGACCCGGCCGACTGCCCGTTTCGTACGGCCGACCGGCTGCTCGGCCTCACCCGCACAAAAACCGTGCTCGTCGACTTTCACGCCGAAGCCACGTCGGAAAAAATCGCCATGGGCCGCTACCTTGACGGGCGCGTCACCGGACTCTTCGGCACGCACACGCACGTCCAGACCTCGGACGAAACACTGCTGCCAAACGGCACGGCCTACATCACCGATCTCGGCATGACCGGACCTAAAGACTCTGTCATCGGCCGCGAAGTCGATCCGGTCGTCCAGCGCTTTCTCACCGGCATGCCTCAGAAATTCGACACCTCCAAAAAAGATCCGGCGCTCGAAGGCGTCATCATCGACGTCGATGTCCAGAGCGGCAAAGCGCGCAGTATTGAGCGAATCCGGGAAAGAGACTGATGGACGACAAGCGGAAAATCTACAGCGTTGCCGAACTCAACCGGGCCGCGCGCTTCACTCTCGAAAACAGCCTGGGCGAAATCTGGGTCGAGGGCGAGATTTCCCGGCTGACGCGCCATTCGAGCGGCCACTGGTATTTCACGCTTAAGGATGAAGCCGCCGCAGTTTCGTGTGCGATGTTCAAGCAGAACAATGCCGCGGTTCCGTTCGCGCCGAAAGACGGAATGAAAGTCCGCGTCCTCGGTCAGGCGAGCCTCTACGAAGCGCGCGGAAGCTATCAGCTCATCATCCGCCAGATGGAGGAAGCCGGCAAAGGATCGCTGCAGGAGCAGTTTGAAAAACTGAAGGCTCAGCTCGCCGCCGAAGGACTGTTCGATGCCGACCGCAAACAGCCGCTGCCAATGCTGCCGAAAAAAATCGGTGTCGTCACTTCGCCGACAGGCGCGGCAATTCGCGACATCATCAACGTGCTGACGCGCCGCTTTCCAAACATTGGAATCCTGCTCGCACCCGTCACCGTACAGGGCGGCGGCGCTGCAAAAAGCATCGTCGCAGCCATTGAATATCTGAATTCGTATAATGAAAAAGTGGGACAGGCTTCAAGCCTGTCTTCGAACACTACCCAATACTTCACCCCGTTTCTCCCAGTGGAAATCGATAACCGCCATCTGCCCCACTGGAAACAGGATGGCGTCACCTATTTTGTAACGTTCCGTCTAGCCGACTCTCTACCGGAACAAAGGCTGGACCGGTGGAAAACTGAACAAAAGCAATGGCTCCAGACGCATCAACAGCCGTATTCAAAAGAGGAGTTAAGCGAATACGCCGAACTGTTCAGTAAACGTATCGAACAATGGCTGGATGCAGGTTCCGGATCCTGCATTCTGAAAAACAAGCTAACAGCAGAACTCGTTGAATCCGCTCTCCAGCACTTTGAAGAAGAACGTTACAAACTTGGCTCTTATGTCATTATGCCGAATCATGTCCACGTCCTTGTTACTCCTTTCGCCGGATATAACCTGTCGGAAATTCTGCATTCATGGAAATCATTCACGGCAAACCGGATCAATGAACGAACCGGACAACCGGGATCAGTCTGGCAGGATGAATCGTACGACCATATTGTCCGCAATTCGGAACAACTGGCATTTTATACAGAGTACATTCGAAAGAACCTGGACCAGTCAAAGAATACAGCACCGGCACGAATAGACAGGCTGGAAGCCTGTCCCACTTTACCTATTGATGTGCTGATTGTCGGGCGAGGCGGCGGAAGCCTTGAAGACCTCTGGGCATTCAACGAAGAAATCGTTGCGCGGGCCATCGCCGCGTCGCGCATTCCCGTGATTTCCGCCGTCGGCCACGAGATCGATTTCACGATCAGCGATTTTGTCGCCGACGTACGCGCGCCGACGCCGTCGGCGGCGGCCGAGCTGGCGGTTCCGGTGAAGGCGGAACTGGAAATACGGATCGCCCGTCTCGCCGCCCGTCTCGGCGGATCGCTGCAGAACCGAGCACTGGTTCTACGGGAGCGCGTCCCCGGTTTCCGGCAGTCAATGGCTCAGGCGCTGCACACGGCGCTGCAGCAGCGGCAACAGCGCGTCGACGAGGCCGCGCTGCGGATGACACACGAACTGCGCAATGCGGTGACGATACAGAAACAGCGACTGCCGAACCTGCAGCAGCGGATGGCCTATCGGCTGGAGAGTGCGGTGAGTGAACGGAAACAGTCGATCCGAAGGCTGGAAGCGCAGCTGCGCGCGCTCAGCCCGCTGGCGGTGCTCGACCGCGGCTACAGCATTACACAGTCTGCCGACGGCACGGTTGTGCGCGATGCGGCCGGAGTCAACAAGGGTGATTTGCTGAAAACCCGGTTCGCAAAAGGACGTATCATCTCAGAAGTAAAGGAGAACTGATTATGGCGGATAAACCTGTCGATTTTGAAAAATCCCTCGAACGGCTCGAAACGATTGTCGATGAAATGGAAAGCGGCGAGCTGTCGCTCGAACAGATGATCAAACATTTCGAGGAGGGCTCGAAGCTGGTGACGCTCTGTTCGGGAAAACTCAATGAAGTGGAACAGAAGATTGAAAAGCTGGTGAAAAAAGGCGGCGCACTGGTGGAAGAACCGTTTGAACCGGCAGAATAATCTCCGATAGCCAAATATATCCCATCACAATGTATAGACGCCCGGTGAGCTCACCGGGCCTATATACTGCCCCGCATTGATCTTGCAACCCGGCGTACAGAATTTTGGCAGTTGGCTTTACACGAAAAAGCTCTCGCGGAAACGCGAGAGCTTTCTGAATAAATCATGATCCTGCCGGTTACAGCATGAACATCATTTCTTCGTAGGACGGCAGCGGCCAGATATCTTCCGGAACGATGGTTTCGAGGGCATCGACGGAAGCGCGGACCTTGGCCATTGCTGTGAGCTGCTTTTCAGCTCCTTTGGCTTTTTCAAGCACCGCGATGGCTTTGTAGAGTTTCTCGATTTCAGTGCTCATGGCCTTCACAGAAGCCTTGGCACTGGTCACGACGCCGCCCGCAGCAGCAATGCTTTTGACCGAAGCGGCCAGTTCAGAAGCCGCCGTTACAACCGCCGGGACGATCATGGTCTTCGCCATCAGCACCATGGTGTTGGCTTCGATTTCGATGGTCTTGGCATATGCTTCTTCGTAGATCTCGTAACGGGAAAGCAGTTCCTTTTCAGTCAATATGCTGTACTTGGTGAACAGCTTTTTGGCTTTCGACGTGGTGAACGCCTTGAGTGCTTCCGGTGTTTTCTTGACGTTCGGCAGGCCGCGCTTTTCAGCTTCCTTGGCCCAGTCGTCTGTGTAGTTATCGCCGTTGAACAGAACGCGTTTATGCTTCCTGATGATGCTGGACAGCAGTTTCTGCAGCGCATCGTTGAATTTCACGCCTTTTTCGACTTCCGCCTCAAGCTTGGTGCAGATTTCATCCAGAGCTTCCGCAACGATGGTGTTCAACGCCACATTGGCTCCGGCCGGGTTCTGGTTGGAACCGACCGCACGGAACTCGAATTTGTTGCCGGTGAAGGCAAACGGAGAGGTACGGTTGCGGTCGGTGTTGCCGCGCGGCAGGGTCGGCAGCGTATCGACGCCGAGGCTGATGGTTCCACCCTGCTTGGAGCTGCTGGCAGCACCTTTTTCAACCTGCCGGATGATGTCGGAAAGCTGGTCGCCGAGGAATACGGAGATGATGGCCGGCGGGGCTTCGTTGGCGCCGAGACGATGATCGTTTCCGGCGGTGGCCACGGTGGCGCGCAGAATGTCGGCATGAGTGTCAACCGCTTTGATCAACGCACAGATCATGGTGATGAACTTGGCGTTTTCATGCGGATTGTCGCCGGGGGACAGCCAGTTTTTGCCGTCCGGGCCGCACATCGACCAGTTGTTGTGCTTTCCGGAACCGTTCACGCCGGCATAGGGCTTTTCGTGCATCAGGCAGACCAAGCCATGTCTTTCCGCGGTTTTGCGAAGGACTTCCATGGTGATCATGTTGTGGTCGACCGCCAGATTGAGTTCTTCAAAGAACGGAGCGATTTCGAACTGGGCCGGGCAGACTTCGTTATGACGGGTCTTCGCCGGAACGCCCATGCGCCACAGCTCGGTGTCGAGATCTTCCATGAATGCCATGACACGGGTTTTGATGGATCCGAAATAATGGTCTTCCATCTGCTGGTGTTTTGCCGGTGCGCTGCCGAAGAGTGTCCGGCCGCACTGCTGGAGGTCCAGGCGGGCATTGTAGTATTCTTCGTCGATCAGGAAGTATTCCTGCTCGGAGCCGAGCGTGGCAAAGGCCCGCTGGTTGACTTTGAGCTTGAAGAGCTTGGCAAGACGGCAGGCCTGCTCATTCAGCGCTTTCATGGAGCGGAGAAGCGGGGTTTTTTTGTCGAGTGCTTCGCCGTGGTAACCGCAGAAAACGGTCGGGATGCAAAGGGTGTTGTCCTTGATGAATGCCGGGCTGCTCGGATCCCATCCGGTATAACCGCGGGCTTCGAAGGTGGCGCGCAGGCCGCCGGACGGGAAGCTGGACGCATCCGGTTCCCCTTGAATGAGCTCGGCCCCGGAAAATTTGCAGACAATGGAGCCTTCTCCGTCGGGGATGATGAAAGAGTCGTGCTTTTCAGCCGTGGAGTTGGTCAGCGGCTGGAACCAGTGCGTGAAATGTGTGGCGCCCTTGGAAAGAGCCCACTCTTTCATTGCTTCAGCAACTTCGTCCGCAATGCCGGCGTCGAGCGTCTTGCCGGTTTTGATCGTTGCCTCGAGCGACTTAACAGTCGCCTCGGAAAGGTGTTCGCGCATGACGCGTGCACTGAATACGTTTTCACCAAACAGCTCAGTCGGGTTGGCCATTGTTTTCTCCTTTATATGTTCAACAAACGCTACAAATCCTACCGTCCTCTGCCAATATTTCAGCAGAAGTGATTCTTTTATTTAGCAACTAGCATGCCGTATACATAACTGATCCAGTTTTTAATCTATAATACATTTATGATGAATATTTTAGGTTAAATACAATCCTGTGGGCAGATATTTAACTCCGGCAACAGGTCACATTTATGTAATTCGTCGCAAAATATTAATACATTTATGTCAAATCAGCTGGGTTTTCCGTTTGCAAGCTGCTGAATCTTCCGCTCCAGCTCCGCCAGTCGTTCTTTCATTTTCGGCAGCAGCATGATTGCGGCATGCGTCCGTTTCATTTTGGCCACCGGCACCGCCGGCATGCCCATCACATACGCACCGTCCGGAATATCCTTGGTAACGCCGGACTGCGGCCCGATGATCACGCCGGAACCGATTTTGATATGCCCTGAAACGCCCGCCTGCCCGGCCAGAATGGTTTTGGCGCCGATTGATGTGCTGCCTGCGATACCGACCTGCGCCACGATCACCGAATGATCCCCGATCTCAACGTTGTGTGCCACCTGAACAAGGTTATCAATTTTCACGCCGTTTCCGATACGGGTTTTGCCAAACCGGGCACGGTCGATCGTCACATTCGCACCGAGCTCCACATCGTCACCCAGTTCGACGGTTCCGATCTGAGGAATTTTTGTCCGCACGCCGTTTCGGTCGACCGAATAGCCGAACCCGTCACTGCCGAGCACCGTTCCGTTATGTATGATGGCGCGATCACCGACCTGTACGAATTCGCGCAGTGACACCATGGGATACAGCAGACCGCCGGCTCCCACGCTGCTCTTAAACCCGATATAGCAGTTTGCCATCAGCACCGTGCCCGCACCGATTTTCGCGCCGGACTCGACAACGCAGAACGGACCGATCCGCACCCCTTCGCCGAGCGTCGCATCCGCTGCGATGACGGATGTCGGGTGCACCCCGGCCGGCGGCAGCGGCGGACGGGTATAAAACAGCATTGACACTCTGGCAAAGGCTTCATCGGGATTTTTCACCCGGATCAGCGCCGCAGGGCACTCGCCGCCCCAGTCCTCAGAAACAATGACTGCGGAAGCTCCTGTTGAGGCCGCTTCTCCAGCGTATTTGGGATTGGCAAGGAAACTGATGTCTCCGGCAGCTGCCGAACGAATTGCGGCCACTCCGCGAATCAGAATTTCCCCGTCCCCCTCCAGGCTGCCGTTAATTTGCTGCGCGATATCTGAAAGTTTCATCCTTTGTTCTGCTCCGTTTTATTCGCCGGCCGGTGCATCCTGTTCCACAGGATCCTCGAGCAGTGTGCCGTCCAGATTGTCCGGGCGACGGCTGTTCAGCTCGGCCAGAATGGTCTGAGTAATGTCCACGTCCGGATGAGTGTAGATGAACACGCCGATTGCGGCGCGACGCGTCGACTTGTCGACGACGGCAGTCAACCCTTCGCGCTTGGCATATTCAACCACCGCCTGACGGATTTCATCCATCACGGTCTGGCTCATCCGGGACACCTGCTGCTGCAGCTGCTGCTGCCGCAGTGTTACAAAATCCTCGATTTCCTTCTGCTTGTCACGCAGTTCCAGCAGACGTTCCTCGTAGAGGATCCGCTTACTGTCACGGATTTCCTCGGTCAGGGTCACGTCGCGGGCTTCTTTCTTCAGCGAATCCACTTCGGCGCTGATGGCCGTCATCTGATCGACCATGGTCTGGCGTTCGGCCTCAATGTCACGCTGCTGAGCTTCCACTTTGGACTTTGCCAGCTGCGTCTTGTAAAACTCGTTAAACACCTGTTCGAGATCAACGAACATGATGCGATCGGCCGCACCGGCCGCACCGGCGAGGAACAACGCGCAAATTCCCGTCAGAAAAATCCGTTTCATATTTCCTCCTTCTTAGAAAGTGTAGCCCAGCAGGAAGTTCCAGCGGGGACCGGCCTCCTCATTGTAGTCATCCGTCAGGTGCGGAAATGCATAGTCCAGACGCAGCGGGAACATCGGCAGGTCGAACCGTGCACCAATCCCGTAGCCCGAGTTCAAATCGGATCCGGTGAAGTTAAACGAGTCCTCCGAGACTTCACCGATATCATAGAACACCGCGCCGCGAATCTTGGTCCAGAGCGGAACCGTGTATTCAGCCGTTACATACCAGCTGCTCAGGCCGCCAAGCGGTTCGTTGCCGTTGTTCGGATCACGCGGGCTGACATCCCGATAGGCAAACGAACGAATAGTGCGCGGCCCGCCGAGGAACAGCCGGTCAAAAATCGGCACATTGCCGTCGCCGTGCGATTCCACCGTGGATATAGAGCCTTTCAAATTGAAGACATGGCCGTTCAGCAGTGACCAGAACTGAGAAGTCTTGGCTTCGAGCATGTAAATATCGGTGTCGCCGGCCAGCGGGCCGCCGGCGAACTCCACGCCGGCAGAACTGTAGTTGCCGCGGGTCGGGATAAAGAACTGGTCACGGGTGTCGCGAGAAACGCTGAAACCGACCGTTGATTTTGTCCGAGCGCCCTCTTCACTCCAGATTTCCGCCGGAGGAGGGCCGACAGGTGCATCAATATCATACACATCGAACTGTTCCAGAGAGTAGCTCACGGTACCGCGGACAAACGGCGACAGCGGCTTCGTCAGGGAGACTTTCGCCCCGATGGTTTTCAGGCTGTAGTCATCGCTGTAATAGCCCGCATCGCGATGATACAGATCCACGCCAAACGCCAGTTTGCGGTCCAGGAACCACGGTTCTACAAATGAAATCTCCGCATCGTTCCGTTCCGTACCGGCCTGCACACGGACTTTCATTTTCTGACCGTCGCCGACCGGCGGCCAGCGTTTGATATCAAAGTTTCCGTGCGACACTTCAGCAAAGCCGACCAGGCTGTCCACGCTGGAGAAACCGGCTCCGATAATGAAGCTTCCCATGGACTTTTCCTTGACGTTGAACGTCAGATCATAGGTGTTGGTTTCGGAAGCGGGAATGTAGGAACTGCTGACGGTTTCAAAATAGCCCAGATTTCTAAGGCGGTTTTCGCTGGTTTCCACTCTCTGCTGATGAAACAGCTCACCGGGGTAAACCGCCAGTTCGCGACGCATCACCTCATCCCGCGTCTTTTCGTTGCCGCGGATATCAATTTCATGGATACGGGCCAGCGCCCCCTCGTGCACAACAAACCGGACATCGGCAATTCCGGTTTCGGGATGGGTCGCGATCACCGGCTGCACATAGTTCCGAATATATCCCCGGTTGCCGTAATAGTGATTAACGCTATCCGAAGCGGCATCAATCGCGCTTTGGGCGGCAAGGTCCCCGGATTTCAGTCGAATCTGTTTTTCCAGCTCAGCCGGGGAAAACAGTGTTGCACCATCCAGTGAGATTGTTCCGATGCGGTACTGCACACCTTCCGTCACGGTATAGGTCAGCCCCAATTTGCCGCGTCCCAGTTCCTGCACCGCCGGAGCGTCCACCTTCACATCCAGGAAACCCCTATCCTGATAAAACTTCCGTATCGCTGCCAGGTCCGTTTCGACCAGCTCGGGGTGATAGGCACCGAACCAGGAGGTGATCCACCAGGTTTTTTTCTGCTTCAACAGTCCGCGAACCTGACGCTCGTCAAACCGGTCCACTGCCTTCGAACCAAACGGGAGAAGCTGTTTAAAAAACCGACCCGTGCGGGACAGTCGGCTGTTGTCCAGAAACCGTTTCCCTTCAAAGCGGATTCGTTTCACCCGAAACTTCGGGCCTTCATTCACGGTGACTTTCAGGTCGGCGGTTCCGGCGGCCTCATCAGGAATCAGCTTCCATGCGACGGAAGCGTCCGGATACTTGTTTTTACGGCAATAGACTTCGACCTTGCGTGCTTTTTCGCCAACCAGCGCTTCGTCGACATAATCGCCGAGGGCCAACCCCAGCTCTTTGCTGATCTTCCGATTCCCGATGCCGTCGGCGCCCTCGATATCAATTCGGCGAAGCCGCAGGCGGCTCGATACGCTGTAGACCAGGCGAAAGTTTTCGCCGTCCTGTTCCACATAGGCCCGCACGAAGGAAAAGCGTTTCGACCGCCGCAGGTTATCCACGTCGCGGGCAACCGCCGCGTTCAGCTCCGCTTCGCTTTCGACCTCCTGGCCGGCACGCAGGGAGGTGTAGGCCCGAACAAAGGACTCGTCCATCCGGATGTTATCGAGGTTCTCAATGCGCACTTCGCTCAGCGTCACGGCGAACAGATGAAAGACCGGCAGAAGAAGAAGCGAAGCCAGGACAGGTATCAATTTCATTTTTTTCATCGGCATCTCAGTCGGTTAATCCGCGGGCGCGCCCGCCATATCATCATATCGTGAATCCCGGTCTTCAAATCGTGTCAGTTCCCGGAAGAAGTTCAGTTTCACCTCCCCGGTCGGCCCGTTACGATGCTTGGCAATGTCGACAATGGCAAGCGTATCTTCACCACTTCCCGGCTCGAGCTCGCGGTTGTAATACGAGGGGCGCTGAAGAAGCAGCACAACGTCGGCGTCCTGCTCAATCGCTCCGGAGTCACGCAGGTCGGACAGTTTCGGCCGCCCGTCGCGACCGCCCTGCTCCGGCGCACGACTGAGCTGGCTGAGAATCAGGACCGGCAGGTTCAGTTCCTTGGCCATCGCTTTAATGCCGTTCGAGATGGAGGCGGTCTCCTGCTGACGGCCCTCGCGGGAACGCCGTTTGTCATGAAGCAACTGGAGATAGTCGATGACGATCAGATCGATGCTGTAAATACGCTTCATGCGCCGGGCGCGGGCGCGCAGGTCCATAATGTCCAAACCGGCGGAGTCGTCCACAATGATCGTCGCCTTGCCGAGCTGATCGGCGGCGGAAGAGAGTCGCGCACGGTCGGCTTCGGACAGGAAATCCTTCCAGGCCGGCACACCGGCCTTGCTGAACAGCATACGGCGAACGAGCTGTTCCTGAGACATTTCCAGGCTGAACACGCCCACGGCATGCTTTTTCTTGCTGCCCCGCCCCAGCGCTGCGTGCTCGGCAATGTTCATGGCCAGGGAGGTTTTCCCCATGGATGGACGAGCTGCCAAAACAATCATATCGGTGTTGTGCAGCCCGCGGAGTTCCTTGTCCATATCGGCAAAGCCGGTCGGCACCCCGTCGTCCAGCGTGGTTCCCTCGATGATTTTCCCGGCGGTTTTATAGACGACGTTTTTCCACTCGTCGGCGGTGAGATTCTTCTTATCGCCGAGTTCGAAAAAAGCCTGCTCGGTGCGGCTGAGGAGTTCTTCAGCCCCTTCGTCCGGGCTGTAGCAGCTGTCGATGGTTTCGGCGGCCTGCGTGATGATCCGTCGCAGCAGATATTTCTGCTGGATGATCTCCATATAGTATTCGGCGTGGGCCGATGTCGGGGTGCTGTCAATCAGCCCCTCGAGGAACGCATACCCGCCGACGGTGTCGAGCCGGCTGTTCTGCTTGAGGTCCTCGCCGACGGTCAGCAGGTCGATTGCCCTCGCACCCTGATACATGGTCAGCAGCTGCTCGAACAGCAGCCGGTGCGCGGGGACATAGAATGATTCCGTTGAGACCGATTTCAGCGAACAGAGTTCGATGACTCGGACAGGTTCGATCAGAGCGGAGCCGAGCACACCACGTTCGGCTTCCTCACTGTAGGGCGGAAGACGACGCCCGCTCTGATCGACAAGACTCATTATTCCTCAACGATCCATACCTTCAGTACAGCTTTGACTTCAGGATGGAGATCGACGGTTACATCGAAAACGCCGAGTTCGTGAATCGGGGTGTCAAGTTTCACCTGGCTGCGGTCGATCGTAATGCCCTGTTCGACGACTTTTTCGACGATCTGCGAGGCGCCGACCGAACCGAACAGCTTGCCGCCTTCTGAGGTTTTTACGGCAATCGTGCAGGAAATGCCTTCGAACTTCTTCGCCAGCTCTTCAGCGGCAGTCTGCTCTTTGCGAAGCAGCTCCAGCCGTTCAATGCGTTTCTTCTCGATCTGCCGTTTCCTGCCTTCGGTCACGACCGAGGCTTTGCCCTTCGGGAACAGATAGTTGCGGGCATATCCATCGGCAACCTTGACCACATCCCCTTCGATTCCCAGACCGGGAACCGCATCCATTAATAATACTTCTACAGCCATTTTTCTGCCTCTCTATCCACTGCGCTCAGCGCAAAAGTCCCATGACACGAGCCTGACGGATCGCACGCTTGACCTGACGCTGCTGCTTGGAGCTGACGCCGGTATAACGGCGCGACAGGATCTTGCCGCGGTCGGTCATGAATTTGCGGAGGAGTTCCGCATCCTTGTAATCAATTTCGGTGACGCCTTCGAGCAGGCGGCCGCCTTTTTCTTCCTTGTTGTATGCCATTCCCATATCCTTTCTTTATCAAAACGGAATATCGTCTTCGTCCGCCGGGGCGTTATCCTGCGGCGGAGCCATATCGCGGGGCACGTCCGCCGTGTCGGCCGTTCTCTTCGGAGCTCCGAGGAACTGCACGCGGTCGGCACGAACCCGCAGCTTGCTGCGCTTTTCGCCCTGCTGGTTTTCCCACTGATCGAGTTTCAACCGGCCTTCAATGAAGACCGAGGAACCTTTATAGAGGTATTCGGCACAGGTTTCCGCCTGACGGGCCCAGACTTCGACATCTACAAAAACCGTACTTTCCACTGTTTCGCCGGCTTTGTTTTTGTAGCTCTCGTTCACGGCCAGGCCGAGGTCCCCGACGGCCGTGCCGGACGGCGTATAGCGCACTTCCGGATCACGGGTCAGATTACCCATCAGGAATACCCGATTCAGTGTAGACATGATTACGCCTCCAGCGCGGCTTCCGTCTCTTCCTTCTTCATGAACTGTGCACGGAACACATTGGTCGCCAGTTTCAGGCGGTGCTTCAGCGCATCAATCTGCCCGCCGCCGAGGCGGAACATGATGACCACATAAATACCCGCCTTCTTTTTGCGCATCGGGCGCGCAAATGAACGTTTTCCCAGACGGGTCGAGCTTTCCAGCGAACCGCCGAGCTTTTCGATTTCGGTTTTCACCGCATCAATCGCCTGGTCGAGCTGTTCGTCTTCCAGCATTTCCGGGAAAATAAAAAGTCCCTCATACATCGTCTTCAATTTCTCTCTCCTTGCTCCTGTCCTCAGTTAAAGCAGTTCATCGCCTGCACAACACCTGTGCTGCAGACGGCTTCCGCCGCATCCGCCGCGCGCCGGACGAGGTCCTTCAGTCCGCCTTTTTCCTCCTCGGAAAACGGACCCAAGACATAATCCGAAAGCGACAGCTTATCAGGTTTCCTTCCAATGCCAACCCGAATCCTGCTGAAACCACTGCCCCCCAACATGTTGATCACCGACTGCACTCCGTTGTGCCCGCCGGCTGATCCCTGTGCCCGGATCCGCAGCTGCCCCCGGTCCAGCGCCACATCATCAAAGACCAGGATCAGATCCTCCGACCCGGCCTTCACCTTCCGCAGAACCGGCCCGACGGCCAGCCCGCTGCGGTTCATATACGTCATCGGTTTCACCAGCCGAACCGCCTCGCCGCCAATCATCCCCCTGGCAATCTGAGCGGGAATCAGCCAGCTTTTGCGGAACTTCAGCCCATGGCGTCCGGCCAGTTCATCCAGAACGAGAAATCCGACATTATGGCGGGTCATTTCATAGTCCCGCCCCGGATTTCCCAGTCCGACAATCACTTTCACCTAAAACGCCCCCGGACCGAAAACCGGATTACTCCGCTTCTTCGGCTTTCTTTTCGCGAATCACTTCCGGTTCAGCTGCGGCGCCTTCAGCCCCTTCAGCGGTCTCTTCCTCGACCACCTTCGGCACCGACACAGACGCCACGCCGACATCGCCGTCCACCAGGACTTTGAATTTGGCCGCATCCAAGGGGATATCCTTCACCAGCAGCATGTCGTCGATATTCAGGGCGGACACATCGACGGAGATTTTCTCCGGAATATCCACCGGCAAACATTCGATTTCGAGAGAGTGCAGCAGGTGGTCGAGTACGCCGCCCTGTTTTACACCTTCTGCATCGCCGACGAGTTCCACCGGCACTTCGATGTGCAGCTGTTTGGTCATCGACAC
>JBFWJN010000033.1:0-19237 GCA_050253185.1 Kiritimatiellales bacterium | reverse complement strand
CATGTATCCAATGCATTCCGGGGTTTTCTGGGCGAGCGTTGAGGAGAGCTGCCCGCCGGCCGATCCGCCGGAGATCACCATCCGGTTGATGTCGATGTTGTATTCATCCGCGTGGTTTCTCAGCCACTGGACCGCATCGAGAAGGTCGCCGAAGCTTTTCGGGAAAGTGCCTCCGTTTTTGATGAGGCGGTACTGAACTCTTGCATTTGCAATCCCCAGCGGCGCCAGCTGCGACGACCGCCACAGCATGGTGTCCGGAGAGCCGGTCACCCATCCGCCGCCGTGCACCCAGAAGATGATCGGCATTTTTTCTTTGGGCGGATTGAGCGGGAAATCCAGTTTCAGAACCAGATCCATGCTGTCCACGGTCTTGTATGTGACGGTTTCTGTGCGCATTTTTTCATCGAGCCGAACCGGTTCCGGATCCCTGAAAGAGGACGGCGTCAATGTGATGCTGAACAGCTCGGCGGTTCCTGCGGCGCCGGATTTCGGGCGGGAGTGGTTCAACATGGGATCCTGCGGATCGATTCCCGGATAAACCTGAAAAGAGAACGGGCCTTTGTTTTTTTCGATATTCAGAAGGCTTTTGAAAACGCTGCGGGATGGATTGTTCGGCAGGCGGATCAGCCGGATCGGTTTCGAAATTTTGTCATCTCCGGCAGTGATCCAGATGAAGGGCGTCAGGTCGGAATCCGTTCGGTAGTCCACCGTCAGGTCGTAATAGCGGTCCGGCTGCAGAGCAATCGTCTGTTTGACAAATGCATTGGCTTCAGGGAGCTGGTTTTCAGTGCGGGAATAAACCAGAGAGCATTCAGGGCTGCTGTTTGCTTTGAACAGCGGTTCCGCCTTCCAGCTGACCGTCCATTCGGTCAACCCCTGTTCAAAGTGACCGTTCTGGATGATGTCTTCGCAGAATCCGTAAAAACCGGCTGAGTGAATCAGGACGACAGAGAGAAAGAACTTTAATTTAACCATTATAATCTCCGGAGGCAGCCGCTTGAATAGACGATGCATTCTGTCGATTTGATATCTCCGACATGGATTTCTGTCAACAGATATTGCGTAAAATATTTTTTCATTTATATTTATAACGCAAAGTTCGGAGTGTTCAGAATGCGCTGGATATCGTTCATTTTAACCGCAGGGATCATGGTGTCATCTGGCTTCGGAGCCACGGTGACGGTTTCTGTTTCGGCGGACGCGGAGCAGGGGACTGTCAGCGATATGCTGGTTGGAACGGGTCTGGTGTATGCGTGGGAGAACGATGTATTGCATGCGGACGGTTCGGTCGCGGACATGATCCGGGATATCGGCCTGGAAGCGCTGCGGTGGCCGGGCGGCGCGGTGGTTACCTATTATCACTGGAATGACCTGAACGGGAACGGCTGGACGGACAGCTGGAATCCCGCCTACAGCCGGAGCAGCGATCAGCCTCCGGAAAAGTACATGAATCTCGATGAATATCTGAACCTGATTGACCGATCCGGTGCGGAAATCATGCTGGGTGTCAACATGAGTTCGGGGAAGGAATGGAACCGCGAGGTCGAAGGAATCGAAGAAGCGACAGCCTTGGTTCAATATTGCAAAGATCGGGGATATGATGTCCGGTATGTCTATTTCGATAATGAAAGCTATCATGACGGAAACAATTACAACCGCGATGTGGACGGCGACGAGGAGAGTTGGACTCCGGAGAGCTATGCGGAGTCATTTAATCTGTATGCCGCGGCGGTCCGACAGGTTTTCCCGGATGCAAAACGGATCGCTAACTGGAAAAACAGCGTAACGACCGGAGCTTTTCAGACTCAGATCAGCAACATGCTGGCCATCGCCGGAGCGAACATCGACTATCTGGATGTGCACTGGTACTGGCAGTGGGATACTGCTTCGTGGAGTGTTTGGAAAAGCCAGATGCCGATGCTTCAGACCTCCGGAAGCACGACGGCAGGATACTCGTACCGTGATGCGGTGGTCTATGCGAATGATCTGTTCTCTCGGCTGGGTTTCCCGAATGTGCGTCTTGCTGTGATGGAGTGGAATATCGCGCCGGGGCCCTGGGAGGAGGATCCGGAGCATACGAACTTCAAAACGGCATTAATGCAGGCGGAAATGGAGCTGCAGTTTCTGCAGGCCGGCCTGGATATCGGAATGCTCTGGACGCTGCAGAGTCCGTTGATTGTTCCGACTTCGGAGCGCCATGTAATGGCTGCTGACGGTTCGGCAAATGCAACGGCACTCTGGCAGTGGCTGTTTGCAAAATCCGGGGGCATGATCCGGGTGGAATCTTCTTCAGCAGCTTCCGGGATCTATTCGGCTGCGGCGAGAGGTTCCGATGGGAGGCTGCTGGTTTATTTGCTCAACAAGACGGACGCGGATGTGACGGTTGAATTCAGCCTGTCCGGATACAGTGCGTCAGAGGTCAGTGAGGCGTGGCGGTTCAGAGATGACGGGACGGGGTGCGGAACCTTGCAGAAAATCGGACTGTGGCAGAGAGCCGGTCAGTGGCGCACCGCGCTCAGCTCCAACAGTGTGAATTTTGTCGGATTCAATTATCCGGCAATGACGGATTCCGACCTTGATGGAATGGGCGATGCCTGGGAGCTAAAAAACTTTGGTTCACTGAACCTCGCTTCGGCGGACTCCGATCAGGATTCCGATGGGTTTTCCGATAGCAGTGAATTTATTGCCGGCACCGATCCACTAGACCCGTCCTCCAGATTGGTTCTAGACCTGAATGTTGATGCTGACGGCAACTCTCAGCTGTCATGGACGTCGAGAATCGGCTTGAGTTACAGGCTTCAAAGTACCGACAGCCTGTTGACCGGAGTCTGGTCGGACGGTCCATTGTGCATCGGGATGCCGGGGGTGACGGCGGTGAGTACTGCCGGGCCGGGCGGCGCCTTGCAGTTTTTGCGCCTTCAGCTTCAGTCGCAATAGAAAATTTTGCGCATTTAATTTGACTTTAGTATATAAAAGCGTAACAAACGGACGTGTGAGGATGTGGAAAATATTGCGGAATATATAAAAATAGAGGTTATAAACATGCAAAAAAAATGGATGGTGATCCTGGGTCTGTGTCTGCTGACGATATCGGCCGCCCATGCGACGCTGATTACGGATGCGATGGATTTCAGCGGCAGCTGGACCAACATCGGCGGCGGCTGGTTTTCCGCCGGAGTCGGGGGCCTGACCCCGGTGGAAGGTACGGGCTTCTGGACAGCAACTGGATCCGGCGGGAATAACCGCGGTGCGTGGAAGCTGTTTGACGCGGTGTTTGCGGAGGAAAAGCTGCAGGTCTCGTATTATGTCGGAGATCGCGATGACAAAACGGTCTATACGCTTCAGACGTTCCTGTTTGCGGACGTAAACGACGACGGAATTTATACGTGGACGGAGCGGATTACAGTCACAGACAGCACCAGTCGTCCGACGCCGGATGCCGGCTGGCAGAACTGGGTGGATACCTATCAGATTACGGCCTCGACCGTGACGTCCGGCGGAGATTCCGTGCTTGGTAAAAAGATTGGTTTTGCATTTCTAAATGCGATGCCGGACAGCACCTATGGAATCAGCGTGGATTCACTTTCTATTCAGACGGTTCCTGAACCTGCAACGATCGGCATGCTGGGACTGGCCGCAGTGATCGTGATCGGTTTTCGTAGACGGTTTCACCTTTAATGAAATGTTCTGAGTCGGCCGGGACCGCGATCCCGGTCGGGTTTTGGTTCAGGAGAGCGGAAAATGTTCAGAAAAATAATATGTGGCGGAATCCTGCTGTCGCTGACTGTTCCCGGTCTGTTCGGTGCGACGCTGATTACCAATGAAGTGGATTTCAGTTCCGGCTGGACGAATCTCAACAACAGTGGCTGGTTTTCTGCCAGTGTCGGAGGATTGACTCCAGTGGAAGGCACGGGCCTCTGGACCGTCACCGGATATAACAGTCAGAACCGGGGCGCGTGGAAACTTTTTGATACAGTCTTCACGGAAGAGACCCTGAAGGTTTCCTATTCGTTTGGAGATCGGGACGATAAGCTGTTCCCGGCGAGTATAACAGTGGCTCTGTTCGCGGATACAGATGGCAACAACATCTATGCGTGGACCGAGCGGATATCCACCGTGGCCGGGACCAGTCATCCGGTTCCGGATGCGGGCTGGGCGGTATGGGAGGATACCTACGAGATCAGTTCATCCACCGTCACTGCAAACGGGGACCCCGTGATCGGTAAAAAAATCGGGTTCGTTTTCGTGACATCCGGCCTGTTGGACAGTACCTACGGTCTCAGCTTCGATTCGCTGAAAATTGAGTCCGCGGCTGTTCCCAAAGTGGTGCGTCTGGTAGTCTTTTCCGGTAATCAGTAACCGGCTGGAAATCATGAAACGGCAGGACTTTCTCAAAGGATGTTCTCTCTCAGCCGCCGCAATCGGCTTGGGAGCTCCTCGTGTATTCGGCGCGTCCGGTCTGAAAAAACCGAAGCGCATTCTGTTTCTGATGACCGACCAGCATCGGCCGGACGGCATCGGCCTGTTCGGCGATCCGTATGCGCAGACTCCGGTGCTGGATCGACTGGCGCAGGAGGGCATGGCATTCCGGAAAGCGTACACCCAGTATCCGCTCTGTGTCCCCGCCCGGACCTCGATTCTGCTCGGCCGCTACACGCATTCGGTTTCCTCCGGTATCTGGGGAAACAGCATTCGCAATACCGAGCAGGTATCCTTCACAGAACTGCTTCAGAAAGCCGGATGGCAGACGGCCTGCTTCGGCAAGCTGCATGTGCATCAGCGGAATTCGCGCGACTGGACACAGCTCAACGAACTCAAAAAATGGAGCCCGGCGGAAAAAATCGGTCGCAGCCCGCAGATCGAATCATTTCATCGGTTCGACTATCCCCAGCTCCGCCCGAAAATCGAACCCGACCTGCCGTACGGTGCGCCGTCGCCCTACGCCGAAGAGGCGCATCTCGAATGGCGCACCAAGGAAGCCGTCATCCAGTATGTGCGGGAGCATCGCGACGAAAGCTGGTTCCTGCAGTGCTCATTCATCAAACCCCATCCGCCGCTCAACCCGCCCGCTGCATACTGGGAAAAATTCAGAAAAATTTCCTATAAACTGCCCGACTATCCCAAAGACGAGCTCAATGACGTTCATCCCGCACTGAAAGAACGCGGCGCCGACGGCACCGGCAGCCCGACCGATCAGCAGATCCGCGACGCAATGATCGGCTACTACGCCTGCCTCAACTTCTGCGACGACATGTTCGGCGAAGTGCTCGCGGCGCTCGACGAACTGGGGCTGCGGGACGATACACTGGTCGTCTACACCTCCGACCACGGCGAAATGCTCTGGGATCACCGCCTGTGGCATAAGAATGTATTCTTCGATTCCGCCGTGCGCATCCCGCTGATTCTGCGCATGCCGAGGCTGGTTCCGTCCGGCGTCCAGTCGCAGGCACTGGTCGAACACATCGACCTGTTCCCCACCTTCTGTGAACTGGCCGGCATTCCGATTCCCGGATTTGCACAGGGACGTTCCCTGCTGCCGGTGCTCACCGGTCAGAGCCCGGTGCACAAAGACCGGGTCTACAGCGAGTGCTACTACTGGGGCGAAGACAGCGACAAAGTCGCCATGATGTTCGATGGACGCTACAAAATCATCGACAACGGCGAACAGGTTCCCTGCGAACTGTACGATGTCAAAAACGATCCGCTCGAAATCACCAACTGCGCCGCCGACCCGGCGTATGCGGCAACCGCCTCCTCCCTGCTGGCCGAACTGCGGGCGTGGCGGTTGAAAGATCCCGGTCCCGACAGCAAAGCCGGCGAGTCACCCGATGCCTGGAAAGGCAGAGTCCTCGAGCCGCAGGACGCCTGCGAATCGGAGTATCTGATCGAAGCCCGGAATATTTCCACCCGCAAAAAAGGCAAACCCGGCAAATGGAACCGCCTGCTCACCGTGCCGGCCGGCAGCTTTGAAACCGGCTGCACCTACGAGCTCGTCCTCGACTGGACCCTCAAAGACGGACCGGCCGATGCAAAAATTTTTGCTACACTCTCCGGCAGTAAATCCGCCGGACTGAAACCCCAGGGCGACAACTGGGCAGCAGAACCCGGTGACTCCGGAACCTACCGGAAAGAACTCCAGACCGGCTCGTACGACAACTGGGCCCTCGGTGTCGGCGTCATTGGCGAAGGCTCCCTTACCGTCAACCGGATTTCCATCAAGAAGAAAGAATCAGCCAAAGCAGGAAAACAACGATGAAAAAGCAGCTCCTCGCACTCGCATTGATGACACTGGCCTCTGCCGGATTCGCGGAATTCGACTACTTCGCAGCACTCGATCAGAACGGCGACGGCAAGGTCACCGTTGAAGAATGGATCACCAAAAATAAAGCCACGCAGCTTCGGCAGGGCAAGAACTTCGACGAAGCAAAATCGCGGAGTTACTTCAACGCCAAAGATCTCAATAAGGACGGCGTGCTGACCCGCGGAGAAGTTCAGTAGCCTCCCGGGTTCCAGGCATTGGAAACCCGCTCGCCGCCCGGTGACAGAAAACAGACCCGACAGGGCGGTGTTCCACCGTACCGGGTCTGTGAAAATGAACTGGTCAGCAGGGGACTACGTTTTTAGCGCACGGACCCTTTGGTCCTTCTCCTGCGTCATAACTCACACTCTGACCTTCGTTCAGCATGGCCCGTCCCGGAGTCTTCACTTCGGAATGATGCACGAACAGGTCCTTGCTTCCATCATCCGGGGTGATGAACCCAAAACCTTTTTCTGAATTGAACCACTTCACGGTACCTTGACTCATCGCGTATCTCTTTCTGTTAGGTTGCAGCACATTGCGGAACACAGAGCCGGTTTAAACCTGTCCCGACGAACCATCCTGTGACGGTTCCGCCGAATTGCCCGCTTTCTTTCGCCGTTTCTCTTCCTTTTTCCGTTTCCTGGCGAGTTCTTTCTGCCGTTTCTCGAAAGAATAATTCGGTTTTGCCATCTGTCCTCCTTGTTTTTAACAGATAGACTTTATAGCACAGCGGCCGGTTTCTTCTTTCATCTAAAGTCCCGCTATTATCAGCGGGAAGAATCCGTATACGGTTTCCAGACATTGGAAACCCTGTCTTTTCAGTATCCGACTGAAAAGCCGCGGAACTCGCCGATCGCCGGCGAGCGCTTCATCCGTTCGTTGGTGATCGTTCGACCGAGGTGCGACGCGCGGATTGCACTCAGCAGACCCATCAGCTGATCCTCTTCACCCTCCGCAACCAGAGACACGCTTCCATCAAACTCGTTTTTGACATACCCGGTCACCTCAAGATCCTGCGCCAGACTCACCGCCGTGTACCGGAATCCAACCCCCTGCACCCGGCCTTCATAACGAACTGTGATTCGGTGGGTCATTGACTTCTTAAATCCCATTGCGGAGGACTGTCTTCCCATATTTTGAGATAGATAGCCTGATTGGTCTCATTGAATCCGACTCGAATAAATCCAGCGGCATAAAAGTTTGGTTCAAAATAGTAAACAGTCATATTGCCCAGCTTGTTTTGTTGCTTGGGCTGACCCAGAAGTTCGACAACTTCGTCTAAAGAAGCATTGTGCTGAATTTGTACCGCCCGCTTCGCGGGTCGGTCTCCCAGCCAGAAAAAGCCGCATGCCAGAAAGATAAATACTGTTACGATAACCAGATATTTCTTTTTCATGTACTAAAATAAGTAGCAGTTTAGATTATCTTTCAAAAGAAGCTTCTGGTGTTGAAAGATTGTCATCTACTCCCTATTTTATTTCTGTGAGCGATGATAAACAGACGAATTCATCTGAAGATCGGTTGTTACCGCCACGCGGGGATTACCGCACGCTTCTTTCGTTTCAGAAGGCAGAGGTGGTTTATGACATCACATTTCGTTTTGCCCATAAGTTTCTGTCAAAATTTGACCGCACAGTGGATCAGATGATTCAGTCCGCTCGTTCCGGCAAGAAAAATATTCTCGAGGGTAGCAAGGCTGCACTGACCTCTAAAGAGACAGAAATCAAACTGACGAATGTGGCTCGGGCCAGTCTGGAAGAACTGCTCGACGATTATCTCGATTTTTTGCGGGCCCGTGACCTGCTGATTTGGGCAGCGGACAGCAAAGAGGCGTTGTTTGTGCGCAAGATGGGGCGCAAAGAACCGCAGACTTATGAACGATATCGTGAGATCGTCGAAACACGCCCGCCGGAAACGGTTGCCAATATCGCTATTTGCCTGATTAATCAAACCAACTATCTCATTGATCGCCAGTTGGAGCGGCTGGAGATCGATTTTCTTAAACAGGGTGGCTTGCGCGAGAGAATGACCCGCCTACGGATTCGAAATAGGGATAGAAATGGGAGTAATAGGAAGCATGGGAGCGACGGGAAATCATAATTCCCATTATTCTCATACTTCTCATAAGTCGAAGTAGTACGCCTGCGGATGATGCGTAATCAGCGCGAAGGTCGAGACTTCCGGGTCGGCCATGAACAGCTCGGTCACGTTCAGGCCGATGCGGTCGGTGTCGAGCAGGTCGCAGCAGACTTTGTTCATCGCCAGGTCAGGGCAGGCCGCATAACCGAATCCGAAGCGACTCTGGTCGAGTTTGTTTTTCCAAACATCGGAAAGCGTCAGTTCGCCTTCGGTCGATCCCCACAGCTCGCGAATCTGCTTATGCCAGGTTTCGGCCAGCGCCTCGGCAGTCATCACGGCCAGCCCGTGGAAGAGCAGATAGTCGTGATAGCGGTCGGCATCGCGCAGTTCGTGTTCCTTGTCCATCACCTGTTTGCCAAGCGTGACCGCCATCAGTGCGCAGATATCCTGATCCGGCCGGAAAAAGTCGGACAGGCAGAGCTTCGGACCTTTGGAGCTGCGCGGGAACGGCATGCGGATGTCACCGCCCGCCGGATTCTCAATCACCAAGGCGTCGCCGTCGGCATGGCAGCGGAAAAAGCCGTGCACCACCTTCGGCTCAAACACCTCGCGGGCGATCTGTTTCATTTCGTCGAGCTTCGGCATCACCTCTGCGTCGAGCATCTTCTGATACTCGACGTCGGAAAGCTTGCCTTGCTGATAGCCCCAAGCCCCCTTGATCATCCCGTTCAGATCGAGATATTTCCATATATCGTCTAACGATATACTTTCCGTCACCCAGGTGCCGGTTTTTACATCCGGAACCGGAACGTCGGTCGCGATCGGTTCATACACGGTGTTGTCTTCTTCCGGTTTCACTTCACAGCCGATTCCGTCGCGGGTCGGTGCGACATATTCCGGAAGTTTCCCGGTGTCCTTCAGCGTCTGCATGGCGGCCAGCCCGGCGAAAGCATCTTTGCAGTAGAGCACTTGGCCGGAATAGTGCGGGCGGCAGGCCTGGTCGACGAACTCTTCCGACAGTGCCGCGCCGCCGAGCAGCACCGGCGTTTTGAATCCGGAGGTTTCGAGCACCTTCATGTTCTCCGCCATGACGGCGGTGGATTTCACCAGCAGTCCGCTCATGCCGAGCGCGGCGGCGTTATGCTCTTTCACCGCTTCCATCATTTGCTCAATCGGCACCTTGATGCCGAGATCGACCGTATCGAAGCCGTTGTTCGAAAGAATAATTCCAACGAGGTTTTTGCCGATGTCGTGCACATCGCCTGCAACCGTTGCCAGAATCACCAGCGGCACCGTATCGTCGGCTTCGCTCGTTTTCATGAACGGCTTGATCATATCCACTGCACGCTTCATCACTTCGGCGCTCTTCAGCACGAAGGGCAGCTGCATGATTCCATCGTTAAAGAGGCGCCCGACTTCCTTCATCGCGGGCAGCATGATTTCATTCAGGATGTGCTCGGCGCTGTGCTCCCCGAGCAGATCCGGCACCGCCGGCTCCAGCCACGGAATTTTCCCGCGGACAATCGCGTCGGTGAGCACTTCGTCCGCGGGCCGGCTTTCGACAGCAACCTCGACGGTTTCCTGCACGTTTTCGAACAGGTTGATGTAATTTTCGAGCGGGTCGCCGTTGGTCCGGTCATTGGCCAGCAGTGCTTCGGCGCCTTTACGCAGGTTCTCGGGAATTTCGTTGAGCGGAACAATCGAGGCCACGTTGATGATGCAGGCATCCATTCCGGCCTGTACCGCCTGATGCAGAAACACCGCGTTGATGATTTTGCGCAGCGGCGGTTTGAGCCCGAACGAAATATTCGAAAGGCCGAGCATGGTCCGTACGCCGGGCAGTTCCGCTTTGATGCGGCGGATCGCTTCCAGGGTCTGGAAAGCCGCGTCGCGCAGGGTTTCATCGCCGCTGCAGATCGTGAACGTCAGCGGGTCGATCAGGATTTCTTCAGCCCGCAGTCCGCGCTCCGTGCAGAATTCCACCAGCCGTTTGGCGACCGCGACTTTATCGTCCGCGTTCATCGCCATTCCCTTTTCATCAATCGTCAGCGCGACCATCGCCGCACCGTAACGCCGCGCCATCGGCACAACCCGCTCCGCGCGCGTGCCGCCGTCTTCAAAATTGATCGAGTTGATCATCGCTCGTCCGCCGTACAGCTTGAGCGCCTGCTCAATCACATCGGCGGAGGTCGAATCGATCATCATCGGAATCTTGCACTCGCGCGCCATGCGCGGCACGAGCACATCGATGTCCCTGCTTTCGTCGCGTCCGGCATAGCCGCAGCTCAGGTCGAGCACGTGTGCGCCGGTGTCCTCCTGTTCGGTCAGGATGTTGAAAGCACCTTCATAGTCATCCGCCAGCAGCGTATCGCGGAATTTTTTCGAGCCGGTCGCGTTGGCGCGCTCGCCGATAAACAGCGGCGCAGGTTCCTGCGTCAGGTCGACCGGCGCAAACAGACTGGCCACCTGACCGGCTGTTTTGTTTTTCAAACACCCGCTGCGCTCAAGTCCGCTAAGATCGCCAGGCCCTTCGCGTTCTTTGCGACCTTCTGTTTGGATGTTTTCTCGCAGCTGGCGGATGTGCTCCGGCGTGGTGCCGCAGCAGCCGCCGACGATGGACAGGCCGTATTTTTTTGCGAGCGCGGCGACTTTTTCCGAGAATTCCTGCGGTTTCAGCGGATAGTTGACGCTTCCGTCCGGATGCGCTTCGGGCATTCCGGCATTCGGCATACAGGCGAGCGCTGCGGGCCAGGCTTCGCTGAATGTTTCAATGTGGTGCTCCATCGCATCGGGACCGGTGGCGCAGTTGAGGCCGAGCACGTCGATCGGGTAGGGCGCCAGAATCGTCGCGGCCGCCGCCGGACTAGTTCCTACCAGCAGGGTGCCGGTCGTTTCGACGGTGACGGAAACATAACGGACGATGTCGCTGTCCGGCCCGAGGATGTCGTCAGCCGCTGCCAGTGCGGCCTTGATCTGCAGCGGGTCCTGGCAGGTTTCGATAATCAGCCCGTCCACGCCGCCGTCGACCAGTCCCTGAATCTGAATCTTGTAGGCTTCAAGCAGGCGGTCGAAATGAATGTGTCCGAGCGACGGCAGCTTCGTGCCGGGACCGATGGAGCCGAAGACGTAGCGCGGCTGTTCCGGAGTTGAAAATTCGTCGGCGCATTCGCGGGCGAGCGTTGCGGCGGCCTTATTGATTTCGTAGGCGCGGTCGGCCAGGTTGTATTCGCCAAGCGTGACCGGCGAGGCGCCGAAGGTGTTGGTTTCGACGGCGTCCGAACCGGCCTCAAGGTAGGCGCGGTGCAGGCCGCAAATGATGTCGGGTGCGGAAAGGTTCAGCCATTCATTGCAGCCTTCGACGTCGCCCCACTGTTCGGCGGTGATCGGCTGGCCCTGTAAATAAGTTCCGGCAGCTCCGTCGAGCAGCAGCGGTCCGGATTCCAGTCTGTCTTTGAGTTTCATGGGGCGGAACCTAGCAGACGGGCTCTGTTTTGACAACCATCAATCCTGAAATCCGGATAAACGGATTTAAAAGGGCGGCGGCAAGCGGAATTCGAGTTTTTCACCGGTGTGGGGATGGCAGAAGCTTAAATAGGACGCATGCAGCTTGAGTTGTCCCGGCGCGGTGCCGGAGCCGTAGAGGCGGTCTCCAAGGATTGGAATTCCGAGTCCGTGTTCGGAAGCGGCGTGGACGCGCAGCTGATGGGTTCTTCCAGTGATTGGAAAAAACTCGACGCGCGTTTTGCCGTTTTCGACCGCCAGCTTCTGCCAGTGCGTGATGCCGGTTTTTCCGTGCACGGGGTCATGAATTTGGAGCGGCCGGTTGTCGACGTCGAGGCGAAAGGGCAGTTCGATGGTCCCTTGATCGTCCGACAGTTCTCCATCGAGCAGGGCGATGTAGCGCTTCTCCGTTTCGCGGTGCTCAAACTGTCGCGACAGCTCGCGGTGCGCATCGGCTGTCCGCGCCAGTACCATCAGGCCGGAGGTGTCCATGTCGAGCCGGTGGACAGCGGGCTGGTCGATGCAGTCCGGAAAAAGCTTTTTGATCCGCGCAGTCACGCAGTCCTGATTTGCCTCGCCTTTGCCCGGTACTGCAAGCAGACCCGACGGCTTGCAGACAACGATGAGGTTATTATCTGCATGGAGTATTGGAAAGGTGGAATGCTGATCTCCAATATTCCATTGTTCCGTCATTCTGCAATTCCATTCTTCTGCTCCGCAGAGCATGAATCCGAGAATCGGTTGACACTTTTCCGCGCAGGCCGGATAAAACTGTTTGTGCTGGCGGGTGCCGGAGCGGTTTTCGCGTCCCCAGTAAAACTCGCTGAGTCCAATGGGGTGCAATCCGTTTTTTGCGGCATGGTTCAGCAGCTTCGGTGCGCAGCAGTCGCCGGTTCCGGTGGGAATTCCAAGGGTTGGAAAAATATCAGTGAGCGCCCGGGTTTCTCCGCGGAAATTGGTGAGCGAATAGCCGGCGTGCAG
The DNA here is from genome assembly GCA_050253185.1 of Kiritimatiellales bacterium. GTDB lineage: Bacteria > Verrucomicrobiota > Kiritimatiellia > Kiritimatiellales > Tichowtungiaceae > Tichowtungia. The sequence goes on along the minus strand of JBFWJN010000033.1, from coordinate 6,375 downwards.
TTGTTTCATCAGCTCCTGCGAAAGCCGTTTGCGTTTTCGGATCAGTTCCCGGTCTTTTGTTTCGGCGATCTGCCGGTCGAGCTGCTTGATTTCGCGGTCGGCCGGGTCGACCAGCCGGTCGAAGTCGTTGACGTTGATGATCGGCGGAACCCATCCATCGACGAGCCAGCGGCCGTTGTACTGGCCGGAGAAGGCTTTCAGGACGACGGTGTTCCCATCCGGGTCTTTGCATTCGAGTACGCCGAACATGTGACCGCGCGACTTGCTGAACAGCACATCAGTGGAAAAAGCAGGGTCTGATCCGTCATCAATACAGCGAGTGCTTTCGAGCTGTTCTATCAGCTTCAGCGCATGGCGTCGACTGTTGCCGGTGCCGAGCGAATGCTCTGTTCCGCAGTCCGGGCAGAATCCGGCGGCGGCTGGAGCTTCGGCGGTCTGGTGCCGGACTTTACTCACGGAACCGGTTCGTGGGCAATGTGCTGATCGATGAAGATCATCTGGCGCTGGATGGCGCCTTTCCAGTAAGCCCAGTTATGCTTGCCGGGGTTTTCTTCGTAATGGTGATCGATACCGGCATCGATCAGCTGGTTGTGCAATGCCCGATTGACTTCGCGGAAAAAGTCGGCCGTTCCGCAGTCCTGGGAAATGGCCAGGTCACCATTCTTCAGAACTTTCGCCTGACTGATGACGGTGTATTTTTCCCAGTTTCCCATGTGCGAGGCCTGATCGCCGATGCGCAGCCTGATGTCCCAGTTGTTGGGAAAAGGTCGGATGTCCACTCCGCCGCTCAGGGCGACGGCAACGCTGAAGGTGTCGAGGTGGCGAATGGCCAGGAACAGCGCGCCGTGTCCGCCCATGCTCAGCCCGCAGGTCGCGCGCGATTCGCGCTGTGCCAGAGTTCTGTAGTTGGCATCGATGAATTCGACGCAGTCTTTGGCGACAAAGGTTTCATACTGGTAGGTCGGATCAATCGGGCTGTCGAAATACCAGCTGGTTTTCCCGCCGTCGGGGCAGACCACGATGAATCCGTACTGATCGGCCAGCCTGCTGATGTCGGAATTCCGGTTCCATCCGGTGTAGTCTCCTCCTGCGCCGTGCAGGAGGTAGAGCACCGGAAAGCGAGTGCCGTCCTGCTGGTAGGCATCCGGCAGGATCAGGGTCGCCGGAACGGTTTTATCCATTTTACTGGCAGGAATCTGGATGACGCTGACGGTGGAGGCCGCGGCGGAAAACGCAGCGACAATCAGGCTCAGGAAAAGGGCGGCGATTCTGTTTTTCATGGTCGGTTCCTTATTCAGCTTTGGGGTCACGGTTCATCAGATCCTGAAGGGCCTGCTTCGGATTTTTGCCGTCTTCGACAATCGCGCAGACTTCTTCGGTGATCGGCATTTCGATGCCGTGGTCCTTGGCGAGGTCGCGCGCGGCCCTGGCATTCCAGATTCCTTCGGCGACCTGCTTCATGCCGCCCATAATGTCCTGAAGGCTTTCGCCTTTGCCGAGCCGTTCGCCGACGGAGCGGTTGCGGCTGTGGCGGCTGGCGCAGGTGACGATCAGGTCGCCGATGCCGCTCAGTCCCGAGAAGGTTTCCGGTTTTGCGCCGAGCGCGGTGCCGAGGCGGGTGATTTCGGCGAGGCCGCGCGTCATCAGTGCCGCCTTGGAGTTATCGCCAAGGCCCATGCCGTCGAGAATACCGGCCGCGACCGCAATAATATTTTTAAGTGTCCCGCCGAGTTCGACGCCGATGACATCGTCGGACGTGTACACGCGGAAGGTTTTCCCCATAAAGGCGGCCTGAATCCGGTCGGCATTTTCTCCGGCGACCGTCACGGCGGTCGGGACACCGCGCGCGACTTCCTCCGCGTGGCTCGGGCCGGAGAGGATGGCGATGTTGCGGCCGAGTACGTCGAACGCGACCTGGCTCATGCGCTGATGCGTTTTTTCGTCGAGGCCCTTGGTTGCGCTGACAATCAGCGCGTTCTGCGGCAGGTGCGGCTTAAAGGTTTCCAGTGTGGTGCGGACAAAGCGCGACGGGACGACGACGACGACGAGCTCGGCATCCCGGACTTCTTCCGGCGCGGACGTCCACCGAATGCTTTCCTGGATTTTTACGCCGGGCAGGTACACGCTGTTTTCGCCACTGGTGCGGACGGATTCGATTTCCTCTTCAAACGGTCCCCAGATGGTGACGTTGTGACCGTTTCCGGCCAGCGTCATGCCTAATGCGGTTCCCCATCCGCCGTTGCCAATCACAAAACACTTCATTGCTTTTTCTTTCGTTCGAACTTGTTTTCTTCGCCTTTGATCAGCCGCTGAATGTTGGAGCGGTGGCGGTAAATCGACAGCGCGCCAAGCAGCGTCAGTGCGATGGCGGTGACGGTTCCGTAGCCGAGCGTCCAGCCGGCAATCACCACGACGACAGCGGCGACGATTGAGCCGAGCGATACATAGCCGGAAATTTTAAAAACGGTTACCCAGACGACGAGCCCAATGACGACGGCCAGCGGCGCGACGCCGAAGAGGACGCCCGCGCTGGTCGCTACGCCTTTGCCGCCCTTGAATTTGAGGAAAACCGGAAAGTTATGGCCGAGAATCGCCGCGGCGCCGAAGAGGATGCCGGTGTCTGCTCCGCTGTTTCCAATCATTGGAAAAAAGAGGGCGGGCAGAAAGCCTTTGAGCACGTCGAGCACGAAGCAGGTGATGCCCAGCGGCTTGCCGAGGCAGCGCAGGACGTTCGTGGCGCCGATATTGCCGCTGCCCAGGGATCGGATGTCCTTGCCCTGGGTTTTTGAAATGAGCAGTCCGAACGGAACGGACCCGATGAGGTAGGCGGCCAGTGTGAGGAGAATGGTGCTGATCATAAATTAGTTTCCAAAGAGACTTTTGCCGAGGTTGCGCAGGGATTCCTTCACCGCTTCGTTTCCTTCCAGTTCCTTGACGCTTTTGCCGAGCTGTTCAGACAGCGCGTCGCCGACGGTTTCCCCGAGCGGTTTGTTGGTGGATGCCGCGTTGGTGGGTGCACCGGGAACGATCTGCTGGATGAGCTCCTGCAGTTCCGGGTTTTCGCGGAGTTCCTTGACGTTGTTAGTGAGGCCGTCTATCAGCATGCCGCGGGCGGTCGTGTTGGTTCCGAGTCCGAATTCCTTCTGCAGTTCGCGCAGTCCGACGGTTTTACCGATTTTCAGGCCCTGCTCGGAAAGGACGGAATTCAGTGCGCCGGGCAGGTCAACGGCAGGGCGGGTCAGCGTGCCGCTGAGCGGCAGCTTCAGCGTCAGGCTGCCGATGTCCGCTCCGTAGACTTTGAGTTCCCTGAGCGTCAGGTTGATCTGCGATCCATCCAGCCGGCCGGAGGTGCAGGTGATGGACGGTTTAACGGAAAACGACGTGCTCTGCATGTCGTTTTTCTCCAGCAGCTCGCGCAGGAAATCGGCGTCAATATCGAGAATGCTGCCGGTTGCGGTAAAGGTTGGGTTCTGCGGGTCGGTCAGTGGTTTGACCAGCGCATTGAGATCGGTGGCAAAGGCATCCTCTTTATGGGCGAGCGAGCCGCGCAGGACGATCAGGCTTTCGGGCTGGTCGGCTGAAGGAACCGTAAACAGGTCGGCGCCGGTCAGGCGGAGGGTCAGGTCGTAGTGTTTCCCGCGTTTGGAGTCGGTGTATTTGACGAGCGTGTCCACCGCGATCTGCCGGATGTGCACCGGAACCGGTTTGGGCGCCGGGGCGGTTTCGGGCGGCGCCGACGGCTGTTCCGGTGCGGGCTGCTGCGTCGGAGCCGGAGTGGATGTGGTCGGCGCTTCGGCGGATTCAACCGGCTTCAGCGCTTCAGCAAGTTCCTGGATGTTAAACTGGCGTTCTTTATTCCGCTCGATGAAGAGTTTTGCGCCGGCGACGGTGACCTGGTCGATCACGACCGGGTCGCGTTTCAGCAGGGAGAGCATGTCGAGTTCGAGCCGGCACCGGTCGAAGGTGAGCAGCATCGGCTCCTCATAGCCTTTGAGGTTGCGTACGAAAAAGCCGTTGAGTTCCGCGTTTCCCTTGAACAGGTTGACCGACGCATGGGTGATGCTCATGTCGAGCCCGTACAGGCCTTTGACGGCCGGGAAAACGCCCTGGTTCAGGGCGGTCGTCAGGAACATTTGCAGGCCGACGCCCAGCAGGACGAGGATGATTAGCAGAACCGCCAGAATGATTGAGAGAATTTTCATGGCGGAGAATGTACCCTGATCCGGCGCAAAAATCCAAACAGAAGGTCAGGGGGATATTTCCAATGTCTGGAACGGTTTTTTCCAAGGATTGGAAAATCAAAGCGCATTCCAGAAGGCGGGGTCGACGCGGATGGTTTTGCCTTTCCACGAAAAGCCGCCGCGCGCCTCGAGTTTCTGCAGGAGGCGGCTGAAGGTTTCCGGCGTGGCGCCGATGGCCGAGGCGATGTCCTTTTTCGGCAGGTCAGGTGTGATCTCCGGGTGCTCGCCGTAGTGCTCGCGCAGGAATTCAACGAAGCGCGCCTCGACATCCATGGACGTGAGCTGCCGGATCCGTTCGGTGAGGTAGCGCTGTTTGTGCATCAGCATGGCCATGAAGCTGTTCCGGAAATCCGGCTCATCGAGCAGTTTCAGAAAACCCGCTTTCGGAATTTCGATGACTTCGACGTCGGTGCAGGCGACGGCCGTGACCGGATAGCGGCTCTTTTCGAAGAGGATCACTTCGGCAAACAGCTCGCCTTCCTTGACGGTTTTGATGACCGTTTCTTTGCCGTCGGCATTGGTTTTAACCAGCTGGATGCCGCCGGAGGTGAGCAGGTAGACCGCCCGGCCGTCGGCTTCCTCCATGAACAGCAGGTCGCGCTTCGCCACGGTGCGCTGTCGGCTCAGCGCGGCCAGCCGCCGGCAGGCCGCTTCCGACAGGCCGCTGAAAAATTTGGCATTTCGAATCAGCAGGTAGGGATCAGTCATGCGGGGAGTCTAGCCGGAAGTCCGGCGGTTCGCAAAACATCCGGTATAAACAATGAGAATTTAATAACTGCCGGTGGCCGGCAGGATCTGGTACAAACCGGCATGTTTTTATTCGGTCCACGTGAACAGAATGTTGCGCAGATTCCGCTGGAGATTTCCGGGAAGCTGTTCGTCAGCCCGATGCCGTTCGGTCCCTACGATAAATGGAACACGTTGCTGAAACAGTATCGAAAGCATCACATTGATTTTGTGGTCGTGCTGGTGACGAACTCGGAGCTGGAAAAGAAAGCCCGTCGGGACCTGCTGGCGATTTACAGCAGAAACAACATTGGCGTGATCCGCCTTCCCGTTGCCGATTATACCAGCCCGGACATGCATCAGGTTGCCAAAACGGTCGACAAGGTGTCCGGCTACCTGCGGGCCGGGGCGCGGGTTGCCATTCACTGCAACGCCGGGGTGGGGCGCAGCGGCGTTATGGCCTGCTGCATCGTGCGCGACATCCTGAAAATCCCTGCTGAAGAAACCATTGGTTATGTCCGGCAGTACATGCACACCAACATGACCGATGAACAGATGCGCCTCGTCAAACGCTTCCAGACTGTGGAAGAAGAAGTCGGGCAGAAAAACATTAAATTATAGGACTGACCCCTTTCTTGACCCCTTTCTCTGGAACCAGAAATTACTAGATTACGGAATCCCTTCTCTTCATATAATTTTAATTGAAAACGGAAACTTTCGTTGTAAGGCAACTTCTTCTAATTTCGAAATCACATCAAAAAACTCGCTATCTGTAATCTCTGTATTCTGCGGAATGTCCCATTTTTTAGTCATAGAGCGATAGACCTCAAAAACAGGAATTTCTTTTGATACGGCCAGCATTTCTCCATGTAATGTCATTTTATGAGTCTCATCGACTTGCACAACCAAATGCCCGCGCGAACCATCAATTAGTTTTAAATTGTTTACATTCATTGTATGGTCGCTCGTCTAAAAATTAATTTTTCAATGCTCGTTGCAGGATCTACCTTGATTATGCTGTCCACTCTCTTAATTTTTGCACTACAGTATATTCCTCCTTAGTCAAATCGCCATGAGCTTCAATTCCACTGAGTGCTTTATTTAAAATAGCTTTAATTTCATCAACCTGGCTTTGGCTGGTAACCTCTTCCAGCATTCGAAGGACACTGGTATAAACGAGAACACCCTGATTGGTCCCTCTTTTCTTAGCAGACGCCAAAAGATCGTTTACTGATTTTTTTATAAATTCTTTTTCCATAGCTACCACTGAAGTTTATCCGTTCGTATCACGGATGATTTCGGAAGATTATTCACATCAATCAAGCCTTGATACCCTCCGCCGGGGCGAACTTCGCCGGTAATATCTCCCACTTGCCTGGCGGCGGAACCTTCACTAATCCAAGTACCA
>JBFWJN010000032.1:0-19497 GCA_050253185.1 Kiritimatiellales bacterium | reverse complement strand
GAAGAAAACATGAAAGCGGTGAATGTGGCCGCAGTCAACGCCGCCAAGGAACAATGGGCCATCATCAATAACAAAGCCACCGGTGAATCCGTCGCATGGAGCGACATCCTTCCCTATATCGGCGGCAGCATAACCAATCAGGATGAACTGAACATCGGCGGTGAACACATCGAGCCGAATAAAATCGGCACCAAAGCGGAGTATGTCCCTTAATCCCGCTTCGATTCCATCACGCTTCGGATTCCTGCAACCAGTTCATCGCCCTGAAACGGTTTCCGGATGTAGCCTGTTCGCTCATGCTCACCGAACCGTTCCATCACCTGTTCGCGCGGATACCCGCTCATAAACACAATCGGCACCTTCGGATTGATGTGCCGATTACTCAGAGCCGCCTCCTGACCGTTCAGGCGCGGCATATTGACATCCATGAGAAGCAGGCTGATGTCTTCCGCATGCTCCGTGAACTGATCCACCATATCAAGACCGTCCACGGCAGTCAGAACGCGAAAACCGACCCGCTCCAGCAGAGCCGCCGTCACATCCCGAATCGCCTCTTCGTCATCCGCAATCAGCACGGTGCCATAGCCCCGCCACTCTTCCAGATTGCCTGAAAAGGTCGAGCTGTCCTCGCCGGAACATTCCTCCTCGGCCGGAAAATAAATCCGAAAGACCGTTCCCTGCCCCAGCTCGCTCTTCACCTCGACTGCTCCGTTGTGCCGTTCCACCGCATTCAGCAGTGCCGCAAGACCGAGTCCGCGGCCGGTGATTTTTGTGGTAAAGAGCGGATCAAAAATCCGCTGCATCGTCTCACGGCTCATTCCCGCTCCGGTATCCGACACCTCCAGGCGCACATACCGTCCGGCCGGAACGCCCCGCCCCGGGAACGAATGCTCCAGCTCCCCGGCACGCAACTCCACCGCGTGAATACTGATGGCAATCACGCCCGGCTGGTCACCGATCGCCTCGGAAGCGTTTGTGATCAGATTCATCGCAACCTGCCGAACCTGAGACACATCTCCGCGCATCAGCGGAACGTTTTTGTCTAGGCAATACTGAATGCTCACCTTCTTTGAAATCGATACATCCAGCAGTGCCCCCATCTCTTTCACCACCGCATTCAAATTGATACTGCCGACCGTCATCGAGGTTTTGCCGGTATACACCAGCATCTGGTTCGCCAGTTCCGCCGCCCGCAGCGTCGTATGCTTGATCTCGTCCAGCACACCGCCGTCCGAACCGCCGCACTCCAGCAGCGCCAGCTCGGCATTCCCCAGGATCACCGTCATCAGATTATTAAAGTCATGCGCAATGCCGCTGGCCAGCAGCCCCAGCCCGGCCATTTTCTGGCCGTCCTGAAATTTTTTCTCCAGAATCCGCATATTATCTTCCAGCCGGGCAATCCGCGTCACATCGCGCACGGACCCGTAAACCAGCACAGCCTCTCCGGAACGGTTATACTTCACGCAGAGATGATCACTCAAAAACCGGTACTGCCCATCGCGATGAAGAAACCGGTATTCCACCACGCCGGACCACTCATCCTCCTTGGTCCGGTGAAACAGCTTGCCGATCAGCTCCATGATCGCCTCGTGATCCTCCGGGTGCACCCGCTCCAGCAGTTCGGCAAAACGCATCGACTGCAGTTCGTCCACCGCATAGCCGGTGAGGCTGAAGCAGGACGGACTGAGAAACTCAAACTGCCGATTCTGCTGATCCATGCAATAAAGAACCTCGCGGGAATGCTGCAGAATATTCCGGACCTTCGACCGAAGCGCCCGGCACTCCAGCGCCGTCGCGCGGATCCGGGAGTTTCTCTGCAAGTGCAGCACCGTCCAGATCAGTGCCGCACCGAGCACAAAAGCCCAGAGCACCATGTAATGCAGCGTAAAATCCCCCTCGTCATGCACCGCGGGAAAAACCACCGACAAACTGTTAATCAGACTGTTCAGGACGGGATCCTTTCTTACGGTCCAGCATCGGCCGGACGTGCTTTTCATAACACGAGGGACAGATTGAATGACTGAATTCCACATCCGCATGCCGGGTGATATACGTCTCCACCTGCTCCCAGTAGTCCTCGTCGTTACGGATTTTATTGCAATAGGAACAGATCGGCAGCAGGCCGCGCAGCTGCTTGACATCCTCCAGCGCCGTCTCCAGCTGCCGCACCTTCTGGGCCAGCATCCGCTCCAGCCCGATCACCCGCACACCGACATCAATCCGCGACCGCAGCTCGCGGCCGGCAAACGGCTTCGTCACATAATCATCCGCGCCCGCGTTCAGCCCTTCAATCAGATTGTCCACGCCCTGCCGGGCGGACAGAATAATCAGGTAGAAATACTCTTCAGGAAAGGTTTCCCGCACCCGGCGACAAAGATCAGGACCTTCCATCTCCGGCATCAGCCAGTCGATAATACACAGCCGCGGCGGATCCTTTTCGCACAGCCGATTCCATGCCGCCTGACCGTTTGCATAGGCTTCGACTTCAAAACCCCACTGACTCAGCGTCTTTTCCAGGCGCATCCGGCTCACTTTTTCATCTTCCGCGATCAATATCCGCATTACAGCCACCAGTCCGGCGCAGTGTAGACCAGTCCGCACACAGCGAACAAGCCGCATTTACAACATGCCTACACCACCATAAAACCAACCGCATGCTCCCACCCCAGATCAATCTGCTTCAACTGCAGTGTAATGCCCGCGCTCTCCGGCCCGGGCCTCATTGTCTGCCGCCGGCGCTTCAGGGCACGCTTCCAGAGAGCCAGCACAATGTCCTGCGCCGCCTTCGCAGCAAATACATCCTTGCCGCGCAGCTTCATCTCCTCCATCTGCATCTGCGCCGCCAGCCGCAGCGCTCCGTCACGCTCCGTCGGAATCGACGTCATCAGCCCGGCCGGATCATCCAGCAGCAGTTCCAGCAGCAGGCGGCAGTCCGGATCGCTCAAAAACTCCGGCGGCAGGTGGTCCGCCACAACCGGCAGGACCTCCTCCGGGCGGAAAAACAGCATCTGCACCAGCGCCACCTCATCCGGCGGATGGCTGGCCTTCACCGGCGGCGGTTCGGACGCGTCCTGCGCCGCCGGACGGACACTCTTTGCCTTGCGGGCCAGGTCGTGCCGCAGGGCGGACAGGGAAATGCCCAGCCGTTCCGAGGCACTCTGCAGCATCCGGTCCCGCTGTACCGATCCCGCCGCATGGGCAATCAGATTCTGAACCGCTTTGGCGGTGCGCATCATCCCGGCATCGGTCTGCATGTTTTCGTGTGAGGCCATCACATCAATCAGAAAATCCAACGCGGAAACCGCCGACGTCACCCGCTCCATAAAAATCTCGGGCCCGCGGTCGCGAATCAGAGAGTCCGGATCTTCACCTTCGGGCAGCGAGGCCACGCGCACGCTTAACTCCTCGGCAATGAACGCCTCCGACGATTTCAGCGCGGCCTTCTGCCCCGCCGCATCTGCGTCGAGAACCAGAATCACCTCGTCGGCATAGCGGCGGATCATACGGGCGTGGTCGGAAGTCAGCGCCGTTCCCTGCGAAGCCACCACGTTGGCGACGCCCGCTTCATGGCAGCGGATCGCGTCGAGCTGCCCCTCCACAACAATCGCCGTACGACTGTCCGCCATCGCACGGCGCGCCTTATCGATCGCAAACAGCACCCGGCTTTTGTGAAACAGCGGCGTCTCCGGACTGTTCACATACTTTCCGCCCTTCTCTTCCGGGCTGACCGCCCGGCCGCTGAAGCCGATCACCCGGCCCGCCTCATCGCGGATCGGGAACATCAGCCGGTTGCGGAAACGGTCATAGTATCCGCTGTTCCGGTCCGACTTGATCATCAGTCCGGCCTGTTCCATCAGCTCAAACGAAACCTTATTGCGCAGGGCCCATTTTTCCAGCGCATCGAACCGGTCGGGCGCAAAACCAATCTGGAAATCCTCTGCCGTCTGCTCCTGAAGCGCCCGCGTCGTCAGATAGGCGCGCCCCGCTTCGCCCTCGGGATGTTCCGTCAGAATACGGCGGTAGAGCTGCGCGACACTGTCGTGAATCCGGAACAGCTCGCGCCGGTTCGATCCGTCCCGGGAACCTCCCTCTTCAAGCGACAGTTCCATGCCGCAGCGGTCGGCGAGCATCTGCAGCGCCGTCATAAAATCGACCTTTTCGTATTCCTGGATAAACCGGATCACGTCGCCGCCGGCGCCGCAGCCGAAGCAGTGATAGATCTGGCGGTCCGGACTGACCGTAAATGACGGGGTCTTCTCTTTATGAAACGGGCAGTTCGCCTTAAACCGGGAACCGGCGTTCTTCAGCGGCAGATACGAACCGATCACATCGGCAATATCGTTGCGCGCACGGATTTCTTCAATGGTTTCTCTAGGAATCTGTTTCATTGCTTCGGAACTGGATTAAGGCTGCTGCCGGGGAGCGGACGGAACGGGAACGTGATCAAACACCGGAAGCTCCATAATCCGCGGATAGAGCTGCGGCGTCAACGTCGTGCAGACCCAGCCGCCCACGGAGGATTTTTCGGAAATCTGCCGGTACAGGGCCTGACTGGGAACCAGGCTCAGTCCAATCAAAATCGCCAGTCCGGTCAGAATTCCACGGGCAGTGCCGACCAGCGCACCGACGAGTTTGTCCGTAACCTCCCCCATGCGGGCTTTCAGCAGTACCTTCAGCAGAATCTTCAACACAAAAAACAGCAGAACCGCTCCCAGCAGCAGCGTCGCCACCACCGCCACGCGGATCATCGACGGAGAAAGATTCTGCCAAAGGTTCGACGCCGATTCGGCCAGCTGCGGATAATAAATTCCGATCCCGACCAGCAGCGCCGTCAGCGCCAGCACATGCGCCAGTTCCCCGGAAAATCCGCGCCGCAGCCCGCCAATTGCAAAAAAAATAACAAGGACAGCAAAGAGAATGTCGATCGTATAAAGCCATTCAGGAATAATCATGTTTCGTCCACCTCATTGGCCGATGGTTATAGCACATCGATCCCCGGCACGCAGAACTTTTTCCAAGGTTTGGAAAACGAACGGCCGGGAAAATACAAACATTGGAAAAAAACAGAAAAAGCACCCTTTTACTGGAACGATCTGGACACCACGCACTTACGAAAAAACACAATATGTTGTGGTTTCATTTGACACCCATACTCTATTTGGTTAGTTTCTGACCCGTCGCTCGACATAACACTCAACGAACAAAACAAAGCTATCAACAGGTTGTCAACAGGGGGAAAAGGCTATGGCGGAATTAATTACAAAAAAAGAAGCACCTTTCGACGGGTTTAGGAAACGTTCGGGACTGGTGGTTCCTTTCAGTGCGAAGAAAATCGAAATGGCCATTCATCGCGCTGTTGACGAAGTCTCCCGCAAGCAAAACCTCCCCCGCAATGAAGGCCTCGCCTCCAAAATCACCGCGCAGGTCAGCGAACAGCTCGACAACCCCCAGTCTGAATTTTTTGTTCGCCCCGAAACCGACGGCAAGCGGGTCCCCCGGATTGAAGATGTTCAGGACCTGGTTGAAATCCTGCTTTCCGAAAGCGGCGAAACCCTTGTTGTCGCAGCCTACAAACGCTACCGCAAACAGCGCGAAATCGCCCGCAACAGCATTCGCGTCCGTGACGGCAGCGTAAAAAAAGAAAAAGTGGACGTCACCGACGCCAGCCTGCTGCTGGTCGAATCCCATTCCGCCGAAGTCACCCTCCCCTGGGACCGCAAGCGGATCGTCAAACAGATCCTCGACAAGACCGACCTCGCAGTCGACACCGCCATCAGCATTGCCAAGTCCGTTGAAAACCGCATTATCGCTGGAAAAATGAACACCATCAACACGACGCTGATCCGTGAAATGGTCAACAACGAACTGGCCGAGCGCGGCTACGAAACCCAGCTGCGCGACCTCTCCCTCTACGGCATCCCGCGCGACTACGTCGAAAAACTGATGTTCACCAAATCGACGGAAAACAGCAACATTGTCAACAACAACCCGGAAGCCGTCAACCTCGGCATTGCCGAACTCGTCCTGAAACAATGGGCGCTCGACACCATCTTCGAACCGGAAATCAAGCGCGCCCACAACACCGGCGCCGTGCACCTGCACGACCTCGGCTACCCGCACCGCGTCTACTGCTCCAGCCACTCCATTGAGTACGTTAAAAAATACGGCCTCAAAGGACTGATCAACCTCAACACCGAATCGAGCCCGGCCAAGTCCGCTTCCGTGCTGACCGGTCACCTCAACACCTTCCTCGCCTCCATGCAGGCCAACTATGCCGGCGCACTCGGCATCGCCTACATCAATATCCTCTACGCGCCGCTGCTCGAAGGCATGAACGCCCGCGAACTCAAGCAGATCGCCCAGGAACTCATCTTCAACGGCTCGCAGAATGCATTCAGCCGCGGCGGACAGACCCTCTTCCTCGACTTCAACATCCACTCCGGCGTGCCGAACTACATGAAAACCGTTCCCGCCATCGGCCCCGGCGGCAAATACATGCTGCGCCTCAAAAACGGCCTCAAAGTGGCCGTGGAAGAAGTGCTGCGCGACGAACGCGACGCCAGCGGCTATAAACTGATGGACCTTTATCTTGAAGAGGAAGACGGCTCGAAACGCCTCGTCCTCCGCGAAATCAAAGGCAAAGAAGGGATCGAATCCGACCCGTCCGTCGAAGCGCAGCTCGCGGAGCGCGGCGAAAAAATCGTCACCTACGGCGACTACACCAAAGAAGCACAGGACTTCTGCCGCGCCCTGCTCGAAGTCTGGGGCGACGGCGACAGCAACGGCCGTATCTTCGAATTCCCGAAATGCGACTTCCATGTCAGCGAAGAAACCTTCTCGGACCCCGAGCAGTACAAAATCTATCAGGCCGCCTGCGACCTCGCCGCCAAAAACGGCTCGACCTACTTCATCTTCGACCGCGACGAGGTCACCCTCTCGGCCTGCTGCCGCCTGCGCACCACCATCAGCGACAACCGCATGCTCCGCCATCCGGAAAACATGCGCTTCTGCGGCTTCCAGAACGTCACCGTCAATATTCCGCAGTGCGCCTACCGCGCCTCGCGCAAAGGCGGCGATATCCTGCAGAACTTCTACGACGAAATCGACCGCATGATGAACCTCGCCGTGGATGCCCACCTGCAGAAAAAAGCCAAAATTGCTGAAATGATGAGCGGCAACGGCCATCCGCTGTGGCAGATCGGCAAGGAATCCTGCGACGGCAAACCCTACATCAACCTCGACACCTGCACCTACATTATCGGGCTCATCGGCGTCAACGATGCCGTCAAATTCCTGATCGGCCAGGAACTGCACGACAGCGAAGAAGCCCAGCAGCTCGGCCTGCGGATTGTCGCCTACATGTACACCCGCACCAAAAAGCTGGCCAAAAAACACAACCTCAAGTTCACGCTCGAGGAATCGCCCGCCGAAAGCGCCGCCCGCCGCCTCGCCAAGAGCGACCTGGTCTACTTCCACGAAGAATCCAGAGAAATCATCAAAGGAGAAACCGAAGACGTCTGCTACTACACCAACTCGGTGCACCTCACCGCAGACGCACCGGTCGGCCTCGTCGAACGAATCGTCGAACAGGGCAAGTACCACAGCCTCATCGAATCCGGCGCCATCACTCACGCCTTCGTTGGCGAAGAGCAGCCCTCGCCCAAGTCCATCGAAAAACTGATGACCGAAACCTTCTTCCGCACCCAGTCGGCTCAGGTTACCATCTCGCCGGAATTCACCTTCTGCAACAACTGCCATCACCAGACCCGAGGCCTGCTCGAAAAATGTCCGTCTTGCGAATCGTCCGATGTCGTCGGCGAAACCCGCGTGGTCGGTTACTTCAGCAAAGTGCAGAACTGGAACAAATCCAAACGCTTCGGCGAACTCAAGGCGCGCCACGCCGGACGGTACAGGGTTGAAACCGCCGATGCCGGCTCCGTCACCAGCCTTGTCACCGCCGAACAGTAACCCCCTTGTCTCAGGAGAACACGAACATGACAAAACCTTATAAAATCCAGGTCTTCGGCAAACAGGGCTGCGCAAAATGCAAAACCCTCAACCAGCGCCTCGATAAACTGCTCGCAGACAAAGAGTGGTCTGAATTCGAAAAAGAATACTGCGACGTCGAAACCGTCGAAGGCCTCGTCGCCTTCGCCTCGGCCGAATGCATCAATCCCCAGCGCATTCCGGCCATGCTCATCACCCGGCGACAGGAGGAAACCGGCCGCTATATGCCGGTTCCGACCCGCGACCCCGTGCCGCACGACGACGTCTGCGGCAAATCAAAGCTCTACCAGTACGTCGGCCTGCAGACGGACTACAGCGACGAAGGTAAAGGAATCATCTCCCCCAAGATGATCACTGCCGTGCTCGAAGAGGCAATGCAGTGATGCCCCCTGGAGCGACAGCTCCGCGTAAACGGGCGGCTCTGCCGCAAGGCGAGTCGCCCGTTTACGCACTTCTCGAAAAACCGTCGATGATCGACTTCCCCGGCCACCTCTGCGGGGTCTTCTTCACCAGCGGCTGCAACTTCACCTGCGGCTTCTGTCACAACGCCACACTCATGGGCCGCAAACAGACCGGCCTGAGCTGGGAGCGGCTTGCCGAAATCTGCACCCGCCTTAAAGCCCAATGGGTCGATGCGGTCTGCATCACCGGCGGCGAACCCACCCTCGCACCGGACCTGATTCAGCTCATCGAATTTTTCCGCAGCTACGGCTTCAAAATCAAACTCGACACCAACGGCTCGCTGCCCGACGTCGTCGCAGAAAACCTGCCGCTCGTCGACTACGTCGCCATGGACGCCAAATGCGGCCTCACCGGCTATCCCGAACTCGTCGGGTTCACCCGCACAGAAAACATCAAAGAATCGATCCGCCTCATCATGGAAAGCGGTGTCGACTACGA
The DNA here is from genome assembly GCA_050253185.1 of Kiritimatiellales bacterium. Taxonomy (GTDB): domain Bacteria; phylum Verrucomicrobiota; class Kiritimatiellia; order Kiritimatiellales; family Tichowtungiaceae; genus Tichowtungia. The sequence goes on along the minus strand of JBFWJN010000032.1, from coordinate 10,590 downwards.
ATTCCGCACCACCGTCATCGAGCCCTTTCACACCGATACGCAGATGCTCGAAATCGGCGAACTCATCCGCGGCGCCAAACGCTATACGCTCCAGCCCTTTATCCCGCAGGACACCCTGCCCGACCTGCGCCTGCGCGAAACCAAACGCACCACACCCGACCGCCTGCGTGAGATTGAAAAACTCATGAAACCCTTCGTGCAGGAACTCATCGTCCGCGGTGCATAGCAGACAGAAGCCTGTCTCCGCTTTTCAAAGGGAACGCACGGCTCATTCCAATGCCTGGAAATTTGCTCTCAGGCTCTCCAGCCTTTATAGGAACTGCGGAAGCAGCGGAGGTTGTCAGGAGGCAGATCATCCGGAGTCCACTCATCCGGCTCCAGCAGTTTCATGCCCGCTTCGGAGGTAAAATAGACCCCGGCGGATAATCGCTCCGCATCGCATTCCACCATCACTTCGCGGCGGTCATACTCCGGCCCTTCGAAGCGGTCGAGCGCAGCCAGTTCGGCGTCGGACAGCCCGGTATACACCACGCCTTCCACCGTAAAGCCGGGATCGGTCACCAGCGACGGATAGACCTGATCTTTCACGCGAAACCGTCGAACATCGTGAAGAACGGCCGGACGGCCGTCCATTTTCCGGCCAATCACTTCCTCCATGATCTCCGGCCACATCAGCGTTCCATACACAAAGAGATTCATGTGTGCAGTAAACCGCAGGCGGCCTGATTTTTCCAACCTCTGGAATAACTTTTTCCAAGGATTGGAAACCGACGCACTTCCATGCTTAAATCCGGCCCTATGACTGCATTTGCCTACGCCTCCGAACTGAAGAAAACCTTCCGCTGCTACGGCCACTTCTACCGCCTGCACGTGGAAGGCATCGAACCGCAGCTCTGCCGCAGCGTCCTGGAAATCACCGCCCTGCCGCCCGAAGCCGTCGGCGCAAAGAGCGACCCGAACGATCTGTTCGGAAGTCCCGGGGCGGAACTCAGCCTGCCGGACGCGGTGGTGATTATGATGAATCCCGGATCGTCGCGCCCGATCGAAGACGGCGATACCGACAGCCTGCTCACGATGCCGCTGCCCGCCGGATTTCGCAAGCCGGTGGTGCTGACGCAGCCCGACAACACGCAGTACCAGATTATGCGCGTGATGGTTTCCAAACATTGGAAACACGTCCGCGTGCTGAACATTTCCGACCTGCGCGATCCGAAGAGCCCGAGCTTTATCGCCCGCACGCAGAAACTCGCCGCCCTGCCCGGCGGCGAAACGCACAGCCTGTTTTCAGAGGCCCGTTCCACTGAACGGACGGAGATGCTGAAACGCAAGCACGGCGCACCGTTCATCCTCGGCTGGGGCCAGGATGCCGGACTGATTCCGCTGGCGAAGCAGTGCCTCAGCCGGATCGAAGGCGAAACAATTATCACTGTACCGGCCGGCAGCGATCCGGTTCTCACTGCCCACCCGAGTCCGATGCTGCAGAAGAAAAAAGAGGAATGGCTCGACGCGATTCTGGCGGCAGCGTCATAATTCCGGATCATGAATACCGCTCACAACCTGATTCCGGACCGGATCGCCAACGCCCTGCGACAGTTTCCCCCGTTCTCGATGTTCGACGAGGACACCGTTTGTAAATTGGCACAAACCGCCAAAGTGCAGGTGCTGACCGAAGGAGACGCAGTTTGGAAACAGGGCGATCCGCCGAACGATGAGGTTCTGTTCCTCGCCCGCGGCCGCGTCGAGTATTACCGCCAGACCGGTGGCGAGCGCAGCGAGCTGATCGACGTGCGCGATGTCGGCGATATTCTCGGCCTGTCGGCGCTGCACGAAGGCGAACCGTATCGCGTGACCGCACGGGCGGCCGAGGACTGCATTCTCTATTCACTCCCGTGGGATCCGGTTCGCGGACTGCTGACGACGAATGATCAGGCGCGCTACTACGTTCGCCGCCACCTGTTTTGGGGAACGCGCGTCGGTCGGTCGGTTCCGGACGCCGGACTGGAGTCTGCGGAAAGCTCGGGAAACATTCTTGAAGCACACCTGAAGGGCGCACACACCATTACGCCCCGCCCGATTGACCGGCTGCTGTTCTGCGGTCCCGACACGCCGATCCGCGATGCGGCGGCGCGGATGGCAAAAAAACGGGTTCCGTCGATTCTGGTCGCAGACGGCGAGCGGCGGCCGGTCGGCATTCTGACAGGAAGCGACCTGGTGAAGGAAGTGATCGTCGGCGGGCTGGACAGCGCCCTGCCGGTCTCCAGAATCATGGCCAGCCCGGTGATTACGGTAGCGCGCAATTCCAGCACAACCGCCGCAACGCTGATTATGCTGCGCGAACGCATCGGCCAGGTCTGCGTAACGGAAGACGGCACGGCGAACACGGCCGCGCTGGATGTCTGTACGCAAAAGGACCTGCTGGCCCAGAGCGGACGCCATCCGGCAGGCTTCATTCACGAAATCCGCATTGCACAGACACCGGCCCGCTTCCGGGAAATCTGCGACGATATCGAGGAAATGGCGCTGACGTATCTGGAGGCCGGTATCTCCGGCCTGCTGCTCGGTGAAATCTGCGCGGAACTTTATGACGAGCTGATCCGCCAGATGCTCGACCATTCGCTCGCCGAAATGACCGACGAGGGCCTGCCGATTCCCGACATGCCGTGGGCGTGGCTGGCGGTCGGCAGCGATGGACGCCGTGAGCAGGTCCTGCGCACGGATATGGATAATGCGCTGGTTTTTGCATCGTCCGGATCACCGGAAACGGACGAACAGAACCGGAAGTTTTTCCTGAATCTCGCCGACCGGGTGATCGAACTGCTGGTACAGGCCGGATTTGCCCGTTGCCAGGGAGGCGTGATGGCATCGAACCCGAACTGGTGCAAAACGGATCAGGAGTGGCTTACCGAACTCCAAACCGGCGACATTACGGCAGATGGAACCCGATTGCTGCGCTCCCTGATTCTTTACGACCTGCGCTACGTGGCCGGGGATAAGGAAATCTGCCGGAAGCTCCGGGCAACGGTCTTCGACGAAGTCGGAAAAGACAAAACGCTGCAGCGGCATCTGGCCGAAATGGTGGTGGCCACCCCGCCGCCGTTGAATTTCCGGGGAAAGTTTGTGGTCGAGAAAAAGGGCGGGAACGAGGGCGAGTTCGATATTAAAAAGCGCGGACTGGTTCCGCTTCGCGATGCGGCGCGGCTGTTTGCGCTGCACTATCGCCTGACACAGCACCATTCCACCGGCGGGCGCTGGCTGGAACTGGCGATGACGCAGCCGGAGATGGTCGAAATGGCCCATCTGGCGCGGCAGGGCTATGACCTGCTGCTGCGCATCCGCACGCTGACGGGAATTGTCCGCCGCGACGCCGGACGGTTTGTCGATCCGGAGCGGCTGACGAAGCTCCAGCGCGGCCAGCTGGTGAATGTGTTTGATGTGCAGCGCATGGTTCAGGCCGCCGTGCGGGTTCACTTCCAGCTGGATATGCGCGGGATATGATGCCGTTTTTCAGAAAATCCGAATCCGAGGCCTGCCGCCGTTACCTGACGGAGTGCCGCCGCAGGGTCCCCGGAAAAACATCCCTGAGCGACCTGCGCTTTGTGGTGATCGATACGGAGACCAGCGGGTTCAAGGTTGGGAAAGACCGGATTCTTTCCCTGGCGCTGTTTGAGACTGTCGATGGGCGGATTGATCTGGCGCGCAGCCGGAAGTGGATTGTGTTTCAGCCGGACATCACACCGACGGCATCGACGGCGATCCACGGGATTCTGCCCAGTGAAATCCGCAAGGGAACCCGTGAACAGGATCTGCTGGAAGAGCTGATTCCTCTGCTAAGCGGCGCGGTTGTCGTCGGCCATCACATTCGTTTCGATGCGGCAATGATGAATGAAATGATGCTTCGCTGTATGAAAACCCGGTTCCGCAACCGGATCGTGGACACGGCCCACATGGCCATGAACGAGCTGATTCCGTTTCACCGAACCGGCTATGCGAACCAGCGGCCGCCTTCGCTGGATGAGGTCTGCGCCCAACTCGACCTTCCGGTTATTGCGCGCCACACCGCGGAGGGCGACGCGTTCGTGACGGCGGAGGTTTTCCTGATGCTGTGCGGGCGAATCCGGCGGCGGCTGGCGGGTCCGCCGCAGATTCAGCATCTTCCAATCCGGAAATTTTAGCGGCGGTTGAGTTTGGAGAGCAGGCGCAGGATTTCCATGTAGAGCCAGACGAGCGTGACAATCAGGCCGAAGGCGGCATACCATTCCATGTATTTCGGCGCACCCTGCGCCGCACCCTGTTCGATGAAGTCAAAGTCGAGCACGAGATTGAGCGCCGCCACGACAACCACGATTCCGCTGAAAATGATACCGGCCGGGCTGGCCGCCGAAATAATCGTCATCGGCATACCGAAGACTCCGAGAATCATGGAGATGATATAGAAAAATGCGATCCCGCCGGTTGCGGCAAAGATGCCGAGCTTGAATTTTTCCGTTGGGCGAATCAGCCGGGTGGCATAGGCGGCGAGCAGCGCGCCGAGTGTTCCGAAGGTGAGCAGGACGGCCTGCATGACGATCCCGGGATACTGGCGTTCAAAAAGGCTGGAAATCCCGCCAAGCAGCATCCCTTCGCAGACGGCATAGATCGGGGCGGTGACGGGGGCGGCGCGTTTGTTGAAAATGGTGATCAGTGCGGTGATGAAGCCGGCGATGCCGCCGAACATGAGCCATCCTGATCCGCTCTGCGGCTGTGCCGGATTCCAGGTGAGCAGGGTCGCGGCAAAGAGCAGTGCCAGCAACATGGCTGTACGGCTGACGGTTCCCTGAATGGTCATCACGCCGCTGCCGGCTTCTGCAGCAGCAAATACTTTTGAATTGAGTGCCGGGTTGGCGGTACGCATCATAACTGATTTCTCCTGTTTCGATTTGTCGGTAATTTAAGCGTTTCGACCGGCAGAATGCAAAACCGTTCAACGCACAGGAGCAGATGCTGTTTTGACGCAGCGGAATCCGGTATGAATCAGGCCGGTATCCGGGCTGCTTTTCATCCGCGCGGCCGGGCGATAGCCGGAACAGTACTGGTCGTTGCAGAGAAAAGAGCCGCCGCGGGTGATGCGCTTGGGAACATACGGCTCCTGCTGATCATAGCTGGACTCCGGGCCCTGCGGATTGACGGTGACGGTATTGGTCGCGTCCATGGCGTATGTGTCGGCCCGATACCAGTCGTTCACCCACTCCCAGACATTGCCCGCCATATCGGCAAGTCCGTAGCCGTTCGGCGGAAAACTGCCGACCGGAGAGGTGGTGTAAAACCCGTCTTCTTCGGTGTTCTGAACGGGGAAACGTCCTTGCCAGATATTGCAGCGGGTCGCATCAACTGGCTCGTCGCCCCAGACATTGGTTTTCTGATCCAGCCCGCCGCGCGCGGCGTATTCCCATTCGGCTTCGGTCGGCAGCCGCCCGCCGGCCCACTTGCAGTAGGCGTGGGCGTCATACCAGGAAACGTGAACGACCGGATGGTTTCCCTTACCTTCGATTGAACTTTCCGGCCCCTCCGGATGCCGCCAGTCGGCTCCCGGAGTCCACTCCCACCAGATCAGCGGGTTGTTCAGCGGAACCGGAATGGTGGTTGGCTTGAACACAAGAGAGGCGGCGACCAGCACGTCGGCCGGCGGCGGTTCCATGCCGGGCGGCATCTGCGCCATGACTTCTTCCATCGAGGGCGGGCGCTCAGCCGTTGTTACATAACCGGTCGCTTTTACAAACTCGGCGAACTGGTCGTTGGTGATCGGGGTGCGGCTGATCCAGAACCCGTCAAGCCGGACGCGGTGCAGCGGCTGTTCGTCGGGTTTTGCAAAGGAGTCGGTGCTGCCCATGGTGAATTCACCGGCAGGAATCCAGACCATTCCGGCCGGTGCCGCCGGCGCAAAACGTGAAGGAAGAACCCCGCAACAGCTCATTGGCTCTGCCGAAGCGGTTCCTGCTGCTGCAATCAGAAAATAAATCAAAAGCCGTTGTTTCATGAGAGACCTCCAGATGGGGCTAAATATGACTCATATCGTCTGGTTTTACCAGATGAAAACGGATCTTCTCATTTCAAGACCCTGCCGCCTTGTAAACCGCAGTGATCAATGGCACGATGAACGGGTTATGCTCAATAAGAAAAAACCCTTCCACCTGATGGCAAAACCGGCAGGTCCAGACTGCAACCTGGCCTGCAAATACTGTTTCTACCTCGAAAAAGAGGTTCTCTTCAAAGAACAGAAAATTCACCGAATGAGTGAAGAGGTTCTGGAAACCTACGTCAAACAGTACTGCGAATCCCAGAACACGCCGGAAATCCTGTTTGCGTGGCAGGGCGGCGAACCGACACTGATGGGCGTCGATTTCTTCAAAAAAGCGGTGGAACTGCAGCGGAAATATTCGGCCGGACGACCGGTCCAAAATGCTTTTCAGACCAATGGAACGCTGCTGGACAACGAGTGGTGCAAATTCCTGGCCAAGGAAAAGTTCCTGATCGGGCTGAGCATTGACGGCCCGCGGCACATTCACGATAAATTCCGCGTTTACCGCGGCGGGCAGCCGACATTTGACCGCGTGATGAAGTCGCTCAAACTGATGAAATCACATCGTGTCGATTTCAATACACTGACCTGTGTCACCCGCCAGAATGCGCAGTACGCGCTCGAAATCTACGACTTTTTGAAAGGAACCGGCAGCACGTTCCTGCAGTTCATTCCGATCATTGAACGCAAGCCCGACGATGAATCTGCAAAACTCGGCCTGAAGCTGGCCCTGCCCCCGGACCTGCTGGCGGATGACAACGACGACCGCGTCATGCCGTGGACCGTCCAGCCGGAACAGTACGGCCAGTTTCTGGTCGACATTTTCGACGAATGGGTTCGTAACGACGTGGGCAGCGTTTTTGTACAGATTTTTGACGTCATGCTGAACGCATGGATGGACATGCCGCCGCCGCTGTGTGTTTTTGCCGAGCGTTGCGGCGATGCAATGATTATCGAGCACAACGGCGACCTGTATTCCTGCGACCATTTTGTCTATCCCGACTTCCGCCTCGGCAATATTTTGGACACCAATATGGCGGATCTGGCGGCATCGGATCAGCAGCGGCAGTTTGGAAACGATAAATTCGACAAGCTGCCGCAGTACTGCCGGAAGTGCGATGTGTTTTTCGCCTGCCACGGCGAGTGCCCGAAACACCGCTTCATCACCACACCGGACGGAGAGCCTGGACTGAACTGGCTCTGCGCCGGGTATAAGCAGTTCATGCATCACATTGATCCGTACATGCGGACAATGGCCCAGCTCATCCGCTCGCAGCGCCCGGCGGCGGAAATCATGTCAATGGTTCCTCCGAAAAAATAATCATTTTTTCCAATCCTTGGAAAAATACCGGAAATAAACTCTACATTTCAGCTTTTCATTGCGGAGGTCCGTTTTCAGGCATAAACTCCTTCCACCGCGGAGCGTGAAGTGCGGAAGGAAGGACCGGTGAATATGAATTGTGAGCTGATCGGAAATTGTCCGTTTTACAACCGGCTCGATTCCCAGGCCGTTTCCGCCCTCAAAGAGGTCTACTGCTGCGGCAATCCGCAGATTTGTGCCCGCAGACAGGTTGCCCTGGCCGTAGGCAGCGAACACGTCCCGCCGGATTTAAATCCGAACCACGACTACTGGGTTCAGGACATCATCAGCAAAATAAAAAACGCCCCGCCCTGATCCGGCCGGCCTCTGTTTCCAATGATTGGAAATACGGGTATTTCTTCACAAGAATAATATGATTTTCAATAATTTAAGATTGTCTGCGCCTTTACTGAAGAGTAGCGTAAATCAATGACTTTAGAGGGAAATATGAAACACTGTGAATTTGTAAAAGAGTGTACCTTTTTCACCTCCGGGGGAGTGGCCGCGCACCCGGACCTCGTGCAGTCGCTCAAAGAAGTCTACTGCTACGGCAATCCGCTGCTCTGCGCCCGGCGACGCGTGGCTATGGCGATCGGCCGCTCAAAAGTGCCGGACGATCTGAACCCGAATCACGCTCACCGCGTTCAGGAACTGCTCATCAACTCCATCAGCCAGGACTGATGCTGAAAACAAAAACGCCCTGCGCAGCTGCACAGGGCGTTTCCCGTTGACGGAGCGGAATCAGGTGGTTTGTGCCCCGCGCGACAGCACCACTTTTCCCGTTCGAACCAGTTCGATGACCTTGAATTTCTCAATCATTTCGACCAGCGCATCGATCTTGGCCGGGTCGCCCACGGCCTGGAGGATCATGGATTCCTCCGTCAGGTCCACGGTTTTGCACCCGAAGTGCTCGGCAATCTGAAGTGCTTCGCCGCGGTCTTCCGGACTGACTTTGATTTTGATCAGTCCCATTTCCTTCACGACGACTTCGTCGTAGGTGTGGTCCGTGCAGTGCAGCACATCAACCAGTTTTCCAACCTGCCGGATAATCTGATCCAGACCGTCCGGGTCGCCGCTGACGCCGATCGTCATACGCGAAAAATTGCCGTCGATCGCCGGCGAAACCACCAGCGATTCGATGTTATAGCCGCGGCGCGAAAAGGTCTGCGCGATACGAGCCAGAACACCGGGCTTGTTTGAGACATAAACGCTCAGGGTATTAATGGGTTTACTGTTTATCATACGGATTCTCCTGAAAACTTTTTTTGACCATTGGATATTCCATCATTCGTGTCTTACGTTGATCCGGTCGGTTTTTCGAGTTTCTTCGAACCGGCTTTGGGTGCTTCGATGATCATGTCTTCGATGCGCTTGCCGGCAGGAATCATCGGGAAGACGTTATCGGTCTTCTCAACCTCGCAGTTGATGACGCACGGGCCGTCATTGTACTCCAGCGCAGCCCGGACAATCCGTTTGACGTCGCCCGGACGGCGCAGGTTGAATCCTTTGATCCCGTAGGCCTCGGCCAGCTTGACGAAATCGGGATTGCCTTCCAGATCGACTCCGCTTTTGCGGTCATCATAGAACAGTTCCTGCCACTGCCGGACCATGCCGAGGTAGTGGTTGTTCAGGATGACAAACTTGATCGGCAGCCTGCAGAGCGCAGCGGTCGCGAGCTCAAACTCGGTCATCTGGAAGCCGCCGTCTCCAATAAAGGAAATAACGGTTTCGCCGGGACGGCCGAGCTGTGCGCCGATCGCCGCCGGAACGCCGAAGCCCATCGTGCCGGCTCCGCCCGAACTGATAAAATTGTTCGGATGGTCAGTCTTATAGAACTGCGCAGCCCACATCTGGTGCTGGCCGACGTCTGTAACGACAACTGCTTTTCCATTCGACAGTTTGTAGAATTCGTCAATGACGTGCTGCATCTTCAGGTTGCCCTGCCGCCGGAATTTGAGCGGATATTTCTTCTTCCACTCATCCAGCTGCCTGAGCCAGTCGCCGGTATCCAGCTGGCCGATATGCTTCGTCAGCTCTTCAATAAAGAGCTTGGCATCGCTGATGCAGTGATAAGTCGGCTGGATCATCTTGCCGATTTCCGCCGGATCGATGTCGACATGAACAATCGTCGCATCCCTGCAGAACCAGTTCGGATCGCCGAGAATCCGGTCGTCGAACCGCGACCCGATGTTCAGCAGCAGGTCGCAGGCGCACATCGCCTTGTTGGCATAGGCCGTCCCATGCATCCCGAGCCAGCCGAGCGACAGCTCGTGCGTTTCCGGAAAAGCGCCTTTGCCCAGCAGCGTGGTTGTGACCGGCGCGTTCATCTTTTCCGCGAGCTTGCGCAGTGCATCGTGAGCGCCCGAAATGACAACCCCGTGGCCGGCCAGAATCACCGGACGCTGTGCTTTGCTGATCGTTTCGGCGATTTCCTTGACCTTCTCAACATCAACCGATTCCGCATGCGTTTTATAGCCGGGAATATCCATCTCCGCGTGCAGGTCGCCGGAAAACGGACCGGCGCTCATATCCTTGGGAATATCAATCAGAACCGGACCCGGACGGCCGGTTGTCGAAATATGGAACGCCTCGCGGATCGTGCGCGGAATATCGTTGGTCTTTTTCAGCAGATAGCTGTGCTTCACAACCGGCATCGTAATGCCGAAGATATCCGCCTCCTGGAACGCATCCTTGCCGATCATCCACGAAACCGACTGGCCCGTCAGGCAGATCATCGGAACCGAATCCATATGCGCCGTCATGATTCCCGTAATAATATTCGTGGCGCCCGGGCCGCTGGTAACCAGAACGACAGCCGGTTTACCGGTCGCACGGGCATAGCCATCCGCCATATGTGCAGCGCCCTGCTCATGACGAACCAGAACAAACCTGATATTGCTCGGCGTCGTGATCATGGCATCGAAAATCGGAATTACCGACCCTCCGGAATAGCCAAAGATATACTCAACTCCTTCTGACTCCAGACACCGGATCAGCGCCTGACCGCCATCCATTACTGATTTTCCCATCATTTTCTCCTCTCAAAATCTATCACTCAAAAATCTCAACAAAAAATACACCTGTTTTTTATACGATCAAGCATTGATATCAAAAAACTAAATAAAATTTATATGCATTTTAGCATCAAAATTTACGCGAACATGGATTTTATAAA
>JBFWJN010000031.1:0-19658 GCA_050253185.1 Kiritimatiellales bacterium | reverse complement strand
ATGAAAAACGGTTTTTCAAACCGCTTTTCCCTGAAAAGTCCGCATCGCCTGGTTCTAACGGAATCGCCGACCGACTTTTTCCCGGGAGTGTCTGCGACCGGAACAGTTCCCCGTGCATACAATACCGATGCAGCAAACCGGAACTGCTATCTGGATGAAGCCGCATCGGTTCCCGACCGGTTCGTGGATGACCAGGCCGTGCTGATTGAGACGCTGGCCGGAACCGTTGTGCTGGTCGGCTGCTGCCGGGCCGGCCTGGCCAACATTATGGAATACGTCGCGGACCTGACCGGGCGCCGCAGTATCTATGCGATTATCGGCGGGCTGCATCTGGAGCATGCCGCCACCGACACGATGGAAAATGTGCTCGATATGCTGTTCGAGTTCAATGTGCAGATGCTCGGCATGGCACATTGCACCGGAGCCGAGGCGGAAGCCGTTCTGCGAACCAAGTTCTCCAGGCACAGTTTCGGTATTTCCGTCGGCTCCCGGATCCGGATCTGACGCGTCAGATCACTTCCACCAGTTCGAGTTCAAAGGTGAGGTCTTTGCCGGCGAGCGGGTGGTTGGCGTCGATCGTTACGGCATCTTCCTTGATTTCCTTGACGACAACGGGCAGCGGCCCCTGCGGTCCCTGCATCTGCAGCGGCATTCCGACGGAAAGTGCCATTTCAGCCGGGAAGCGATCCTTGGGAATATCGCCGATCATTTCGTCGCGCGCTTCGCCGTAGGCTTCCTTCGCGGGGATCGTGACGGTTTTTTTGCCGCCGATTTCCATATCGCGGACGGCGGAATCGAAGCCGGGGATCACCATGCCGGCGCCGGTTTCAAATTCAAGCGGATCACGGCCGGCGGACGAGTCGAACTGCGATCCGTCGTTCAGCGTTCCGGTGTAGTGAATGCGTACTTTTTTTCCGTCTTCGATCATGATAATTCCCTGTCTTAAGTTGAGGTTGAGCGGCGACCCTACAGGTTCTGACCGCTCCGGCAATCAAAAAGCGAAGGATCGTCATTGACATAAATTGAACAGATTCCTAACCGTATGCTGATGTTCCGGCGGCATCATTTTTCCGGTAAGATGGATGGCTTATCTGGTGCTCGGTCCGGCTCACTGCACGGGCGGCCGGGCGGATGCCGAGCTGCAGATGGGTTTTCCAGGCGAGTTTCTCGAGGTGCTGGTCGGCAGTCGCTTCAGTTTGGGCCTGGAATGATGGAAGAATGGAGGTAGGCCATGAAAATCCTGTTCTGTTTTGTTCTGCTGGCGATGGCCGGATGCGTGGAAAAGAAGGAGGTTCCCATGGAACAGACTTTCCCAGTTCAGAAAACGGATGCCGAATGGCGTGCCGAGCTGACGCCGGAGCAGTACCGTGTGCTGCGTCAGGCCGGTACGGAACGGCCGTTTACCGGAATTTACACCGATACGGAGGAGCCGGGCGTGTACCGCTGTGCTGCCTGCGGCGCCGAGCTGTTCACGTCGGAATCCAAATTCCATTCCGGATGCGGCTGGCCGAGCTTTGACGCGGCAGCCAAAGCCGGAACCGTCGTGCTTCGTCCCGACAACAGCCTCGGTATGATTCGCACGGAAGTGCTCTGCGCGACCTGCGGAAGCCATCTGGGTCATTTGTTCGATGACGGCCCGACGGCGACCGGTATGCGCTATTGCATCAACTCCGAGGCGCTGAAGTTCGAAGAAGATACGGGTCGCTGAGCCCGGCGCTGTTGCGGGCACTTTGCCGTCGTCCGTGCGGATGTTTGAAATAATCTGGAGTTGAATTTAGACGCGGTGATTCCGGATTAGTTCTAGCATTCCTGCCTGATGATTCAGTGTCTGTTGGGCTTTCATCGGGAAATAAAAGGAGATATCACCATGAACGAGCGATTGGCTGGTTGCCGAATATTTGTTTTTTTAACGCTCACGCTGTGCGCCGGAAGTATGTTTGCAGCAGAGCAGATCCGCGAGCCGTCTTTCCTGACGCAGGTTTTCTCCAAAGGTTCCTCGGCTGAGATCGAGTCGGCGACCTCGTCTTCCTTTACGGGTGAGAACACAGCCGCCGCCGCAATAGATGGCGATCTTACGACCAGTTGGGAAGCCGGCAAAGGCGATCAGGCGTGGCTGACATTGAAGCTCAAAGAAATAACTACTGTGGAATCGGTTTATGCTTCGTGGAATTTGGCGGCAGCCAAGGCCGGTGAAATCCAGGCTTCCATGGACGGAGAAAACTGGCAGATCATTGGTGTGTTCACGAACGGAATTGACTTCATGTCGATTTTTACGCCCTGCACTCCGACTAAGGCGCGGTACGTCCGGTTGCTGTGCCAAAAGCGTTATATAAAACCTTCGCGTAAGGTTCGAACCGGCGGATATAATCTTCGGGAGATCGCTGTTAATCCGGTGCTGAAACCGGTTATGGCGGAATATAAAAAACCGGTGATCCGGCACTACACCGACGCAGAAAGTGAAAAGAAAGCCAACGCGATGCTGGTTAAAATGTCGCTGGATCAAAAACTGAGGTATCTTGGCGGCGTTAATGTGTTCAGTACCGCAGCTTTTCCGGAGATCGGACTGCCGGCCCTGCAGATGGATAATGCTACTGCTATGGGGATCAAGGAATTTCCCAACACGGCTTTTCCGGCCACTATTCTTCTGGCGGCGACCTGGAATCCGGAGCTGGCGGCGCTTCAGGGAAAGACGATTGGCGAAGAATGCCGTTACCACGGCAAGCATATCCTGCTCGGCCCGGGACTGAATATTTACCGCAATGCCCGCAACGGACGGAATTTCGAATACATGGGCGAAGATCCTTTTCTTGTCAGTAAGCTGGCGGTTGCTTTTGTCCGGGCCATTCAGGAGCAGGGCGTGATGGCGACAATCAAACATTTTGTGGCGAATAACATTGAAGCCCGTCGGAAATCAAACAACTCGATCATCAGTGAACGGGCTTTGCGTGAGATTTATTTTCCCGCGTTCAAAACTGCTATACAGGAAGGCGGTGCCGAGGCGGTCATGACTTCTTATAATTTACTCAATGGAACTTACACCGCAGAAAATGCCTGGCTGATCAAAGAGGTACTAGAAAAAGAATGGGGCTTTAACGGTATCGTGATGTCGGACTGGCGATCCACCTATGATCCAGTGATGTGCTTCAACGCTGGACTCGATCTCGAAATGCCCTATTACCGGGCGATGAATCCGGAAGTCATCAAAGCGCTGCTCGCAGCTGGCGTGATCAGTGAGGCCGAGCTGAACGACAAAGTAAGAACCATTCTGTACGCCGGTTACCATTTCGGCGCATTCGACCGACCGGATGGCGATCCGTCGTTCCCGGCGGGCACCGAAGAGCATTTTGCCAATGTGGAAAAAGTGGCGGAGGAAGGGATTGTTCTATTGAAAAACCGGAACCATCTTCTGCCACTGCCGAAGACCGTTGGAAAAATCATTCTCGCCGGACCGATGGCAGACAATCTGCCTCCCACCGGGACTGGATCCGGGGCAGTTGGGTATCCAAAAGACGGCCGGCCTGTTAGCATTAAAGCGGCGTTTGAACAGCGGCTTGGCGCCGATCATGTGATCAGCTGCGGAACACCGGAAGCGTTCGCGGCGCTCAGCAACGATGAGCTTGCAGCGGCCGATGCGGTGATTGCCTGCGTCGGATTTAATCAAAAAGGATTCGGCACTAAAATTATTGAAGGTGAAGGCCGCGACCGTCCTTTTGAACTGACAGAGAAACAGAATAACTTAATCAGCCGTTGTGCCGCAGCTAATCCGCGAACCGTCGTAGCGGTCACCTCCGGTGGCGGCATTGATATGAATCTGTGGAAAGATCAGGTCGGTGCGATTCTGTTCACATGGTACACAGGTAAGGCCGGTGGAACTCCGCTGGCGAAGATTGTGCTCGGCGAAATCAACCCGTCAGGCAGACTGCCGATCAGTCAGGAATCAAAGTGGGAAGACTCGCCCGGTGCCGCAACCTTCGCTGCCTATGATATAAAGAAATCGACCCATATCCAACACGGTTTTTTTCTACTGGATACTCCGTACGACGAAGACATTCTGGTTGGATACCGGTATTATGATACGAAAAATCTGCCGGTGAATTATCCCTTCGGATTCGGACTGTCTTACACCACATTCGGGTTTTCTGATCTGAAAGTGACGGTGAGCGGAGCAAAAGAAGCTCCGGATGTGGCGGTCTCGATGACGGTTAAAAACACCGGAACCTGCGCCGGTAAAGAAGTGGTTCAGGTTTATGTGCACGATGTGGTGTCTTCCGTGCTGCGTCCGGTTCGTGAACTGAAAGGTTTTAAAAAAGTGGAACTGATACCCGGTGAATCGCGTCAGGTGACGATCCATCTCGATAGAAACGCCTTTATGTTTTTCCATCCGGAGCAGAAAAAGTGGGTTCTGGAGCCGGGCAAATTTGAAATCCAGGTCGGAAGCTCCTCGCGGGATCTTCCGCTGAAGAAATCCATTTCGCTGTAAATCGGAGCCGGAATTCAGCTGGGTCGTCTCCGCGTCCATCGCAAGCGCAGAGACCAGATAGAAAACAGCTTTCACAAAGATGACTTACGTTTATGGGTGGGGAATTATGGGAAAAACGTATGATTTTGGTTTTATTCTTTTCATCAGTTGCGTGGCGGCACTGGGCGGGTTTCTTTTCGGTTTTGACAGCGCGGTAATCAACGGAACCGTCAAAGCACTGGTGACCGCGTTTAACTCCAGCGCACTTGGTTCCGGCTTTTCAGTGGCATCCATGCTGCTGGGTTGCGCGGCGGGTGCCTTCTACGCCGGAACGCTGGCCGACAAGGCGGGGCGGAAACCGATGATGCTGATTGCCGCCGTTCTTTTTTTAATCAGTGCCTGTGGATCGGGCATTGCCCGGTCGGTGCCGGAGTTTGTGGTTTACCGGCTGATCGGCGGTCTGGCGGTGGGGGCAGCCAGCGTGCTGGCTCCGGCCTATATTTCGGAAATCTCGCCTGCAGCCATTCGCGGACGGCTGGCTTCGCTTCAACAGCTGGCGATTGTGCTGGGAATTCTGGCGGCCTTTTTCAGCAATTACCTGATTGCTCTTGCCTCCGGTGGAGCGTTGAAACGCTGGCTGGGCGGATATGCGGCCTGGAACTGGATGTTCTGGGCGGAGTGCATTCCGGCCGGACTTTATCTGCTGCTGATTCTCATGGTGCCGGAGTCGCCGCGTTATCTGGTTGCCTGCGGCAAAGAAGATCGCGCCGCAAAAGTGCTGTGCCGCGTGTGGGGACAGGAAGGACTGGACGAAGAAATCGCACTGATCCGCAGCACGGTTCAACGGACGCATAAACCCCGGATGAGTGATCTGCTGGAGAAAGGAAGACTGCTTCCGATTGTCTGGATTGGCGTTGGCCTGAGCGTGTTCCAGCAGTTTGTTGGAATCGCCGTAGTCTTTTATTATGGAGCCGTGCTCTGGCAGGCCGCCGGTTTTTCGGAAAGCCATTCATTATTGATCAGTATCCTGTCGGGAACCGTCAACATTGGAGCCACCTTTCTGGCCATTGCCATGATTGACCGGCTTGGTCGCAAGCCACTGCTGTTGGCCGGCTCAGCCGGTATGTTTATTTCACTCGGTGTGTTGGCTGCGATTTTCATGATGGCCGGACAAGCCGCTGACGGCTCTTTGCTTCTGGGGCGCACGGTGGCGATCAGCGCGCTGGTGGCGGCGCATCTGTATATTTTCTTTTTTGCCTTTTCGTGGGGGCCGGTGGTCTGGGTGCTGCTGGGTGAAATATTCAGCAACCGGATTCGCGGGACGGCGCTGGCCGTCGCCGCCAGTGTGCAATGGGTGGCGAACTTTGTTGTCACCATGACGTTTCCGATGCTGCTCGCCTCCATCGGACTGGGTGGAGCGTACGGAGTCTACACGCTCGGCGCACTGCTGTCGTTTTTCTTCGTGGTGAAGTGGATCAAGGAAACGCGCGGCAAAACACTCGAAGAAATGTCCGGGGACCAGTTGTGAACGGATACGAACGGATTCGTGCCGCTATGCGCGGCGAGCAGCCGGACCGGGTTCCGGTGGTGCTCCATAATTTCATGCCCGCCGCCCGCGACGCCGGGTTTTCCCAGCGCGAATTCGGAACCGATCCGGAAAAGGCGGCGCAGGCATTTATCCAAGCCACCGAAAAATATGGTCTCGACGGAATTGTTATGGATCTGGATACGGCGACGATTGCCGGTGCGCTGGGTGTTCCGGTTGATTTTCCGGAAGACGCGCCTGCCCGCTGCGAAAAGGGCCTGCTCAAATCGCCGGACGATCTCGCCGCGCTGAATGTTCCGGACGTTGGACAAAACGAGCATCTTCAGATCTGGCTGGAGACCATGCGGTTGCTGAAGGCGCATTTCGGAAATGAGAAATATTTGCGGGGCAGCGTGGATCAGGCGCCGTTTTCGATGGCCAGTATGCTGCGCACTCCGGCGGAATGGTTGTGCGATCTTACGGATGAAGAACTGAACGGATCGGCGCACAGGCTGCTGGATTATTGCACACAGGCGAGCTGTCAGTTTATCCGGCTTATGGCTGGAGCCGGCGCGCACATGGTGGCAACCGGCGACAGCCCGGCCGGACCCGATATGATTTCACCAGCAATGTACCGCGAATTCGCAAGCCCTTATGAAGACCGGATTGCGGAATGTGCTCACGCCTGCGGCGTGTCGTATCTGCTTCATATCTGCGGTAACACCACTGCGATTCTTGATCAGTTCCCCGGCCGTCCGCTGGATGCCGTTGAACTGGATTACAAAACCGATGTACGGCAGGCACATGATCTGTTTAAAAATTCCGGCATAGCGTTCTGGGGCAACATTGACCCCAGCGGCGTGCTTGCGCGCGGAACTCCCGAAGCGGTTTTCCGGGAGACCAGCCGACTGGTGAATCAGTTTGTGGATACGCCTCGGTTTGTTTTGAACAGCGGATGTGCGCTTCCTTTCACGGTTCCAGAAGAAAATATCCGTGCGTTTCTGGCTGCCGCCGGAAGGCTGACTTGATGTCGGAATAACAGAGCGGTTAATGTAATGTGAAATCGGAGGGTTGACGACAGCACTTTGCGCTCCGAGCCGCGCTTCGCTGTTGATCGGAAAATACGGGCATCAGAGTGGATTTACCCGTAACGGCAACAAACTGGCCGTTTCACAGCTTACCTTTCCGAAAGTGCTTCAGTCGGCCGGTTATCAGACAGCCATAATCGGCAAATGGCATCAGGGTACGCAGCCACAAGGTTTTGATTATTACAGCGTGCTCAACGGGCAGGGGCGGTATTGGGCTGCGCCGTTTTTAGAAACCGGACATCCATGGCCCGGCGGGAAAAATGTTAAAAACAAAAATGAAGGTGGCCGTGGAGGCTCTTCTGATAAATCGGTCATTGTTCACAAAGGGTATCTAACGGATGTCATCACGGATCTGTCTATCGAATGGCTCGAGAAACGGGACAGAAGTAAGCCGTTTTGCCTGCTGGTTCACCATAAAGCTTCACATGTTCCGCATACTTATCCGGAAAAATATAAGAGTCTCTTCACCGAAAACCTGCCGTATCCCGACACCTTTGATGACGATTGGGCCGGTCGCGAACCGCTGAGCAAGGAGGGGGAGGCTTTCTCAAAGTTCATCAGTATTAGGGGTGACCTTAATGGCGACGAATTAGGGGAAAAGAAGCGCATGGATAAATCAGATCCTGAGGCATATAAAAAATGGGCGTATCAGATTTTTATGAAGGGCTATTACCGGCTGGTGACCTGCCTGGATGAAAACGTCGGACGTCTTCTCGACCATCTCGATAAAGCCGGTTTAAGTGAGAACACGCTGGTAGTGTACACATCCGACAACGGATTTTTTATCGGAGATCACGGGCTTTACAACAAGATGTGGATGTATGAGGAAGCGTTGCGACTTCCACTGCTGGTGCGTCTGCCGGGTCGGATTCAGTCCGGATCTGTCTGCAAAAGCTTGGTTTCGATGATCGATTTCGCCGCCACTTTCGCTGATTACGCCGGAGCGCCGATGCCTGCTGAATTCCAAGGACAAAGTATCCGTCCACTGCTTGAAGGAAAACCGCAGGAACCCGGGCGAGAGGTGCGCTATTATCATTACTACGGACAATACGGGGTTCCGGCACATTGCGGCATTCGGACGCAGACGCATAAGCTGATTTGCTTTTACGAAGAAAAGGGCGGGCCGGTCTGGGAACTTTACGATCTGACGAAAGATCCGGATGAAATACATAATCTTGCGGGCAACCCCGAACAGGGTTCCGTTTTGAACTCGATGAAGAAAAAACTTTTCGAGACGATGAAATCTTACGGCGATCCGCTTGCCAAGCAGATGGGTGCGTCCGACTAAGTTACCGTGAAGAAACCGATGACTGTTGCCGGAAGTTGTTTGGTGACAGTCCGGTATGCCGGCGAAAGACGGTGGCAAAATACTGGCTGCTGCAGAAGCCGAGCTGATGAGCGACTTCGGTTACAGACAGCGTACCGGTTGCCAAAAGATCTTTTGCCTCTTCGATCCGCTTCCAGAGCAGATACTGGTTCGGACCGGCTTTGGTTTCATCTTTAAATTTCCGGAAAAACTCGCTCCGGCTGAGTCCGGAAGCTTTCTGCATTGCCTTCACAGTGGCTGGATCGTGGAGATGACTTCGGGTGTAATCAATCGCCCGCAGTACGGCGCGGGAATGCACCGGTGGCGTGGCGGTCACGGCACCAACGGTTGCACATAGCAGCACTTCGATCAGCAGGAGCGCGAGATTGCAGCGCTGGGCCGTGATGGAGTGTTTCTGCAGCGACTCGCATTCCTGAAACATTCGGTTTAGGTGATCCTGAATGACTCTGTTTCCGCAGAACTGTCGTACAGGAAGACTCTTCAACTCATCCAGCAGATATTTTAGTTCCGGGTCTTTTTGTCCGGTCGGAACGTGAACCTGTAGGAAAAAAAGTTCGCAGGGTTCCATGAACGAGTGCAATCCGCCGTGCGGCTCATTCGGCAGACAGAGGAAACAGTCGCCCGGCTTAAGCGAATATTCCGCTCCTTTAAGCTCCCAGTGCAGATGCCCGTGAAGAATGCAGTTAATTTCCATGCAATCCATATGCAGATGACCGGGCAGTTCCGGCAGCGCCGTGGTGTAGCGCACTTTTCCAAGGTGCGGAATGGCAGAATGAAGGGTGCTTTTCCCTGCAAAAGTTTTCCGCCAGCCCGCCTCATGGATCTGTTCAATGTAAGGGAGCTGTCCGCCGCTTTTCTGGATGATGGTGTTTCTGTCTGTTTTTTTCATACACAAACGTGTCGGAGTGTAAACGGACAGGTTCTTTTTGTAAACAGATGAATGTGTAAACGCCGGTTGAAAAGTGCAGTGTGTGACGGTCGAAAGCGATCCATCGGAATATCGCCGATCATTTCTTTGTGCGCTTCGCCGTAGGCTTCGGCGGCGGGAATCGTTACGGTCTTTTTGTCGCCGATTTCCATGTCGCGTACGGCGGCATCAAAACCGGGAATGACGCGGCCGGCGCCGGTTTCAAATTCGAGCGGATCGCGGCCGGCAGACGAATCGAACTGGGTTCCTCGTTCAGGGTTCCGGTGTAGTGAATGCGTACTGTTTTGCCGTCTTCAATCATGATAATTCCCTGTCTTAAGTTGAGGTTGAGCGGCGACCCTACAGGTTCTGACCGCTCCGGGAATCAAAAAGCGAAGGATCGTCATTGACATAAATTGAACAGATTCCTAACCGTGCGCTGATGTTCCGGCGGCATCATTTTTCCGGTGAAATGGATGGCTTATCTGGTGATCGCGGCGGCTCCGCTGCTGCGGGCTGAACTTCCGGCGTCTGTGATGGCACTGCCGGAGGTGCAGGCGGTGTTGTCCAATAAGTGCATTCGGATTGAAGCGGACGGAGACGCCGAGGCTGAGTTCTCCGACCTGCTGACAGTCAATCGCCGCTCTGACCTGCTGGACGCCGTGCAGCGGGAATATGCCGCGATGCTACCTGCGGGAGAATCCCCCGAATTTGAGGTGAAAGAGGTGGGCCCCGGGCGGTATTTCTACCTGAACTGCAAAAAGCAGGAATCCCATGTGCATGAACTGCTGCGCGATGCCGGTCCGGACGGGAAACTCCATGCCGTATATAAGATATCCGGGGAGCGCTTTTTTGGCGATTTTCAGGCACTTGTGCATGTGGTGATCACGGATACTGGAAACGGGCGGGTGGGCTATTCTGCGGAAGTGTATGCTTGGCCGGAAAACACCTTTTGCCGCGTGCTGGCCCGCGGCCTTCAGTTTGCCGTCGAATCGTTTTTCAACCGCGAAACCCGTCACATGACACAGCTCGTTCTCGATATCTGCACCCGGCTGGTCAATGGCGACCAGCTGGCGCTGGACACTTAAACGGTTACAGTCAGAAAAAAGAATCGGCAAAAAGAGAAGGGACGGGCAATATCCGCTTCTATGACGAAGCGAACCTCATGGGTATCGATTGCCGCCGCCGCGATAGTTCTAAGTGCACTGCTCAGTGCCGCAAATCTGTTTCTCGGCGACCTGAACCAGGATGAAGGCTGGTATCTGTATGCGGCAAAGCAGATTACAGAAGGGAAAGTTCTTTACCGCGATTTCATGTTCACGCAGGGGCCGGCACTGCCAGCCGTGTACGGCCTGCTTTTTCCAATCATTGGAAAACTCGGCGTGGCCGGCGGGCGGCTGATCACGGCGCTGTTCGGTTTGGCGGCTGCGGGCTGCGCGGCGTGGCTGGCGGGGCGTGCCGTTTCCCGCGTCACTCGCTTGCGCGAGCAAGCGGCTGGCAGACATTGGAAACCCGTTGCGCTGGCAGCCTTTATCCTGGCGGGCGTAAATGTGTATCAAAGTTATTTCACGACGATTGTGAAGACCTACAGCCTTTGCGCGTTTTTCCTGACCGCCGGTTTCGTTGCGCTGTCCTACGCCAACAGTCGGCGCGGAGCAACGGCCGCATTCTTGGGCGGGTTTCTGCTGGCGCTGGCGGCCTGTACGCGGCTGTCGGCCGGAGCCGTGCTGCCGGTGGCAGGCATCTGGCTGATCTGCAATCGGAAAAAGGTGTTTCCGCTCTCGTGGCTGGCGTTCGGGCTGGGCGGCGGGCTGGTGCTGTTGATTGGGCTGGGAACATTCTTGGTGCTGGATCCGGAAAATACGGAATTTGCGCTGTTCGGCTATCATGCGGGTCGATCGCCGGGCGGGCTGATGGAGCTGGCGGCACTGAAAGCGGGTTTTGCCTCCCGGTTTGTTCGGGCCTACTTCGTTTTTTCGGCAGGCTGCGTGCTGGCATTTTTCTTTCGGACGCATCTGAGCCACGTGAGTAACCGGGCGCTGGAAAAGATGGGGCCGAATGCCCGTCCGCGACTGACCGCACTGATTCAGCAGGCGAACCAGAAAGAATCCCCGTTTTCCCACAGCTTTATTTCGCTGCTCTGGCTGTGCGGGCTGGCCATGACGCTGGTTCATTTTGCCGCGCCGTTTCCATACGACGACTATCAGGTGATCGTCTATCCGCTGCTGGCCGCGGCGCTGGCGGCCACACTGGTTCCGCGCTGTCCGGAAAAGTACATGTTTCGCTCGGTGTTTGCACTGCTGCTGGTCTGTACGGCCGCGTCGTTTTCGTCGCCGATTAATCAGGACTGGATGATTTGCGGGCGCGATCGGATCTGGTGGAAATTCAAAGCGAAGCCGGATTTGGTGATGCTGCAGAAGACCGGCCGACAGATCCGCGAGATGCTCGGCCCGGACAGGCTGCTGCTGACGCAGGACACCTATCTGGCGATCGAGGCCGGTGCGCGCGTGCCGCACGGCATGGAAATGGGACCTTTTTGCTATTATCCGCAGATGCCGCGCGAGCGGGCGGAAAAGCTGAATCTACTCAATGAGGAGATGATGCTGGACATCCTGAAACAGGCCCGCGCACCGGTCGCGGCATTCAGCGGCTACGGCCTCTCCATTGCCTCCCCGGAGATCCGCGAAATTTCTTCCAATGATTGGAAAAAACTGCGCTCTGCTTTTGAAACGTCATATATAAAAACAGCCGAAGTTCCAGACTTCGGACAGGCGCACACGACGCTGGAGGTTTTTGAACATCAATGAAGCTGTCCATCGTCATTCCCGCCCATAACGAGGAGCATCGGCTGCCGCCGATGCTGGAGGCGTACGGAAAGTATTTTTCGGAAAAATACGGGAATGATGTGGAACTGATTGTGGTCCCGAATTTCTGTGACGATCGGACAGCAGACGTGGCGCGCGAGATCGGTCAGCGTTATTCGCAGGTGAAGGTGATCGAAGAGCCGGATCGGGTCGGGAAGGGCGGGGCGGTAATGATCGGCGCCCGGCAGGCTGCGGGCGAGCTGGTTGGGTTTGTCGACGCGGATGGGGCCACGCCGCCGGAGGCGTTTGATGATCTGGTCGAACATATCGGTTCTGCCGGCTGTATTATCGCATCGCGCTGGATGAAAGGCGCGGATGTGAGCCCGAAACAGCCGCTGTCCCGTCGGTTTGCATCCCGCTGTTTCAATCTGACCGTTCGGTTGCTGTTCGGGTTGCGGTTGAGCGACACCCAGTGCGGGGCTAAGCTGTTTCCGCGCGGCATGATTCAGTCCATCTTGCAAAATCTCGGGGTGACGAGCTGGGCATTTGATGTGGATATGCTGTTTCAGGCCCGGCGTGCCGGTGCGGAAATCCGTGAAATTCCAACCGTTTGGCAGGATGTGGCCGGTTCCAAAATTCGCATTTTTCAATCTTCCATGAACATGATTGTGGCTTTGATCCGGTTGCGAATGGTCTATTCGCCGCTGCGCTGGGCCGTGCCCTATATTGCCCGAGCGGTTGAGGCCGTGTATCCGTATGAAAAACGGTAATAAAAAAAGCGGCACTCCGAAGAATGCCGCTTTCCGGTTTCGCAAACCGTGCTGCTTACCAGCGCGATTCGCGGCGTTCGCCACCGCCGAAGCCGCGTCCGCCACCGCCACCGCCGCGGCGTTCGCCCTGCGGTTTCGGTTGGGATTCGTTCACGCGGATCGCACGACCCATAAAGTCCGCACCGTTCAGTGCTTCGATTGCTGCAGTGCCTTCGCTCTGTTCCGGCATTTCAACAAAGCCGAAGCCTTTGGAGCGTCCCGACATACGGTCGAGAATGACGCGGGCCGATGAGACCTTGCCATACTGCTCGAAGAGTTCCTGCAGATCAGGATCTGTAGCCGCGTACGGCAGATTTCCTACGTAGATGTCCATCCGTTCTTTCCTCTCATGTGTCATACTCAACTCAGTCAACCAATTCACAACCCATGACACAGGGTTTTTGAACCGATGCAACGCCCCTTTGGACGAACGCAAACTGGACGATGCCACAATGCTGAAAAAAAAGAAACAGTTATTTTAAGGTGCTTTTGGGGGTAAAAACTGAACTTTTGACTGCCGTCCAGCCTCGGTTCCCGTTATGTTTTACGCCTCGTGAATGTGATCATAAAGCTTTGGAACAGAATTGCCGCGTTGTTTTCTGATGAACTATTGCGGCATACGGCGATTCTTTTTACCGGAATGATGGTGGTGCACGTCTGCAATCTGGTTTATCAGATGGCTGTCAGCCGCGTCCTTCCCCAAAAAGAATACGCGTTATTAGCGGCTTTCCTCGGGGGGCTGGCCATTCTCAGTTATCCGCTTTCCACGCTTGCAAGCGGGGTGAGTCATTACAGCAGCCTGTTGAAGCGGGAGGGGCGTGCGGGGGACGTGAAGCGGCTGTTGTTTAAATGGCTTCTGCTGACCGGGGTTCCGGCTGTTTTATTCGGTGCGGTAGTGGTTATTTTTAACAGGCATGTGGCGGGTTTTATGCATTTGGATCGTGTGGCACCGGTGATCATTGCTGGAACGGTTTTGCCGGCCCTGTTCTGGCTTCCGGTGCTGACCGGTGCGGCCCAAGGGTTACAAATGTTCGGCTGGAGTTCTGCATCTGCAATTGCCGGAGCATTTTTCAGACTGTTGCTGGGGGCTGGATTTGTGTGGTTTTTATATCCTGCCTGCGGCTGGGCCATGTTGGGGCACGATCTGGGTGTTTACGTGTCCGCGGCGGTACTGGTGTGGGGTCTTTTTCTGATCCTGTGCCGAGTCGAAAGTACTGCAAAATCTCTTCCAAGCATGCGGTTTTACCTGCTTCAGAGCTTTTTGGTTCAGGTCGCGTTCGCGGTACTGATGAATGTCGATGTTGTGCTGGTGAAACACTACCTGCCAAATAATACGGAGTTTGCCTATGCTGCCACGCTGGGTCGAATTGTGGCTTTTCTGCCGGCGGCGGTTTCTGTAGCGATGTTTCCTAAGGTTGCTTCGGCTGGCGGTACAACATTTGAACACCGGCAGATTTTTTTTCGATCGTTCGGCTATACTGCTTTATGCGTAGCCGCGGCGGCGACCGGCTGTTTTTTTCTGCCGCGTTTACTGTTGCGGGTTTTGTTCGGGATTCATGATGCATCTGACTCCATGGTGCTGCTGACCCGGCTGATGGCTGCGGCTATGTCAGCCTCTGCTTTGCTGAATGTAGCCGTGCAGTTTCTGCTGGCACAACGCTGGTTTAAAAAGGCCGTTCTGTTTGCCATTTTCAGTTTTTTCTATCTGGTGGCCGCATATTTTTTCCATGGTAGAGCTTGGTATATTGCCGTCGAGTCCGGTATTTTTAATACAATTGCTTTGTTGGTAGTTTTTTTTGGAATTTTAAGATCGATTCGAAAATTGTGCGAATAGGAACCGATCATAACGGAGTTTCTTTGAGTAAACATGGGGTATTACAGATGAACGTGTTTTAAATCCGCGAGTGTTGATTCATGGTCGAATAAGTACTTCGTGGGCAGAATAGGCTTGAAAATGAATAAAGTGGCAGTGGTATTAACTCATTATCGGGAAGAGTTGACAGATGATGAGGCAATTTCTCTTCGACAGATGTATGCTCATCTCGGGAGATATGACAAATTTCTTGTTTTTCCTGACACTCTTTCGCCACGATTCAAGACGATGGATGTTTGTTTGCGCAGGTTAAATCGTAAATATTTTGAAAACCTTTCTTCCTATAGTCGATTATTAGTTTCGGAGGAATTTTACAACTTATTTCGGCAATATGAATATATTTTAATTTATCAGATGGACTGTCTTGTTTTTCGGGACGAGCTTCTGGAGTGGTGCTATAGAGGCTACGATTATGTTGGTGCACCGTTGTTTCGACACGCTTTGAAAAAGGACGGGCCGTTTTTTGCCGTTGGAAATGGGGGGTTTTCTCTTCGCAATGTCGCAAGTTTTTTACGAGTACTCAGGTGCCCTTTGCCTGATTATCGTGGCTTTTTCAGAATGCCAATTACACGTTATACGCTTTATTTGTTATTAATTCATAACCTTATGAGGCTGTTTCGCATTCCGCGATTCTTTCGGTATTATAAAAATCTTTTTTTTGAAAATGAGGATATGTTTTGGTCCTTTTTCGCTGAGACAGGTTTGCCGTCATTTTCGATACCTGATGTAGATACCGCGCTGGGGTTTTCGTTCGAAAAAAAACCACGCATTTGTTTTGATTTAACCGGAGGGACCCTCCCTTTTGGTTGTCACGCATGGGCTCGATACGATCGAGAATTTTGGATATCACATTTGACGGAGAGGGAATGATTTAGAGAAGGTCAAGTCAGCCCCGTAAAATTTTATAAACTTTATAGTTTCAATTTGTCAGCAACAGGTTTTATCTCAATGAAAACAGCCGCGATTGTCATTTTATATTATCCCCCTGAATCTGTTATAGAGAACATTCTTTCATATAGTCGCGACGTGCAATTCCTTGTCGTCGTTGATAATTCCTTAGAATGCAACGATTACATTCCCAATCGACTGAGATGTGTTGTGAATACTGAGTATTTTCACATGCCTGAAAATATTGGAATGGCCGCTTCTTTGAATATTGGCGCTGAGGTTGCTCTGCAACATGGATGTACTCATTTGCTTACGATGGATCAGGACAGTCGCTTTATGGACGGAGACTTTTTGATATATTTGCAACGAAGTCGTTCTTTGTTTGTCACGTCTGTTGCAATGACGGTTCCTTTGCACTTGTATAGAAAAGTTCGGAAGAAGGACGATGGCAGGTCGCGTGAAATTTCGCTGGCGATGACGTCTGGGTCTATCTTAAATCTTAACGCCTATAAAGACTGCGGGAGGTTTGACGAATCATTTTTTATTGACCATGTTGATCACGAATATTGTCTGCGCTTAAGAAGTCGTGGGTGGAAGTTGTGGGAAGTGCGTGAGGTATTATTAAGACATTGCCTTGGGAATGTTAATAAGGCCAGGATTTTCTTTTTTTTTCAAAAAGAGTATATTTCTCATTCTCCCGAGAGAGGATATTACAACTTGCGGAATGGACTGCAGGTTTTAAAAAAATACAAAGGGGTTCGTGGTGTAGAACACGTGAGGTTTTCTTTGTTGGCGGACATCTTAAAGTCTGTTTTTTTTGAGGCAGAAAAACGGAAACGTATTTATTTTTTCCTAAAGGCGGCTGTAGATTTTCGGCAGGAAAAATTCGGGAAGCTTTCCACCCTCACATTACGAGTCGATTAAGAGGCTTTTATGATAAAGTATTCTCTAGGTCTTTTTCTGGTCTTTTGGGGCATTATGACTGCCCTTTATCTTCCGCATGGAACGATTCTTGCCACTACTGATGCAATGATTAGTGTTGCTAATGTGAGTCCCCAGGAGGTGGCGAATCAGATGTTGAGTAATTGGGGGGACTCCGGAATAATCGGAAGTGCTCGTGGCGCTGGCATTAACATCCCGGGAATGCTTCGGTATTTGATTTGCGGCATCACTTGGAATAACATCGTCTATCAGTTGGCCTGCTTTCTGGCATCTTTGGTTTTCGTGAGGAGTTTCCAGCGGCGGTTCAGTTATCCGGCTTTATTATGTGGGGCATTGGCCGCATTCTGGCTGGGAAGCAATTTTACCCTGATATATGCCGGGCACGGTTTGAAACCATATGTCATATTATTTTTTGTTTGTTCTCTTTTTCCAGTTTCACGGGCGGCTTCCGGGAGTGTATCCGCTGCGTTGTTGTGGGGCAGCTTTGTTGGTTTGATGTTCGTGCAACAACCAGATGTCGCGTTGTTTTTCTCTTTGTTTTCTGGAGCCTATATGCTGTTCCACTTGTGGTTGGCTTACGGATTCTGGCCGTCACGATGGATGAAGATTTTAATTCCGGCTGGAGTGTTGGCATTGCTCTTTGCCGTTGGTCCGCTCCTTAATGGGTATAAATATCAGATAAAGAACTCTTCTCAGATGCAAGAGACGAGTTCTCAGGAAAAGTGGGATTATATTACCCAATGGAGTTTCCCTCCGGAAGAGAGTATCGCCTTCATTGCTCCCGGCTACACCGGTTGGCGCAGCGGCGAACCGAACGGTCCGTATTGGGGGCGAATGGGGAGATCTTCAGGGTGGGAACGGGCGCATCAGGGGTTTCAAAATTTTAAGCTGGAAAACACGTATCTTGGATTTATTCCTGTTGCTTTTGCTCTGTTTGCTCTTTTTTCATGCCGTAACTCAAAGTACCGCGCAGAAATTCTTTTCTGGGGTGGGTCGGCCCTTGTCGCACTGCTGCTGGCTTTTGGAAAATTTTTCCCACTTTATGCACTCTTCTATCACCTGCCGGTGGTCAACAATATCCGGAACCCGAATAAATTTCTGCAGGTGTTTCAGGTGTGTCTTGCAATTCTTACTGCCTATGGGTTTGATGCGCTCTTCCTTCGGCAGTTGGATAGTCAGGGGAAAACGGTTAAACATTTCTTCTGGGTGGCGGCCGGAGGTTTCGCCATTCTTGCAGTTTTCGCGTTGAGTTCATTGATGAACCGCCCGGACGGAGTGGCCGGTTTTATGGCGCAGGGCTGGCCGGCAGATGCCGCAAAAGTAATTGTTTCCAATCAGATCCATGCGCTGTGGCATGCTGCGTTTATGGCGGCGGCTGTTGCGGCGGTTTTTGCCATTTTTGTTTTTTCAATGTTTGAAAAAGTTCTTCGGTTCAAAAATTTTATTGCCGCAGGTCTGGTTTTGCTGGTGGCCGGTGATGCGTTGGCGCTTGCCAGGCACTATGTTCTGCCTATGCCGCGCAGCTATATTGAGGCTAATCCACTCACGGACTTTTTGAAGAGGAACTTAGGACATCAACGTGTCGCATTGTTGAGTCAGCAGGGGATTTTCGGTCTGTGGACAACCTACCTGCTTCCGTACAACAAAATTTCCATGTTCAATTTCTCTGATATGCCGCGCATGGCGAATGACTATCAGGCCTTTCTTACTGCGGGGCAGAATGATCCGTTGAGTATGTGGCGGTTTTCCGCTGTGAAATATCTGTTGGCCCCGTCTTCAGTCGAAAAACAGCTGGTTCCGGCAAATTGCCGGAAGGGTTTCTGTTTCGATGTGATTCCGGCTGAGAACGGCGGTTATCGGATTGTGCCGGATATGAAAGGCCCGTATTCCGTTTTTGAGCTTCTGGAAACACTTCCTCGCTACGCTCTTTTTGCCGGAAGTCGAAAGAGGACCGATGGGCAGGCATTGGGCCTGTTGTCCGATCTCAGCACAGTGATTCTTCCTCCGGAATCCACTTTGCCTGAGCTGAGCGGCACCGGGCAAACCGGTAAGGTGGAAGTGCTTTCTTACCGTCCCGGCAAGGTGACTTTGAGTGTTAAGTCCGAGGTTCCTGCCGTTTTGCGCTGTGCCGAGAAATACGACGCTGACTGGAAGGCTTCTGTAGACGGGGTTCCGGTTGCGGTGGGCCGGGTGGATTACCTTTGTCAGGGAGTCGCGGTTCCTGCCGGAGCGCATACGGTTAAGCTTTGGTATGCGCCGTCCCGGCTTTTTTTCTACATGCAGTGTGCCGGATATCTGGTTCTCTGCGGGACCGCAGTGATGGTTTGGAGGCGGAAGGACGGGCATGGTTCGGATTAATATCGTTTATCAGAACAACAACATGCCGGCCGATATTCTTCCGCCGGTTGAAGCTCCCGATCGGTCATATACCGTGGTTTGGAGCCGCTCGGTTCAACCGGGGTTCGACGCTGTGGTGTATTTCAACCACTTCACCTATTGCCGCCGGATTCATGATCGGGTCTGCCCGGAAGCCCTGCGTATTCTCTACATGTATGAACCTCCGGCGATTGATCCGATGCAATACACAAAAAGGGTATGGAAACAATTCGATCGGATTCTTACCTGGAATACCTATTTAACGGAGTCTTCTCCAGCGTTTACTTTTGAGGCTGGTGTCTATTATGACCTGCCGTACTGCTCTGATTACGGGATTCGACCGCGGATTGAGCGGCCCGATCCGGCGAAACGCGAAAAGGCGATCTGTCAGATATGCGGCGACAAATATTCTTTGGCTGCTGAAGAAATTTATACCGAACGTCGAAAAGCCGCACGCTGGTTCCATTATCATGCCCGTACCAGGATGGATGTATTCGGGCGTCCGCCGATGAATACACCAAATTATCGTGGCGAATGTGGCAGCAAGGAGGAAACCTTCTCGCGGTACCGCTATGCGCTCTGCTTTGAGAATACCTTTCATCCGGTTTTGACCCGGGGGTATCTGACTGAAAAAATCCTCGACTGCATGGCCGCCGGTAC
>JBFWJN010000030.1:0-19842 GCA_050253185.1 Kiritimatiellales bacterium | reverse complement strand
CCGATCTACAATCCCTTCCTGCCGTTTTTTAGACGAAGGGTTCATGGCAGACCCAAAAACACCAAGCCAACGAACTCCTAACCCGGACAGAGACACTTCACGGTTTTCACTGCGTGAAAACACGGCAGCTTTCTCCACCAGTTCAGATAACCGCCGCTTTGCTAAAGCCTGATCTGTCGTTTTAAGTGAGCGTTTGATTTGCTTGCCGCCCCGCTTGATAATCGCATAGTATATTTTTGATTTTTGCGCGCGGTAAAGGCACTCTCCAACGCGTTGCAAATCGGAGTTGTTTGAGGTTGTAGGCATACATAAGATTTAAAGGGTTACCATTTTGGGTTACAAATCAGAAATACACGGAAATGGCCAGTATTATAAACCTTTTAAAACAAACGACTTAATTAAATTACCCCGGTAGCTCAGCTGGATAGAGCATCGGATTTCTAATCCGACGGTCACAGGTTCGAATCCTGTCCGGGGTGCCATTTCGCCGCGCGCGGCGGAGCATTGAAATACAGATTTTGAGATGCGACAGGAACGCTATGTATCACTCATGGGTAGAGATCGATCTGGGACAACTGAAAGAAAACGTGCACGCGCTTCGGCAGTCCATTTCTGAGAATGTCCGTATCATTTTTGTTGTTAAGGCCAATGCTTATGCCCACGGTCTCGAACCGGTTGCAAAAGCTGCGGCAGAAGCCGGAATCGACTGGTTTGCTGTCGCCTACATGGAAGAAGCTCTTCGGCTGCGTAAGGTTCTTCCAGATGCTCATATTCTGGTTATCGGCGTACTCGCGCCTGAAGACATTCAGGTTGCCGCTGAGAACAGGATCATCCCGATTGTCGCCAACCTGGAGCACGGACAGGCCCTTGCGGCCGAAGCGGAACACCTCCAATTGACGCTGCCGGTTCACCTTAAAGTGGATACCGGTATGGGTCGGCTGGGAGTGCAGTGGGATGACATCGACAAGGTAGCGACTCAACTTCGGGAATACCCTTCCCTGAAAATCACAGGAGTCTGCAGCCACTTTGCGGCCGTGGATCCGAAGCACCCCGCCGATGCTTCTGTGCAGGTTCAAAGATTCAGCCACACCCTGCAGTACCTGCCTGAAGGTATTTTCCGCCACATTTCAAGCAGCCGCGCCGCTCTCTATTTTCCGGAATGGGACTTTGATGCCGTGCGTCAGGGAATTGTTCTTTACGGCTACGGGGCAGACGATCCCAAAGGCAGGTTTCACACCTGCCCGATTCTGCAGTGGAAGACCCGGATCGTACAGATCAAGTCCGTACTGGCCGGCTACAGCATCGGCTATGTCGGCACACACGTCACCGAACACCCCACCCGCATCGCCATCCTGGCCGTCGGCTATGCTGACGGCTACAACCGTGCACTCAGCAACCGCGGCGACGTACTGGTCCGCGGGCGGCGCTGCGCCATCGTCGGTCGCGTCAGCATGAACTGGATTGCGGTCGATCTTGGACCGGACCTCGATGCACGAGTCGGCGACGAAGCCGTGCTGATCGGCGAACAGGGAGACGACGCCATCTGGGCCAGCGAACTCTCCCGCATCTGTCGAACGATTCCCTATGAGATTCTAACCAGCATCAACGCCTCCCTTGAGCGGCGGTACAAGGAATAACCCATGTCTGAAAAAACAAAAAAACAGGAAAATCCTTTAATCAGCATTCTGGTTGACGTCGTCATTCCAGTCGTCGTTCTCACGGTTCTCAGCAAGGAAAAATATCTGGGACCGGTATACGGACTGATTGTCGCCCTCCTCTTTCCGATCGGTCACGGAAGTTATGTGCTGATCAAAGAACGCCGCACCGATTTCATTGCCATCCTCGGCATTGTCAGCGTCCCGCTCACCGGCGTGTTCAGCATCCTGAAACTGCCTCCGGAATGGATCGCCGTCAAAGAAGCCGCAATTCCCCTGATTATCGGACTGGCCATCGTCATTTCACTGAAAACGCCCTATCCGCTGATCAAAAAAATCCTGATGAGCAAAACGCTGTTCAACGTCGATCTGCTTCATGAAAAACTCAGGGAGAACAGCAATGAGGCGCTGTTTGAAAAACGACTGGTCGGGCTGACCTGGGGATTTGCCGCTTCGATGTTTCTATCGTCCGCCCTCAACTACGGCCTCGCAAAAGTTGTTCTGCAAAGCGAACCCGGCACGGAAGCCTTTGCGGCAGAAGTCGGCAAGATGACCGGCCTGAGTTATGTCGTCGTCATGCTGCCCAGCATGGCCGTCATGATTCTGGTCCTGATCGCCCTGATCAAAACGCTGACCGGACTGACAGGGCTCAAGCTTGACGACATGCTGTCGGAAGAACTTCAGGAAAAAGCTGCCGCCAAAGAAGAACCGACCGGCGAATAATACCCTTTCAAAAACGTCACAAGATCAACGCCCGGTGAGGTCGCCGGGCCTATAGAATTATCTTTCATTTCTCACCGATATGCAGAAAATCCGAATTCCGAAGCACCCAAATCCGAAACAATGCCGAAATTCAAAAAGTATCAAAAACAATTTCCATATGGTTTTAAATTTCGATCCTTTACACCGTGAAATCTATTTCGTGCTTGGGCATTTCGGCTTCTAGAAAATTTTAGGTAAAACCCATAGCCGCAACACAAGCTCTCCGGACTACCGAAGACGCGAAGCGAGGCTTTCGGAACGAAAGCAGCGAACGGAAGAGAGCGGAAACCTTGATCTACAAGTTGGATTGTATGGCGACCTTCCCGAAGGGAGGTTGCAACCATGACCACAATATTTCTTAAAATGCGTTCACAAAAAAAGAGCGTCCAGCCGGGCGCTCTTTTTCATCCGAAACAATCGCTTTTATTCCGGAATCGGAACTAGCAGTTTGGTGCCGGGCTTGATCGAGGCAGGATCGGTGATGTTGTTGATCTTCATGATCTCAGCCTGCGAGCTGCCGTACTGGCGGGCGACATCTTCCAGCGTTTCTCCCGGATAGAGCACGTGCTCATAAACCGGAGCGGTCGAAGCCGTCGCAACCGGAGCGGCGACCGGTTCCACGGCGGAAACCGAAGCGGCAGGAGCTGATTCTGCAATCGGGGCCGGGGCCGGAACGGAATATGCGGATGCGGCCGCGACCGGAGCCGGATTGGCTGCCGTTTTCGGAATCGCCTTGGCAACCGCCGGGGCCTTCACAGAACCCTTCTTCGGAATAGTCAGGCTCTTGCCGGCAATAATGCGGTCACTGGTCAGGCTATTGGCCACTTTCAGTTCCGTCACAGTCAGACCGCTGCGCTTGGCAATTGCTCCGAGCGTATCGCCCTTCTGGATCACATAGGAAGTTCCCTGCGAAATCGAACTGGAAGCTTTGGGCTTAGACGGAGCCGACGGGCGCTTCACCGGTTCAACCGGAGTCAGCGAGCCGGGAATCCGGATTTCCTGACCGACAACCAGCCGGTTCGGATTGCTGAGACTGTTATACTCAGCCAGCTTCTTCCAGGTTGTCCCGTACATGGACGCAATGTAGGAAAGCGTATCGCCTTTCTGGACGGAGTACACATGATCGACCGACGAGGACGGGCCAACATACGGACTCGACGAAATCATCGGAGCCGGCGTCACAGGAGCCACTTCCACCGGCATAATAGTATCATCAACCGCCGGGAAAACCACAGGTTCCTGATGGGGCTTGCTGTAGGGCCAGTTCAGCCAGGAAATCGGGCAGTCACCCGTTGTACAACCCTGCATCAGAGAAAAACCGGCCAGCACGAGCACGTGCAGCACCAGAACCGAAAACCCGACAAACTTCGCTCTCATGAGAAACTCCTTCTCTACTAACCTGCTCATTTTCACTCTGCACCTCCGCCATCCAGCCGACAGACCGCAGCTTTAAAACAGTCCCCGCGCTCCCCGAAACTGCGAAACTGGTCAAAACTGGTACACGCGGGGGAAAGCAGCACGGTATCACCCGGTTCTGCGCGCTCCCACGCAGCGCCCACAGCCTTTTCCAGCGTCCCGCAGGGAAGGCACTCGACCGAGTCCTGCCACGCCGACTGCATCTGAGGAGATGCTTCCCCGATAAGATATAGACGCGACACCTGCCGCACCAGTAAATCTTTCGCAAAACTGAAATCACTCTCCTTGCTGCGCCCGCCTGCAATCAGATGGACCTTCCCGGAACACATCTTCAGCGCCGCACGCATCGCCGCCAGATTCGTCGCCTTCGAATCATCAATAAACGTCACGCCGTTCATTTCCGCCACCACCTGCATCCGGTGCGGCAGCGGCTCAAACTGACGGGCGCTCCGCTCGACCGCCTCATTCGGCAGTCCGCAGGCGGCACCGACCGCCGCAACGGCAGCTGCCGACAGCCCAAGGATATCATTATCAAACCACGTTCCGGACAAATCGATCGTCCCGACCCGCCCCTCGTGAAACCAAAAATCGGCCCCCTCGTCGATGCCGAAGGTTTTCCAATGTCTGGAAACTGTGCCGCTGTCTTTTCCAATGATTGGAAGGTTTTCCGCATTCTTTTCCAAGGTCTGGAAAATCTCCGCCGGAACCACGGCCGTGTCGGTCACCTGCATATTTTCGAACAGCCGCAACTTGAGATCGCGATACGCCTGCATGGAACCGTGCCGGTCCAGATGGTTCGGCAGAACATTCAGTAGCACACCGATATCCGGGCGAAATTCGCGAATGGTCTCGAGCTGGAACGAACTGACTTCCATCACCAGCCAATCCGGCACCGTCGGGGTCAGCACCGCCGCACAGACCGGAAACCCGTAATTGCCGCACGGCACGGCGCGCAGACCGCTACAGGCCAGCGCTTCGACAATCCATTTGACCACCGTGCTTTTCCCGTTTGATCCCGTCACCGCAATCACCGGGCAGTGGCGGCGCGACCAGCCTAGTTCAATTTCCGACAGCAGCGGAATTCCGCGTTCGACCAGATCCTTTATCCACGGATGCGTTAACGGGACTCCCGGGCTGACAATCGCCACCTCCGGATCATAGTGCAGATCCTCATAAGAATAGTCCGGCGTAATTTCCTCGCAGATACTCCGCACAAGGCAGTGTTCACTGCGCAGCAGCGCCTCAGCAGCCCTCCCGCTGCGCCCGCACCCGATGACCAAAGCTTTTTTGTATGTATGCATCAGCGTATCTTCAGCGTTGCGATGCCGATCAAAGCAAAAATAATCGACAGAATCCAGAAGCGAACTGTGATCATATTTTCGGCGGCGCCAACCGGTCGACCGGCCTTCTCGGCATTCTCTTTTGCAATGTATTCAAAATGATGATGGATCGGTGCGCAGCGGAAAATCCGCCGCCCTTCGCCGCAGCGTTTGCGGGTGTATTTAAACCAGTTCTGCTGGAGAATCACACTCGCAGCTTCCATCACAAACACACCGCCGACGATGATCAGCAGCAGTTCCTGCTTGATCAGAATCGCCACCGTCGCAATTCCGGCACCGATCGCCAAACTGCCCGTATCGCCCATAAACACGCGCGCCGGATGGCAGTTGAACCAGAGGAACCCGAGCCCCGCTCCAAGCAGCGCCCCGCAAAAAACCGACAGTTCCCCGGCTGCGGCCACATACGGCACCTGAAGGTATTCGGCAAACGTGAAATGCCCGGCCACATACGCCAGAATCAGATAGGCGCCCATCGCGGAATTCGTACAGCCGATCGCCAGCCCGTCGAGCCCGTCCGTCAGGTTCACCGCATTTGACGAACCGACCAGAACCAGAAACATGAAGACGAACGTCCCGATCAGGCCCATCGACGAGATCACCGGATATTTAATAAACGGAATCATCAGCTGCTGCGTGCGTTCCGCCGTCTCCTGATTGGCAAACAGGGCAAACAGCAGCACGCCGGTCCACGCGAACTGGCCCAGCAGTTTCACGCGCGGCGACAGTCCTTTCTTCCGTTTGATTTTCAGGTAGTCGTCAATGAAGCCGAGATTCCCCATAAACCCGAACGTTGTCAGCGCGCACAGCACATAAAAATTAGCCGGCTGAGCCCACAGCACAGTCGACAGCGCCGTCGCGAACAGAATCAGTAGTCCACCCATCGTCGGCGTGCCGACCTTGGCCCGGCGGTCCAGTCCGGCCACCCGCTCGTCTTCGCGCTGCTCCCCGAACTTCATGATCCGCAGCCGCTCAATCAGCCACGGCCCAAGAACCAGGCTGACAATAAAAGCCGTGCCCGCCGCCATCACGGTCCGAAACGTGATATAGCGGAACATGCGCAGTGGGGAAAACCAATCACTGAAATCAGAGAGCCAGTAAAACATTCCAATCTCCGGGTTATAATGTTGCTTTCAAATCATTCAAAACCGTTTCAAGCCGTTCACCGCGCGACGCCTTGAACAGCACGGCATCACCGGCGCGCAACCGACCGCGCAGAATAAAAACCGCCTCATCTTTCGTCGCGCCGAGAATTCCCCGACAGGTGATCTTCGCGCCCTCGTCGCCGATTGTAATAATGCCGGCCAGCCCCAGCGTATCGACAAATGCACCGAGCTCGCGATGCTCGACATCCGAGCTTGCGCCGAGTTCGCGCATTGCGCCGAGCACCGCGAAGCGCCGGCCGCTGCACGGCATCGCGGCAAACGCGCTCAGCGCCGCACGCATCGACAGCGGATTGGCGTTATAGGCATCGTTAATAAAAACAACACCGTTTTCCTCCGACCGCTCCCAGCGCATGGAGCCCGACGAGAACGAATTCAGTCCGTTCTGAATCTGCTGCGGCGTCAGCCCCAGTTCGCGACCGAGCGCGGCGGCACGGCGGGCGTTGCGGATCATATGATCGCCGGGCTGCGGCACGGTGAATTCAAACGCTTCGTCACCGAACGTCACAACGCGCTCTTTGCAAAACCGTTTGAACAAATTAAACCACTCCGACGTTTCATCAAGCAGCGCAGAATCAGCAAACGAAAGCAGCGACGCTTTTTCCTCCGCAATTTTTTCCAGGGATTGGAAAAATTCGATGTGCGCTTTTCCAATGTCTGTAATCACCGCCCAGTCGGGACGCAGCAGAGACGCCAGCGCAGCAATTTCGCCCGGACGGCTCATGCCCAGTTCGAATACGAAAAAATCAGAGGTGCGGTCGGCGGCCAGCATACTCAGCGGCAGACCGATGTCGTTGTTCCAATTGCCTTTCGTCTTCGACACCGCTCCCTTCTGTACCAATACGGAAGCGATCATTTCCTTGACGGTGGTTTTGCCGACACTGCCGGTGATGCCGATCACGGTTCCGCCCCACTCTTTCCGCGCACCGACGGCGAGATCG
The DNA here is from genome assembly GCA_050253185.1 of Kiritimatiellales bacterium. Lineage (GTDB taxonomy): Bacteria > Verrucomicrobiota > Kiritimatiellia > Kiritimatiellales > Tichowtungiaceae > Tichowtungia. The sequence goes on along the minus strand of JBFWJN010000030.1, from coordinate 12,568 downwards.
TGCAGCGCCTTCATCGCATCCGGAACCACCATCTGCGGAAGGTTTCCAAACATTGGAAACTCCCGCTCGACAATCAGGCCCGCCGCACCGGCTTCGACGGCTTTTTCGACAAAATCGTGTCCATCATGCACCGCGCCTTTAATGGCGATGTAAATCTCGCCCGGTTTCAGCGTGCGTGTATCGTGACAGATTCCAAGGATTGGAAACGAAGCGTCCGCATTTTTCCAATCCCTGGAAAGCCACGCTGCAATTTCGTCCGAGCGGTACATTAAAGCGCCTCCCGAACGGTTTCACGGTCATCGAATGGCACGATGGTTCCGGCAAATTCCTGATAGGTTTCGTGCCCCTTCCCGGCAACGAGCAGCACATCCTTTTTCCCGATCAGTTCGATGCCGCGGATGATGGCGGCGCGGCGATCGAGGAGGATTTCGTATTTGCGCTCAGAGTCGAATCCGGTTGCAATGTCGGCGGCGATTTTTTCCGGCACTTCATTGCGCGGATTGTCGTTGGTGATGATCGTGTAGTCGGCCAGTCGCGAAGCAACCTGCCCCATGAGTTTTCGCTTGCCGGTGTCGCGGTTGCCGCCACAGCCGAAGACAACGACCAGTTTGCCGGGGGTGATGGCTCGCAGGGCGGTGAGTACGTTGAGGAGCGCATCGTCGGTGTGCGCGTAATCGACATAAACCCGTTTGCTCTTTCTGGCTGAAACCGATTCCAGCCGTCCGGGAACGCACTGCATTTCCGCCAGTGCATGGGCAATGATTTCAACCGGAATGCCGAGCGATCCTGCCGCGGCAAAGGCGGCCAGCGCGTTGTGCAGATTGAAGTGCCCAATCAGTTTCAGGGAGATTTCAGCATGGCCCCACGGACTTTCCACCCGCATCCGGGAACCCTCGGCATCGGTGCGGTCATCCAACCCGCGCACGGTGGCGCCTTCTTCAAACCCATAGGAAATCAGGCCGCTCAGAAATTTTTTCTCGTCCAGCAGGCGTCTGCCCCACGGGTCGTCGCGATTGATGACGGCCGATCCGCGAACCTGGTTGAACAGACGGGATTTGACCGAAAAATATTCTTCGAGTGTTCCGTGATAGTCTAGGTGGTCCTGCGTGAGGTTGGTGAACACAGCGGCATCGTACAGAATTCCGTGAACGCGATGCTGGTTAAGCGCATGGGATGACACTTCCATTATGACGCTGTCGCAGTTGGAGCGCGCCATCTGCGCCATCATGTCCTGTACATCGCGCGACTCGGGGGTCGTGCGCGCGGCCGGCACCTCGCGGTCGCCGATTTCATAGCGAACGGTTCCGATCAGCCCGGGCCGCCGTCCGGCGGCTTTGAAGATTTCACGCAGCATGAAACTGACGGTGGTTTTTCCGTTGGTTCCGGTGATTCCAACGGTGCACAGCCGGTCGGCCGGTGCGCCGAAAAACGCGGTCGAAAGTTTTGCGAGCGCGAGCCGGGCGTCGGCGACCTGCACGCAGGGAAATCCGCCGCCGACTGCACACGGCGCTTCGGACACAACGGCCTCCGCGCCGCGCCGGATGGCGTCTTCCACAAAAATGGTTCCGTCGGCGTGGGCTCCCGGAAGCGCAACGAACAGCGCGCCGGGCGTCACTCGGCGGGAGTCGTAGCAGATGCCGGTGATTTCGCCGGAGACATCTCCCGACTTTTCCAGCAGTTCCAGTCCATTCAGCAATTCATTTAATGTCATGGTTTAGTCCAATGGGTTTTTCAAATCCTCTTCCGGTTCCAGCATGTCGCTGAGATATTCCGTGGTGAAACCTTCCGGCGGAATGCGCAGATAGCGTGCGGTCTGATCAGCAATTTCCTGAAAGTAGGGTCCGCAGACGGTTCCGCCGTAGTGCCCGCCCTGCTGCGGATCATCGGCAACGACGATTATGCTGATCTCGGGATTTTCGACCGGCAGAAAGCCGACAAACGAGGCGATGTAACGATGGCTGTAGTAGCCGCCTTCGTCGAGATTGACTTTCTGGGCCGTGCCGGTTTTTCCGCCGACGAGGTATCCGCGGACCGCAGCCTTGGTTCCGGTTCCGCCGGGCTGCGTGACGCGCGCCAGCAGGCGGCGCATCAACTGCGCGGTTTCGGGGCCGATCGGCCGGCCGAGTTCCTCCGGCAGCGGTTCGAAGATGGTTTCGCCTTTTGCATCGACCACCCGACGGACAATCAGGGGTCTCATGCGGATCCCGTCGTTGGCAATGGTGCTGATGGAGGAGAGAATCTGCATGGAGGTCACCAGCACCTCGTGCCCCATTGCGATGCGGGTGATGCTGATTTTCGACCAGCGGTCGGTCGGCCAGACGATGCCCGCATCTTCGCCCGGCAAATCAATGCCGGTCCGCGCGCTGAAACCGAAGTTTCGCAGGCTTTCGTAGACCTTGTCGTTGCCCATCTGCAGGGCGACTTTGGCCGCGCCGATGTTGCTGGATTTTTTGAGAATGTCGGCAACGCTGAGCAGTCCTTCGGGGTGTGAGTCGTGCAGGATTCGTCCTCCGTAATACCATGCACCTTTTTCGCAGTCGAAAATGTCGGTGGGTCGAACGGCGCCCTGATCCAGTGCCGACGCGATGATGACGGCCTTCATGGTCGAACCCGGTTCGTAGGTATAGTTGATGGCGCGATTGCGCATCCATTCGACCGGAGCCTGTCCAAAGCGGTTCGGGTCGTAGGTCGGCAACGAGGCCATTGCAAGAATTTCGCCGGTCTTTACGCGCTGCACAATGGCCCATGCCGCTTTCGGCCGGAATTTTTCGTTCATCCGATCGAGCGCTTTTTCGGTGAAATGCTGGATCTGCTGGTCGATGGTGAGATAGACATCGGCCCCGGCCTGCGGTTCAATGTCGACGGTTCGGCGGCTGTAGATTTCGCGGCGGCGACCGTCTTTCTGGCTGACGCGCAGACCGGTACTTCCCTGCAGGTAGGAGTTCATGCGCTGCTCGATGCCCGCGCTGCCGACGCCTTCGAAGTTGGCAAATCCGATGACGTGCGCACCGAGCACGCCCTTGGGATATTCCCGGATCGGGACATCCTCGAAGATGAGTCCTTTCAGGTGCAGGCTGCGGAGCGGCTCCACAGTCTGTTCGCGGGCGTATTTCTGTATGCGGACATACTGGCGGTCCGGCTGGTCGAGCATCTGATGGATTTCACTGCGGCGGAGGGAGGTGAGATGCGTGGAAAGCGCTTCCGTAACAGCCTGTATGTCGCCGTGCTCAAGAATAAATTTCGGATCGGCACAGATGTGCTTGGCGGCAATATCCAGTGCAAGGATCTGTCCGTCACGATCGAGGATCCGCCCGCGCGAACCGCGAATTTCCTGTTCGAGTCGGCGGCCGGTCTCGATCCGGCTGAGTGTGGCGGGAGACGGCCGCAGATGCAAAAAGGCCAGGCGTACGCCCAGCCCGATGAACACCGTCGTGACGACGGATGCGGTCAGTACTGTTCTCCCCTTATACTTCATCCATAGCAGTCCGACGGAACGTTATTTGATATAGGCCAGCGCGGAAGCCTGCCCGGCTCCGCGACTGCGCACGCGAACAATCCGGCGCTCATCCGGAAGCGTCATCGCCAGATGATGCCGTTTGAGCGCGCGCTCGAAATTGGCCGGCGCGAGCAGGTTGGCCCAGCGATCCTGTTCGTTGATCAGGCGGCGGCGGGTGTCCCGCTGCGCGGTTTCGAGCTGCTTGATTTCCTGGCCGAGCATTTCGCAGCGGGCGCAGAGCCAGACATAGCTGAGGCCGAAGACCGCCACAAAGACGAGGACGTTCGCAAGGACGACCGGGAACGGCACCCGAACTTCCGCTTTACGGTTTCTGCGAATCTGTCTTTTTTTCATGCTGCTCTCTCTTTCTGTACCGCGCGCAGTTTGGCGGAACGCGCGCGCGGGTTTTCATTCAATTCCTGTTTCGAGGCGGTCAGCGGCTTTTTCGCAAGCAGCCGTACCGCCGGTTCATCAACAATCAGTTTTTCGCCGCCCTGCTGCAGCGATTCGCGTTTTACGGTGTGCCGCCGGAAGCAGTCTTTCACGATGCGGTCTTCCAGGCTGTGGAAGGAGATCACCGCCATCCGCCCGCCGTCGCGAAGCATCGAAAGCCCTGCTTCGAGTCCGCGGTCTATGCTCTCCAGCTCCGCGTTCACCGCCATCCGCAGCGCCTGGAAAGTCTGCGTGGCCGGATGAGTGGAGCCGCGACGCCCGCCCTTGGCTCTTTCGACGATCTCTGCCAGATCGAGCGTCCGCTCAATCCGGCGGTGCTGCCGTTCCAGCACAATCGCCCGCGCAATCCGGCGGGAGTCGCGCTCTTCTCCATAGCGGTAAATCAGATCGGCCAGAACCGACTCATCCTCCTCATTCACCAGATCGGCGGCAGAACGGCCCTGTGTGCAGTCCATGCGCATGTCCAGCGGGCCGTCCTTTGAGAAGCTGAATCCCCTCTCCGGCGTATCGAGCTGCGGCGAACTGACGCCGAGGTCGAGGAGTACCCCGTCGACTTCCGCCACGCCGATCTGTCTGCAAAGTTCCTTCATGTCTGCAAAGTTTCCATGGATCCGCACCGCCCGTTCTCCGAACGGCTTTAAAATCTCCGCGGTCTGTTCAATCGCCTCCATATCGCGATCCAGCCCGATCAACCGGCCCTGCGGCGACAGCCGCTTCAGAATCTCCGTTGCATGCCCTCCCCGTCCCAGCGTGCCGTCGATGTAGGTTCCTGCCGGATCCGTCACCAGCAGGTTCAGCGTTTCATTCAGCAGGACGGGAACATGCATGAATCCTCTTTATGCGGGGAGCAGTGAACGGAGTGCGCGAATGGAACAGGCGGCGGAAAATGTGGCGGCCTGCCGTTCCGTCATCAGAACCGTACGGGCCGCTCCGGCGGACGGCAGCTGGAGGTAGCGGTCCTTCTCCCGCGTCAGGTCAATGGCTTTCGAGTAGTACATATATTTAGCGATCCGGTTCATACTCATATGCATCCTCCTCTCAGTAGCCTCCATAAAATGCGTTTTCCGCCAACGACGATTCGGCCGGCAGCGCCATATCAAAATTCTCTTCGCTCCACAGTTCGATGCGGGTCAGCGTACCGACCAGCACGACTTTGGATTTCACCTCCGCGTGCGCGAGCAGTTCGTCCTTAATCCGCACACGACCCTGAACATCCGCCACCAGGGCATCCGCGGACGCCGTCATCGACCGAATCGCCTGCTCGGCCTGGGCATCCACTCCACCCTGCTCCCGAAGCTGTCTCAGCCGGCGGTTCATCTCCGCCAGCGTATAAATATAGAGACACTTCCGGTCCTGATGCGGAAACACATACAGGCGCGGCGGATCGCCCATCATAGCGCGCCAGGATGATGGAACGATCAGCCGGCGCTTAGGGTCCAGCGAGTGATGAAATGATCCGACGAACAGCTCTTCCACTCTTTCATCGACTATATTCATACTCCATTTCCCTCTTAACTACTCCATCTTATGTCATTATAAACCACCAATCGTCAACGGTTTTTCTGATCTTTATTTGAAGAAAACAATGAACGAAACACTCCCCGGTTTGACTAAATGAAAGTACTTAGGTAATGTTTAACTCACCAATTAGGAGGTTTATATGAAGAGACTGATGATTACCGGATTCATGGCCGTACTGGCTGCAAGTGCCTTTTCCATGTCCAAAGCCCCAACCGATGCGCAAACGTGCGGCAGCGACAAAGCCTGCGCCGTAAAAGACGCCTCATCCTGCTGCACCGCCGACGGCGCCTGCAAAGACAAAGCCGACAAAGCTTGCAGCATGAAAAAAGCGGCTGAAGAAAAAGCCGGATGTTCCGGCGGTACCTGTCCGCTGTCCAAATAAATTCAGGGTTGCCCCTCTGTACAGCCCTCTTCCCTACGGAAGAGGGCTTTTCGTTTCCAGGGGTTGGAACCCTTTTTTCCAATCATTGGAAAAAATTCGAAATGATGGATTCGGAAACCTTCAGGCCGTCGACTCCGGAGCTGACGATACCGCCGGCGCAGCCCGAGCCTTCGCCGCAGGGATAAAGTCCGCGGACGGGGGACTGCCCGTTTTCGTCACGAACAATACGCACCGGGCTGGAGCTGCGGGTTTCCGATGCGTACAGCAGCGCCTCCTCGAGCAGCACGCCGCGCATGCTGCGCAGCATCTTCGGCACAGCGCTGCGCACTGTGTGTTCCACAAACTCCGGCAGCAGTCCGCGCAGCTGAGCCGGAACGGCCCGCGTGCAGGAGCGTTCCGCCGGAAGCGCTGACGGCGCGGCGCCTTCGAGGAATTCGACGAGTCGCTGGGCGGGCAGCGAATAGTCTGAGCCGCCCGCCGCGAACGCGGCGGCTTCCAGTTTTTTCTGGAACTCAATGCCGGGCAGCCCTGAGTTCCAATCCCTGGAAGACTTTTTTCCAATGCCTGGAAAGTCGGAGGGAAAGACGGGAACCAGAAACGCGGCATTGCCCATTGGCTTATCGCGTTTTGACAGGCTCATCCCGTTGGTGGTCATCCGGCCTTCCGCCGAGGCGCAGGAGATGACGAGCCCGCCGGGGCACATGCAGAAGGTGTAGCACGCGCGGGCGTTTGCCTCTTCGCGGCGCGTCAGGCGGAAGCTGGCTTTTCCAAGCATTGGAAAAGCGCCGCCCCACTGCGCGGTGTCGATGCGGTGCTGCGGAATTTCGAGCCGTACGCCGACGGCGAACGGCTTGGGTTCGAGCGGAACGCCCTGTGCGGCAAGCATTTCATAAATGTCCCGCGCGCTGTGGCCGGTGGCGAGCACACAGCAGTTCGTGCGAAGTTCTTTTCCGGAGACGACGGCGCCGCGCACGGTTCCATTTTCGATCTCCAGCCGGTCGAGTCTTGAGCCGAAGCGCACCTCGCCGCCGAGTTCGATGATACGGTTCCGCCAGGCCGGAACGAGTTCTTCGAGGACATCGCTGCCGATGTGCGGCTCGGCATCGATGAGAATGTCCGGGGAGGCCCCGCAGCTGACGAGTGTTTCCAGGAAACGACGGACGCGCGGACGGTCTTTGCTGCGCGAGGTGAGTTTGCCGTCGGAAAAGAGTCCCGCGCCGCCTTCGCCGTAGAGAACGTTGCTTTCGGGGTTGAGCGCGCCGTTTTTCCAGAATGACGTGACCCGCGCGGCGCGCGGTGCGGCGGCTTCGCCGCGCTCGATGAGCAGCGGCTTGAGCCCGGCTTCCGCAAGACCCAGGACGGCCATCAGGCCGGCCGGTCCGGCGCCGACGACGAGCGGACGCGAGCCCGAACTGTTTTGAACTGTGCGCGGGGGCGAATGGATGGGAGCGGTCGCCAGCTCGACATCGCGCAGCCCGGAGGGGAGTTTTCCTGAAACGTCCGCTTCGACGGTGACGGTGAGGCGCGGCGACCGGCCGCGCGCGTCGATGGAGCGGCGGATGACTTTCAGCCCCTGCACGGCTGACGGACTGCAGCGAAGCTTTTTTGCGGCGGCGCGGTGAAGCTGTTCGGTGGTGTATCCCGGAGGGAGGTCCAGCTGACGGATTTTAAGTTTCATGCGTTTTCACTTTTATTCGGCGCAGAAAGGTATATTAGTGCGCACTTATTTTGCGACCAAAAAGGAAACCATGCATACGCGTCTGATTCCGCAGGCTCTTACCTGCTACCGTTCGGGTTATTCACTGAAGAGCCTGCTGAACGACCTCGTTGCCGGTCTGATTACCGGCATCGTTGCCCTGCCGCTGTCCATTGCTTTTGCGATTGCCTCGGGGGTGAAACCCGAGCAGGGACTTTATACGGCGATTGTCGCCGGGTTCCTGATTTCACTGTTCAGCGGAAGCCGCGTGCAGATCGGCGGCCCGACCGGCGCGTTTATTGTGATTGTATACGGAATTGTTCAGCAGTACGGCACGGCCGGGCTGACGGTGGCGACGCTGATGGCGGGTGTGATGCTGGTGCTGATGGGTATTTTCCACCTTGGATCGATTATCAAATATCTGCCGTATCCGCTGATTATCGGCTTCACGACGGGAATTGCGGTGATTATTGCTGTGACGCAGATTCCCGCATTCCTCGGCATGTCGCTGGAGCATTTTCCGGGGGAGTTTGTCGGGAAGCTGGAGGCGATTGGAACGAACCTGGATCGGATCGATCCGTTTTCTGCGGGGATCGGGCTGTTGTCGCTGCTGATTATGATTTTCTGGCCGCGCGTAACCCGACGAATTCCGGGATCACTGATTGCTCTGGTTGCCGCGACGCTGCTGACCAGCGTGTGCCATGTGCCGGTGGAAACGATCGGGAGCCGGTTCGGCGGCGTTCCGGACCATCTGCCGACGTTTACGTTTCCGGAATTTCATGCCGGCCTGATTCGGGATCTTTTTTCGCCGGCGCTGACGATCGCTTTGCTGGCGGCAATTGAATCGCTGCTGTCAGCGGTGGTGGCGGACGGGATGACCGGGCATCGCCACCGTTCCAATATGGAGCTGATCGCACAGGGAATTGCCAATATTGCGTCTCCGCTGTTCGGCGGCATTCCGGCAACCGGAGCGATTGCCCGTACGGCAACAAACATCAAGAACGGCGGGTCGACGCCGCTGGCGGGCGTGGTGCATGCGATCACACTGATGCTGATTCTTCTGTTTTTCGGACATTATGCGGCGCTGATTCCCATGCCGACTCTGGCCGCGATTCTTCTTGTTGTGGCTTATAATATGAGCGAGTGGCGTTTTTTTGTGAAGCTGTTCCGCAGTCCGCGCAGTGATGTGCTGGTGCTGCTGACGGTGTTTTTGCTGACGGTGTTTGCCGATCTGACGGTTGCCATTGAAACCGGCGTGGTGCTGGCGGCGTTTCTGTTTATGCGGCGCATGGAGACAGTGACGCAGGCGGGCATCATCCGGCTGGATGACGAAAACGGCGAAGGCAGCGATCCGAAGGCGTTATCGCACTATCAGGTGCCAGATGACGTTGAGGTTTTCGAAATCGACGGTCCTTTCTTTTTCGGAGCAGCCAGCAAGTTCCGTGATGAGATCAGTGCCATTCAGCTGCCAAAAATTCTGATCCTGCGAATGCGCCATGTTTCGGCCATTGATGCCACGGGCCTGCGCGCCCTGGAGGAAATGGTGAAATCGACAAAGCGGGCGGGAACCATCCTGCTGATTTCCGGGATCCATAAGCAGCCGGTTGACGCGATGAAAAAGGCGGGCCTGATCGAACAGATCGGTCATGACCGGATTCATAAGGATATCGCGCATGCGCTGAAGCATGCGCGGCTGCTGGTTGAGGGATAAGTCGTACCTTTCGCACATTGCCAGACGACTGGACGTCAGATAACCTTTCGGCGATGAGAATTTCCCTCCTATCCGGATTACTGATGATCTGCCTGCCGGTGCTCGGGCTGGAAAAAGGTGCATCCCGCAATGAAGTGATCGCGGAACTCGGCAAGCCGCGCGGGACGATGCAGTATGAAGATAAAGAAGTTCTGCTGTTTGCCTCCGGCACCGTCACGCTTCGAGGGGACACTGTGATTTCAATGGATCTTTCTGAGCAATACGTGAAAGAAGCCGCCGAGCGGGCGCAGGAGGCCAAGAGGATTCGTGCTGAAAAACAAGCCGAACTGGAACAGCAGAAGATTCGGTATCCGGCGGATCATGTGGTTCAGATCCCATGCTCATACACCAAGACCGAACGCTGGGATTATCTGCCGAAATCCATCCGTCCGGCAGCAGGTTCATATCGGTATGATGTCTATATCCCCAAGGGCTATCATGAATCCGCACGGCATGTTTATTCATGCCTGCTGCTGGAATCCCCCGCCCTGTGGGACAGTGTTAAAGAACGCATGAGGAATGAGAAATTGCTGGTGGTCATCATTCCAGACGCAGAATCGGACCATGCCGGACGAGATATGAACAGCAATTTTCTGGCAGCCTATGATGATGCAACAGAACGGTTCCGGATTTCACGGAACGCCTTTTTCATTGCAGGCCGAGTCCCCGCTGCGATTTTTGCGTCGATGCGTCGAGTATCCGGAGTGATTCTGCATGAGCCCGATTTCAGTGGAATCCAGAACGCGGGAACTGGGATCGATTTGCTAAGAAAAAACAACACACTGCGAACCTATATTCTGTTGGGAAACCGGGATCGGAACAATGTGATTCGACAGGGTCAGTTTGCAACCGAGCTATTCAACAAAGAGCTCCTCCAGATTTATATCTATCAAGGCTACACTGCGGTTCTGCCAAAACAGCTGGCCGACCACGCGCTCGACTGGATAGAACAATGACCGTTAAAACCACTGCGTCCGCTTGTGCCATGGAATTCGCGGGACCATGACTTTCCGGAAGCGTTTATTGAAATGCCGACTATATACAGAGCCACGACCGTCGTACGCAATCTTACGCAACCCTTCGAGGCTCTTTTCGATATCACCCGTTATCCAATCGGAATCAGCGACATCACAGTCGGTATACACCAGCTTCCCGTCACTATCGGATACTGCCAGCAGATAGCCAATATACTCTATTCCGCGGAAGCGTGATTCAGTGACCGCCCAGCTCGCATAATATTTTCTATAATGAATATCTGCGACCTGATATTCAACGATGCTGTCACGTGCGTCAGGAAAAGTGAAATCTGTCTTTTCCCGATGAACCAACACATAATTATCGCCGTCTACCTCGTCGCCGAAAAGGAACAACTCTGCGGTAAGCACTCCTTTATACGGCAATCGGCTTGTTTTGGTTAATGTGACTTTAAACGTATACAGCTGAGTCACATCCTGCTCAATCGTCCAATCCATCTCCGGCTTTTTTCGAATCGACTTGGATACCGACGCTTCAATCCGGGGAGGAACTTTGTTGAGAATATATTCCCAGTCTTCTTTTACGAGCTTGTCCATGGGAATCATATGGGACTTCCGATCCTCCCCCTTGACTCGGATATCACCGAAAAGCTCCTTATCAAATTCCCCTTTGAAACGATTGCCGGACTCGTCCGTCCACATCCGCATTTCCGCAGACGCACAGGAACCTATTGCTACAGCTAAAATCAGTGTATTGAATGTTTTCACGGTCTGCCTCAAAAATTCGCCCTCGTTTTAAACAGGATTAATACACATTAAACATCATCTCATTGAAAAGATCCGCTTCGCCATCAATCATTGAATGCTGAATTTCATCAATCAAATGGCGAGGAATCTCAGATGTTTTGAAAACAGGAAGAATCGGAGCCCCTTCCTCATTGATCGGGTATTCTTCTCCAAACTTTTCAATAGTAAGAGTTGCCTGAGTCCAAGCTCCTCCGGTGTCACCAAAAACAACTTCCATTTCGGCCGGCACCCCAGGTTCCAGGTCAAACCAGTCGCCAACTCCCATGGGACCATGACCTCGATAATATTTCCGGTGTTCCGGAGCACTGCTTCTCCAGTCAGACATGATTTCGGCAGCTAGAATATGTCCGGCCTGCAATACTTCTTTTCCATTCACCCGAACTGCCAAAATATTTTCTCCACGTCCCCAGAACCGGAATCGACCGCCCTCTTTCGACATGAATTTGCCTTTGTAATGAGCAAACCAGTTCATCGTCCAAACGTCATCCGGGATTCCAAAACTCCGGGGAACAAATTCCGATGCGGTCATAGGAATGTAGAAAAACGTGGTATAAAGTTTCTGAGGCGACCGATAATACATCGCAACTGAGCGTGGATTCCATCCCGAGTCAAAGAACCGTCGCAGCACTTTGTAATGGGCATCGCCTTCTCCCAAACCATTCCGACGCCCCTGACGGTCCAGCCCTGTGGCATAAAAGGTTCCTACAAAATCATTCCCAATATTGACCGAACGATCTCCGCCAAACAAACTGACTTCTGCCGGATCCGGCATCATTTCAAAACCGCCGACGCCTCCTCCCAGCCCCGCACTCATTCCGGACACCTCCGGGAGCTGAATATCCGGCATCGACTGCTGGACCCCTTTCGTCACAATCCGCTGCGTCGCTCTGGGTTTTGCACTTTTCTGAACCTTTACACGCGGTTTTTTCAGATCCATCTTCGGGCGTTCAATCGGTTTAGGAGGAACAAACTTTTTTTCCTCTTTTTTCAGCACAGAAAACACAACAAAGCTACCGGCAATAAAAAGAAGAATAAAATGGATGGCAGCACTGAGGAGAACAGCACTGGGAACCCCTTTAATCAATCCCCGCGGCTTCTGTATCGATAATTTCATATTTCTAAGTGTCATTCACTGACTCGATTTACGTGATATCGGAGTCGCAGGTCCAAAGACCTCTTCCTCAACATACGTGCGATCTAATTTTATCCATCGTGCAATATTCTACGAGATGTAGCACCCGACTGATTCTATTTAATGCTAAAACAAAGCCTATAGATATCGTCATTATTAAATGTAAAATACTTTTTTTCTTCTTCGCCGGATTAGTGCCGCGACCACACAGCCCGTTCTGTATAATAATCCGGCCGAGGGACAGATGTTTTCCGACATCGTTTACTTAGAAAATTGTGTGCCCTTAATTTTCGAAGGGATTCAACTTTTTCTTCCGTAATCCAGTCAAGATCGCTCGAAAAACCGAAATCCACCCCG
>JBFWJN010000029.1:0-20003 GCA_050253185.1 Kiritimatiellales bacterium | reverse complement strand
TATGACACCGGCCTTTATCCGCCGATGCAGTTCCTGATCGATATGCTGGAGCGTAAAAAACTGAGCAACCGGACGCTCGGCCTGTTCGGATCGTACACCTGGTCGGGCGGCGGCGTGAAAACGCTGACCCGGTTTGCAGAAGAGGGCAAGGGCAGCTGGGATCTGGTCGAGCCGGTGGTCGAATGCCGTTCGTGCCCGACCGGCGAAGACATCCGCCAGTGCGTCGAGCTGGGTCGTGCAATGGCCCGCAGAATCAAGGGCGAGGCGTAAAAAGCAGGACCGAATTTGCCTCTGTTTTGCACATTTCACGCTTGACCGACTTTGTTTAAACAAGCAAATATGAAGCACTTATTAAAATTTTACAGGATTTCAGTTAACCAGGAACAGCTATGTTAAACCGTCTGATGGGCCTTTTCTCCAGTGATATCGGGATCGACCTCGGTACAGCCAATACACTGGTGTATGTCCGCGACAGAGGAATCGTTCTGCGCGAGCCGTCTGTTGTTGCCGTTCAGTCGGGAACCAACCGGGTGCTGGCGGTCGGTGATGAAGCCAAACGGATGCTGGGCCGTACACCGGGAAGCATCGTGGCGATTCGCCCGATGAAGGCCGGGGTGATCGCAGATTTTGAAATTACCGAAGCCATGCTGCGGTATTTCATCCAGAAGGTACATAACCGCCGCAGAATGGTGCGGCCGCGCGTGGTCGTGGCGGTTCCGAGCGGCATTACAGAAGTGGAAAAACGCGCGGTGAAGGATTCCGCACTGCATGCGGGTGCGCGCGATGTGTTTTTAATTGAAGAACCGATGGCTGCTGCGATCGGTGTCGGACTGCCGGTTCAGGAACCGGCCGGCAACATGATTGTCGATATCGGCGGGGGTACAACTGAGGTGGCTATTATCTCTCTCGCCGGAATTGTCTACAGTCGCAGCGTGCGCGTCGGGGGGGACGAGATGGACGAATCGATCGTCCAGTATCTGAAACGAGAGTACAATCTGCTCATCGGGGAACGGACTGCGGAAGACATCAAGATTTCAATCGGCTCTGCCATCCCGACGGGCGAAGAGACAACTATGGAAGTGAAGGGTCGCGATCAGGTTGCGGGTCTTCCGAAAACCCTGACCATCAGCTCTGAAGAAGTGCGAGGGGCATTAAAAGAACCGATTTCCGCCATTATCGATGCCGTCCGAATCACACTCGACCGCTGCCTGCCCGAACTGTCCGCCGATCTGGTGGACCGGGGAATGGTGCTGGCGGGCGGTGGCGGCCTGCTGCGCGGACTCGACAAACTGATTGCGGACCATACCGGTCTGCCGGTTCATATTGCCGACGATCCGCTCAGTGCTGTCGCTGAAGGAACCGGCGTTGTCCTGCACGAAATCAACTTCCTGCGGAAACTCTCTGATGTGCACCAGCGCTAGCGTGCCGGTGTTTCGTTTCAGACTCCTCCCTCCGTGTTCTGAATAAGGACCGGACCGGGTCTATGGCTGGACAGAAAACGTTTATAAAGTGGATTGCGGCGGCTGCGGTGCTGCTGTTGCTGTTCAACCTTCCGGGCGGATGTTCCGCCCGGATCAAAGGTATTTTCAGAAATACCACGGCACCGGTGCAGGGTTTTCTCCTCCAGTCCGCTCAAAGCCTGAAGGCCGGCATTGATACGGTTCGCGGTTTCGGAGGACTGGCCGAAGAGAATCACCGCCTGACTGAAGAAATGGTTCATCTCCAGGCCAAGCTCCGTGTTCTGGAAAACCTTTCCGCCGAAAATCTGCGCCTCCAGCAGCAGCTTGATTTTATCAGCCGGCAGCCGCGCCATCTGACCGCCGCGCGCGTCGTCGCCCGCTCCATCAGCGGTTGGTGGCAGAGTGTCCGGATTGACCAAGGAGCGGGAGACGGCATCGTTGTGGACCAGGCCGTGATTTCGTCAGACGGACTGGTTGGGAGAACCATCGAAGTATCCGCCCGCACAACCGATATTCTGCTGGTCTCCGATCCGGCCTGCAAAGTATCTGCGCGCGTTTCGCGAACCGGATCGTTCGGTGTTGTCAGCGGATACGGAACCAACCTGAAAGGCTATCCGGTTGCCCGGATGCGTTTCATTCACAAAGACATTCCGGTTCGACCCGGCGATGCTGTGGTGACGTCCGGACTGGGCGGAATTTTCCCCAAAGACGTTCTCGTCGGATACATCGACGCGGTGCATACCGAAGAGGCCGGGCTGTATCAGTATGCGGACCTGGTTCCCAAGGCGGTGGTTGAACTGCTGGACATGGTGTTTGTTGTGGACGGAAATTCGGAAAGCGGGGAAATCGAATGATCGACCTGCGCATTTTCCTGTTCCTGCTGCTCGCGGCCGGCGTACAGACGCTGTTCGCTGTTCAGTTCCCGATCCTGGTTTGCACGCTTGTCGTCATTGCGCCGGTATTCAGCCGGGGGCAGAACATTCGTGCCGCAGTCTTTGCCGGACTGCTCAATGATTCGCTGTCTCCTTCGCCGCTGGGCATTTCCATTCCGATGTGTCTGCTGATTGTGGAAGCGATCCGGCTGATTCGGGATGAGGTGTTTATCGACCAGGTGATCACCTATACCATTCTCGGCGCCGGGGCCGGCCTGTTTCAGGAGTTTTACTGTGCAATTCTTTACGGCATTGGCGGACTTCGGCCGATCGAACCGCAGATGCTGCTGGTCCGGATTGTCATCGGGCTTATTTCCGGCGCACTGCTCGCGCCGGCACTGTTTCTCGTGAGGGGTCCGATTCGTCATCTGATTGTCATGAACCGGCGGAGGCGGATGTCATGATGATGCGCATTCGTCGGACAGCAGAACAGTTTAACCCGTTGCGGTTCTATATTGTCATGGGAGGCATGGCGGTTGCCATGCTCATTCTGTGCGGAACACTCTGGCGGTTGCAGGTCTCGCGAATGTCCCAATTTGAATCCCGCATTGAAATTCAAAGCCTCCGACGGGTCCGGCTGCCTGGCATTCGCGGAAAAATCTACGATCGCAACGGACTGTGCCTTGCGGATAACCGCCCAAGCTATTCGATTGCGCTGTTTCTTGAGGACATTCGCCGGCCCGGTCCCTGGTCGCGGACGATTGACCGGGCCATGGAGGTTGTTCGGCAGGTATCTGATGCAACCGGGCTGGAACCGGAAACGGATCGTAATGACGTCCAGCGGCATATTCGTCTGCGCCTGCCGCTGCCGTTGGTTCTGTGGAGGGAGGTCGGTCCGGAAGCCATGGCACGGCTGGTCGAAAAGGGCCTGCATATTCCGGGCGTGGATATTTACACCCAGGCGACACGCACCTATCCCTACAGTCCGTACACGTCGCACCTTCTCGGCTACGTCGGGCGCGCCGATCCGGAAAAACTCAGTCAGGAAGAAACCTATTCCTATTATCTCCCCGATATGTCGGGCCGTGCCGGACTGGAAAAACTGTTTGATCCGTTTCTTCGCGGCGAAGCCGGCGGCATGCTGGTTCAGATTGATGTCTCCGGATATCGTCACGGCGAACTGGCGCGCCGAGCTCCGAAAACCGGCGGAGATTTGCGGCTGACGCTGGATATGGAGGTTCAGCTTCTCGCGCATAAGGCGCTAGGTGAATACCGAGGGGCCGTGGTTGTGCTCGATCCGGAAAATGGGGACGTGCTGGCGATGATCAGTGCGCCGGGTTACGATGCGAACCTGTTTGTACCGTATATTTCCACCAAAGACTGGAACGCGCTGAGAGACGACCCGGCCAACCCGCTGCTCAACCGGGCCGTTGCCGGTGTTTATCCTCCGGGCAGTATTTTTAAACCGCTGGTTGGGCTGGCCGCCTCGACCGTAAACCCCGAGTCGATCCATCAGGTCTACGACAGTCCGGCGACGTTCCGGATCGGGCGGCGCACGGTGCATACGGTCGGGCACGGCCTGGTGAACATGCAGGAGGCGCTGAAGTATTCGGCAAACGTCTACTTCTTCAAAACCGCACTGGCCTGCGGTTGGGAGCCGATCATCGAACAGGCCCGTGCAGTCGGACTTGGACAGAAAACCGGAGTTGAGGTTGATTTTGAGCAGCCGGGGCTTGTCCCCGGCGACGACTGGACCCGTGCAACCGGGCGCGGCGGCTGGACGGACGGAGATACCTGCAATCTTTCAATCGGGCAGGGGTACCTCACGGTTACCCCGATTCAAATGGCGATGGTGACGGCAACTCTCGCAAACGGTGGATATCTCTATCGCCCGCGGGTGGTTCAGGCGCACCGGCTTCCGGGGTCCAATGAATACGTGGAGGAACCGGTGCGGCGCGTCGGAAAAATGAACTGGTCCGACGAGGCCTTAGCAGTTGTACGCAACGGCATGCATGATGTCATCATGGCACCGGACGGCACCGGGCGTCGCGCCGCGGTGGCAGGACTGGATTTTGCCGGAAAAACGGGAACGGCGGAATACGGAATCAAAGGGAAGGGCGACAAGCACACCTGGATGATTGCCTTTGCTCCGTTTGACCGTCCGCAGTATGCCGTGGCCATGGTGATTGAGGACGGCAGTTCCGGCGGTTCGACTGTTGGGCCGCGCCTTAAAATTTTAATGGAAGGTCTGCTGGAAAAAATGAAACGGGAAGGGGGCCTGTCATGATGGCATGGCTTCGCCGTTTCGACTGGATTATGTTCGGTGCAGTCAGTGCACTTCTGGTGCTCAGTTTCCTGTTCATCTACAGCGCCGGTTATCGGACGGCCGATCAGGCGCTCAGTGGAATGGTGATTCGCCAGATTGTCTGGGCACTGATCGGACTGGGATGCTACAGCGCCGTGTCCGCGTTCGATTACCGGCGAATCGACCGGCTGCACTGGTGGATCTACGGCGGCACGCTGCTGATGCTGACTCTGGTGCTGTTTGTCGGCACTTCGGTCTACGGAGCGCACCGCTGGTTCAGTATCGGCGGCATCATGGTGCAGCCGTCCGAGTTCGGAAAACTGGCGGTTATTTTTACACTGGCGGCCAGGCTTGGCGATCCGACTTCGGATGCCGACGAGATGCCGACCTTTATTAAAGCTTTTGCTCTGGCGGGACTTCCGTTCCTGCTGATTGCCGCCGAACCGGATCTCGGTACGGCGATGGTTCTTCTGCCGGTGCTGATTGTTCTTTTGTTCTGTGCGGGCTGTCCGCTGAAACCCCTGCTGATTCTGTTTGGAGTCGGTGGGGCGATGCTGCTTGTGCTGATCATCTGGTTGCGTTTTTTCCCGGACAGCTGTCCGTTCCTGACCGATTATCAGAAAAACCGGATTCTGGTCTATCTGAATGTCAGTCAGGATCCGCTCGGCGCCGGCTGGAACAAGTTGCAGTCGCAGATTGCAGTCGGTTCCGGCGGTTTGATGGGGAAAGGATATTTGAAGGGAACGCAGAATATTCTCGGTTTTCTGCCGAGAACGGTGGCTCCGACCGATTTTATTTATTCGGTCGTAGCAGAGGAAACAGGTTTTGCCGGCAGCATGCTGCTGCTGGCGCTTTATACGACGGTGGTAATGCGCTGTATGGTTGCGGCTGTGCGCGCCCGGGATTCGTTCGGGCGGCTGCTGGCGGCAGGTATCGGCGTGCTTATCTTCTCACATGTTTTTGTCAATATCGCGATGACTGTCGGACTGATGCCGATTACCGGTCTTCCGCTTCCGCTGATGAGTTACGGCGGATCGTTCATGGTTAGTACCATGACAGCCCTGGGACTGGTTCAGAGTGTCTATCTGCGGCGTCGCATCTAAGTTATAGAAAGAGAGGGCCGAATATGCTCGAAACAATTAAAAACAAGCTGGTGAATGCCGCGCGGAAGAAAAAGGAAATTCTGATTAACATCGAACCGCTTGAAACCCGCGTGGTGGTGCTCGATGAACGGAAGCTGGACAATTTTCATATCGAGCGATCGGAGGAAAACCGTCTGGTCGGCAGTATTTTCAAAGGAAAAATCCAGAACCTGGAAGACGGGCTCCAGGCGGCGTTTGTGGATATCGGCATGCAGAAAAATGCCTTTATTCACTACTGGGATATGATTCCGGAAGATACCGCCCGGCTCGAGGAGCAAGAGGGCAGCCGGAACAGCAATCGCCGGCGGCGCAAATTCGCTCCGGGAGAAATGGTGAAAAAATTTCCGATCGGATCGGAAATCGTTGTGCAGGTCACCAAGGATGCGATCGGCACCAAGGGTCCGCGGGTTACGGCCAACCTGAGCGTGCCAGGACGCTATCTGGTTATGATGCCCGGCATGGGGCTCAAGGGAATTTCAAAGAAAATCGGAGACAGCAAGGAAAGGGTGCGTCTCAAAAAAATTCTGGCCCGCCTGCCGATTCCGGAAGGAATCGGGATTATCGTGCGCACCGCTGGATCCGGCACCCGCAAAACCAGCTTTGCGCGCGATGCACGAACCCTGTTTGAAATCTGGAAGGAGATCGATACGGGCATTCGCGAGAAAGCTGCACCGTGCTGCCTCTATCAGGAACCAAATCTGGCAGAGCGCGTCGTTCGAGATTATCTTACGGAAGACATTGACCGGGTCTATGTCGACAACCGCGATACCTATGAAATGATCCGTAAAATGATCGCCAAATATTCCCGCCGTTCCCGCAACTGGGTCCAGCTTTATGGTGGAGAAGAACCGATCTTTGACTACTTTGATGTCGAAAAACAGATCGAATCGGTTTTCCGCCGGAAGGTCTGGCTGAAATCCGGAGCCTACCTGATCTTTGATGAAACCGAAGCCCTGGTTGCTGTTGACGTAAATACCGGCCGGCATAAAGGGGGAAAAACCGCTGAAGAATCCATCCTCTCCGTCAACACGGAAGCGGCGGACGAAGTGGCCCGTCAGCTGCGCCTGAGGAACGTCGGCGGACTGGTGGTCATTGACTTCATTGACATGAAGAGCAAGCGGGATCAGAACGCTGTCTACAAAACACTCAAGGACGCGCTCAAAGAGGATCGCGCCCGGACAAATGTCCTCCCAATCTCTCAGCTGGGCCTGCTGGAAATGACCCGTCAGCGTTTTGAAGAAAGTGTTTACACGACCACTTATATTGAATGCGATTACTGCCGTGGACGCGGGCGCGTTAAATCCGCGCTCACCATGAGTGTCGAGCTCCAGCGTCGACTGTCCGCTGCTTTGCGCAAAGACCGCAAAGGATCGCATTCCATGAAAATCACGGTCAATCCGACCGTTTTAGACCGGCTCCGGCGCGAAGACGAACAGACTCTGGTTGAAATGGAACATAAATTCCATGGACACCTGACGTTCGTGTCAGACCCGCACTTTCACATGGAGGAATTTACGATCACAAATGAACAAACTGCACAGGTCGTCTATTCCAGTGTCGACAACTAAGCCGAACATGCAAATCTCGGGGTATCAACCGGGTAGAGCAGGGCGCCCCTCCCCGGGCGCTCTGCTCTCGGCGTGTTGATAACCCCCAGAGACAACATTTTTCAGACAGAATGATTTTACAACCTGAACGGTGTTTGTTGTTCACAGGATAAATCGCGGAAAGTCAGCCGATTGGTAGTGTCCAGAATCTTTCGCACTTTGATCTGAGGGTTCTCCTCAAACTCTATGCAGCGTCATGCTGAGCTCGTTCTAATTCATAAATTCGGGCCATGTTCAAGTAGCGGCGGGTTCCCCAGTTGGTTCCAGCTATGTGCCAGAGCCGGGCTGCGACCAGCACCAGAGCGGACGGGCCGTCCGGGAAGCTGCCGACCACACGAGTCCGGCGACAGATCTCGCGCATGATCCGCTCCAGCGGATTGTTGGTTAATTGTACCGGTGTTAATAACTAGCCACTAGAAGCTATTTATCCACAGGAAACCCCCAAAACACAAGGGATTGTGGTGCTCCCAGTACATTATTAGACATAAGATATATTATGCGACGTTATATATCGCATTGGACTAGACCGTTTTCGTTTTTATTTCAACAGCTCAAGCGAGTGAAATGGCCTGCCCAAGCAAGCCTCGCAAGATGGCATTTAAACTCAATGATCGAGTTCAGCAAATCCTGCACGATCCAGCGGCCAGCAGACAAAGAAAGCCGGACCCATAATCTGCTGCTGGTTGACCGGACCGAAATAACGTCCATCCAGACTGTTCAATGTATTATCGCCAAAGAATAAATACTGATCGTCAGCCAGACTGATCGAGTTGCCTGGCCCGGCAATCAAAGCCGAAATTGAGGCATCGCCGTAAACATACCCGTTATAGTTGGAATGGCTGAATATCTTATTGAACCGTGGATCTGCCGGTTTTTTCCCATTTACTAAAAGATATGGAGGATTCAACGAAATCGTTTCTCCGGGTAATCCGACCATGCGCTTGATGTAGTAGGAATCTTTACGAACCTGTGGATGGGTCAGTTTCCGCGTATCAAAAACTGCGATATCCCCCCTTTTCGGCCGGACAAAATTGTATTTGATGCGGTTGACCAGAATATAGTCACCACTTTTTAAGACACCGTCAAACAGAACATCTCCTTTCTGAATGTAGCGGCCTTCATAACGTTCTCGGAACTGGCTGCTCTGTTCGATCCAGAGATTCATGGGAATCTTATGAGGAACATCATTAATGAAAACAATCGCATACGTCCGGCTTTTATTGGTCTGCAGATCCAGACGGGTACCATACTGACCATAATGACCCATTCTGAGATATCCACTGGTTTTGGCTCGAATTACAGTATGCCGCTCGCCGAACAGGACAAAATTTGCAATTCGGGCAACCGGATTGTTGCCTGAAATGGCCGGTTCCGCTTTTACAGTAATTCCGTAGAGGGTCGGCTGCATGGAACCCGTCGGAATTTTAAAGGGCTGAAAAAAATAGGCCCGAATGGCCATGGCCGCTGCTACGGCGACAAAAAGAACTTCGACATTTTCACGAATTTTTGCGTCTTTTCTGGGAGGAGCCGTCTTTTCTCCGGCTTTGATAAGGCAGCTGCCGGCGGCTTCCATCTTGGCGACATCCCCTTCCCCCCGAGCCTTCTTCGCCAGTTTTTCCAGTTGTTTCAGGTTCTCAATTTCAGCCGGATCGGCGACATCCTCATGCATATGTCGAACATGTTTGGCATAGTGCAGGATTTCTTTTAGTTCTTTGCGGGACTTGCGGGTCTTCAGAAAATTCATCGAAGTTATTCCTGCTTGGTTTTGAGCACGGCGATAAAGGCTTCCTGAGGGATACTGACCTTGCCGATACTCTTCAGTTTCTTCTTTCCCTCTTTCTGTCGCTCTAGCAGCTTGCGCTTTCGGGAAATATCACCGCCGTAACATTTCGCGGTTACATCCTTGCGATATGCCTTGATGGTTTCACGAGCAATAATCTTCCCGCCCAGCGCGGCCTGGATGGCAACGGTAAAGGCCTGACGCGGAATGACATCTTTCAGGGATGCACACATCTGACGTCCGCGGGAAACCGCTTTGGAGCGGTGAACAATGGATGAGAAGGCATCCACCGGTTCGCTGTGAATCAGAATATCCATTTTCACCAGGTCGGAGAGGCGATAATCTGAATATTCATAATCCATTGACGCATAGCCGCGACTGATGCTTTTGAGGCGGTCATAAAAATCCACAAGCACTTCATTCAGCGGCAGGTCACAGGTGAGCATAACGCGCTGTGCATCGATCGAATCGGTCTGGGTGACCTGCCCGCGCTTTTCCATGACCAGCTGCAGCATATCGCCCATGCAGGAGGTCGGCGTAATAATGGTCGCCTTGATGAACGGTTCCTCCATGCTGTCAACGAGCGTCGGGTCCGGCAGAAGGGTCGGGTTGTCGATTTCAATCGATTCTCCGCTCTTCAGGTTAATGCGATAGATGACATTCGGGTAGGACGCGATGATGTCGAGATCAAACTCGCGTCGCAGGCGTTCCTGTACAATTTCCATGTGCAGCAGTCCGAGGAACCCGCAGCGGAATCCGAACCCGAGCGCCACCGAAGATTCAGCCTGATAGGTGAACGCCGCATCATTCAGTCGAAGCTTATCCAGACTCTTGCCGAGCTTTTCGTAATCACTGGTTTCGATCGGATAAATTCCGGCAAAAACCATCGGATGGATTTCCTTGAAGCCGGGGAGCGGCGACTCCGCCGGGTTCCGGGCGGAGGTCATCGTGTCGCCAATCTGAATTTCCGACGAATCCTTAATATTTGCGATCACATAACCAACCGTTCCCTCGGTCAGTTCCCGGCGTGATTCAGGACCCGGCGTGAATACGCCAACCTCCTTGATTTCGTATTCCTGGCCGGTGCTCATCA
The DNA here is from genome assembly GCA_050253185.1 of Kiritimatiellales bacterium. Taxonomy (GTDB): domain Bacteria; phylum Verrucomicrobiota; class Kiritimatiellia; order Kiritimatiellales; family Tichowtungiaceae; genus Tichowtungia. Next base: position 9,744 of record JBFWJN010000029.1, on the reverse strand, counting down.
TACGCACTTTTTCGCCGGTTTTCAGGCTGCCGGTAAACAGGCGCAGGTAAACGACCACACCTCGAAAAGCGTCATACTTGGAATCGAAAACCAGCCCGCGGGCCGCATGGTCGTCGGCCGGTGCGGGAGGCGGAATCCGTGCAACAATCGCTTCGAGCACTTCACCAATTCCCTGCCCCGTCTTAGCGCTGACGGCAATGCATTCAGAGGATTCAATGGCAAGCAGGTCTTCAATCTGCTGCGCCACTTCTTCCGGGCGGGCGTTCGGCAGCTCGATTTTATTCAGAACCGGCACAATGGCCAGATTCTGGTCCGCAGCCAGAAATGCATTGGAAACCGTCTGCGCCTCGACGCCTTGCGCGGCATCCACAACGAGGATTGCACCTTCGCAGGCCTGCAGGCTGCGGGACACCTCATAGGAAAAGTCGACATGTCCGGGAGTATCAATCAGGTTGAACAAATAGGTTTGTCCATCCTTTGCCGTATAGTTCATCGAAACCGGGTGCGCCTTAATGGTGATTCCGCGCTCGCGCTCCAGATCCATCGCGTCAAGCACCTGTTCCTTCATTTTGCGGGCTTCAATGGCGCCGGTCAGCTGCAGGATACGGTCAGCCAGCGTGGATTTACCATGATCAATGTGGGCAATAATCGAAAAGTTGCGGATATGAGACAAATCGGACATATGGAATTTCAGTTTGATGATTTCAGAGTTTAGAACCGTAGACGGCTTCGGCATTCATCCGCATCGCGGCAATTGCTGTTTTCATGTCCGGAGCTTTGAACAACGAGGTTCCGGCAACGAACAGATTGGCGCCGTGCGCGGCGGCCGGCTTCACGGTTTCCAGATCAATTCCGCCGTCGATGGCGATCAGGATATCGGGATAGCGGCGGCGGATCTCCGCCAGTTTGTCTTCCACATCAGCAATATAGCTCTGTCCGCCGAATCCGGGATTGACCGACATAATCAGTACTTCGTCCACCAGTCCGTTTTCCAGACATTGGAAAATCGAGTCAACCGGCGTGGGCGGGTTGACGGTGATGCCGCTTCGGCAGCCGAGATCCCGGATTTTTTTCAGCGTATCCTCCACATCGCAATCCGCTTCGATGTGAATCATGATGGCATCGGCGCCCGCTTTGGCGAATGCATCGATGTGCTGCTGGGGACGAATCAGCATCAGGTGCACATCCAGCGGAAGGTCGGTAACCCGGTCCGCCATGGCTACGATGGCTGGCCCCATGCTGATGTTGGGCACAAAAACCCCGTCCATCACATCGACGTGAATCTGGTCGGCCCCTGATGTTTCGCAGAGTCGAATTCCCGCTTCCAGGTTTCCCATGTCGGCGGCGAGAATCGACGGCATAATTTCAATTTTCGGCATTCTTTCCTCGATATCTGAAATAAAAGCGAAACGCTACCGGACCGGCCGTCAAAAAGCAAGAAGAGCAGGCCTTTCAATTGGCCGGCAGCAAAAAAACCGCCCCGAACACCGGGACGGTTTTTTTCAGGGAACCCGACCGCTGACTACCAGCCGATCACCGGCTTGGTGCCGGCTTTCCGGATTTCCTGCTCATCGGCCCAGACCAGTTCCCCGGTCCGAAGGTCCTTGAGAATCATCGAAAACTTATAGTACTGGTCGGTCGTTCGACCGGTTACGTTTTTGATTTCCGACAGCGTGCCGGTCAGATACATGTCCAGCGCCGTCTGCTGGCCCGCTTTGACGGCTTTGGAGGAGTCGACCAGACCCAGCATGTTTTCCTGATTGATCCGTTCAATATCGGTTGCGGCCGTGCCGGCCGCGGAGCGGTCCACGAAGCGGAACATTCCCGAACGGAGCAGCTGCATGCGGACCGACTCCGTCAGGCTCAGCATATCAATATGCTGAGTCGAGCGGTTCTGCATCGGCTCAATATCAAGCACCGGACGACGATCCGCGACGAATTCCTTGACGCCCGGAGCCACCAGCAGCGAGTCCACCATTTTCTCAACCGTCCGACGGATGTCCTGCGGCTCGATTTTTGTGGTGGCCGCTGTGCGATCCAGAGGAACCTCTTTGACCGTGGTGGTGCAGCCGGTGAACAGTGCGGCTCCGCAGAGCAGAGAGAGAGTTAAAATCTGTTTCTTCATGATAAGGTTTTCCTTTCTTTATTCAGCCTGTGATGTTTCGCGAACCCGCAGCTTGGAGGAAACCGCTGCGGGCGAATTGGCCACGCCGGTTACCGTCACGCTATCACGCCCTTCCAGAATCAGATTGCGGTAGGGTTTGGTCTGCGGATCGATTTCCATGCCGTTGGCATCAAACCAGCAGATCCGGTAATCGACACGAAGCCGTTTGTTTCGGTCCGACGCCAGAGTGATGTGCACGCGCTTCAGTCCGTTGACTTCATCATACACGGTATTCAGCACATTCACCCGGTGCGCGAGCCGTGCGTTCTCTTCAATAATCATGGACGAACCGCTGAGATGATCGGTCGACACAATCGTCCCGGAGGTGTTCTTGCATCCGGTCAGACTTCCCAGCCCGGCAGCCAGCACAGTCAGTCCGGCAATGTATTTCATAGACTTCATAGCACGGTCTCCTTGTTCTCTTTACTATTCGCCGTTCCGGTTCCGGCCGATTCGCCTCCGGCGACATTCGGAATCCCGTTGGTTCGGAACGGATTATTAAACTGTTGGTAGGTCGGCGGGATTCCTTTGCGGTTCAGCGATGCCGTCGCGGCGGCGGCCATGCCGCCGGTGTCGGCAATCCAGACCAGACGGGTCTCGCCCTCCTGTACTTCCAAGGGGATGGTCATCAGCGTTCCGCTCAGCGGACTGCGACACTCCAGTGTATGCGATCCGGGTTCCACGGTTCCGCGATACAGCTGCGTTGCCATGGGAATGGAATACCACGCGCGGGTATCGGCGGTGGAGGCCATCGACGAAATCGCATTGAACGCCATCATTCCGTATTTGGTATAGCTGTTTCCCTGATTGGCCACCTGCTGCGTGGCGACCTTTGTCACGGCGCGCGTAACGTTGCGAATCACAATACCCGGCATTTTCTCCTTCAGGTCGCGGTATGCCAGAGACTGAAGGTAAACCGCCGGAAGAACCGTTCCGAGCGGGCCTCCGTCTTCTTTCAGCTGCAGCACAGATGGGGTGTAGGCCGGATCGCTGTAGAACGGGAAATCCACCGAGATCATAGTGATGGTCCCCTGAAAATCGGGAATCGGCAGCTGAATTTTTTCTGCCTGCCGCTGGGAAATCAATGACTCTTCATAGAGAACAACGATTTCTGTAGATCCGCGCGACAGATCGTTGACATCCGCATTGTTTTGCAGAACAAGATCCACGAATGCCTGCCGGTCCTGCGTCTGCAGCATGCGAAGGAAATCCTTGAGGATGCACGGATTCTGCGGAGCCAGCTCCCACGCTTTGCGATAGCTGAGCGACGCATTGGCCGGATCCCCCTGTTTTTCAAACATCAGTCCGCACAGATACCAGGCCAATCCGTTTTCATGCGAACTGCTGGTGCGTTCCAGCGCCGGCGCCATTCCCTCCATTTTCGCGTTGACCGCCTCCATGGCTTTGGCCCGGGTTTCCGCATCTTTTTCCTGCTCCTCCTGAGCGTCCTGAACTTCATCGGCATACTGTTCAGACAGCGCATCCTGAGCAAACACCGTCCGGCGCATTTCCACACCGGCTCCGTCCGGATCACCGCAGAACAGATAATTCAGCGTCTGGTAATGCAGCAGCTGGATCACCTCATACGGGGACAGCTCATAGCTGCGAATCGTATCGTCTGCAACGGTTGAGGCCGCCAGCGTGGCCCCGACAGCGCTCAGCCGGATTTCCGGACCGGTTTCCGTTTCCTCCAGAACCGTATCAATTGCGGTTCTGAAATCCGCCCGGCTTCCGGTAAAATCGCCGTTCAGCATTTTGATCCGTCCGCTTTCAAGGTATCCCAGATCTTTACTGAAGGTGCTTGTTTTCAGTTTTTCCGACCACTGCAGCGCCGATGTGGTATTTCCGCTCTTCAACGCGGCCATGGCCGCGCCGGCATTCCGACTGTGCGTTGCGCAGCCGGTCAGCAGCAGAAGTGCCGCGAAAGCAACACCGCCGGGCTTAAGACGTTTCATTAGATATCGCATGAAGCCCTTTGCTCTTACTGCCCGACCGAGTTAAGCAGCCCTTCCTGCCGCAGCTCGTTTTTTTCAAGGTTGATTTCGCTGCCTTTGTTGCCGACGGAAACATCACGCCATGCGGCGGTATCGAAATTGACCTTGATCCCCTTCATGGCCATGGCCTCCGCATAATCTTTTGCAATTTGAGCGCGCAGTTTTTCCAATGTCTGGAATTTCTGCTGGCCGGCATCCGACAGTTCGAGGGCAATGCGGAAAGAGCTTCCATTTTGAATGCTGACGGTCTGCTGCCAGTCGTTCATCCACTGACGGGAAACGCGCATCTGGTGGAGTCCCGGAGCCACCTGAAACGTTCCGGGTGATGATCCGACGGCGGCGCCGTCAATTTCAACGGTTGCTCCGCCGACAATGCGGCGCATTTCATTGAGCAGGTCGTTCGGAGCCCGCACACCCGATTCCAGTCCCTGGATCAGTTCATCAATTGTCGTGCTGACAGAAAAGCTGACCAGTTGTGACGGAACGGCTTCAGCGCGACGCCAGGTTTTCGCTTTTTCGGCGAGCTTCGGCCCGGTTTCGTTCACCCATGCATCAAGCAGTTCATTGTAGAAAAACGCGGCGTCTGTTCCGGACGCATTATCGGCTGTCACCGGATATTTCCGGCTCCAGTTGTCGCCATACACCGAGGAACCGTTTACGGCTTCGCTGACCTTGACGGTCATGCGCAGTGCATAGCTGACCATTTGTTTTCCGCCCACCGTCAGCGCGGCCCGGTCTGCAGAAATAATGGCGGCGGTCAGAAGATAGTCCGCACCGAGCATCTGCGCAACGCGAACCGTCGAACCGCCGGTGAACACGCCGTTAATCAGTCCCGCACGCTCTTCGGCAGTGGTCACCTTGTACCGATTGAAGCCTGATACGATATCCGTCTGGTCCAGTACAATCATTCCCGATCCGGCCAGTTCGGCACCGATCCGGTCGCGAACTCCGTCGACCATATCGTCCATTCCCGGAACCTTCGTCTGGTTTTTAACAAAAACAGCAACCTTTGGATCACTGTTTTGAGCATAGAGGCTGGAACATATTCCGAGAACCGTCAGTACTGCGAGAAAGTTACGTTTCATATAATTCTCCTCAAAAGAAAAAGTTCACGATCGGCATGAAAGACAGATCGTTGCTTTCAATCACATTGATCAGTCCGATCTGCACCCCGCGCATCATTCGTGTATGGTTGATCAGTCCGATCTGAAGGCCGGAAATGTCATCAGCTTTATTGTATACACCGATTTGAAGCGCCTTCACCCGGTTGCCGACGTTGACGCCGCCCGCCTGGAAGCCGATAAGCTTTCCTTCCACATAATTGACCAGTCCGATATCCAGCCCGGTCGACTGTCCGGCCGTGTGATTCACCAGCCCAAGGTCTGCGCCGTACAGGTCATTGCAGCGCCCGTAGAAAAGATTGATACGAAGGCCCTTCACATCCCATTCCGGAGCCGGGACCTGCGCAGGAGTCAGCAGACTGACCATCAACGGGGTCATGGCGGCGTCTTCCGAAAACACATGTTGTGCACTGAAAATCAGCCCTGCACCAATCAGAACCGCCAACAAGAAACCTTTCATATAAACCTCCGTATCTATTAGTTTTGTGGGTGCATTCTGGGAACCCCAAAGAGTAAAAACAAGAAGAAAACCTGTCCCAGTTCCATTTGCAAACCCTCACGAAATACCCGTAAATAAAGCGTTCAATGATTGGAAAGCGGAAATGTCGGCTTTTGAATTGCCAAATTCTTGCTCGCTTATTAAATTGCGACGAAACCAAGGGAGAGTTAAACCCACTCCCGTAACCAGGAGGTCATAGATGAAGAAGATTGTCCCCGCTCTGTTGATTGCCAGTATTCTGCTGACCGGCTGTACCGGACCGTTTGCCCTTACAAAAAAACTGCATGCATGGCAGACAAGTTTTGAGGACAAATGGGTCGATGAAGTCGCCTTCCTTGGCTGCATCATTCTCCCGGTTTACGGACTGGCCACCCTGGCCGACGGACTCATCTTCAACAGCGTTGAATTCTGGACCGGCGAAAACCCGATGGATAGCGCCGCCGCACCTCAGGGCAACGAAATGTGCCTTCGCAGCGTTGCCGAACAGATGTAACAGTTACGCAATCTCAATAAAAAGGCCGCTCAGTTTGGGCGGCCTTTTTATTTGTTTGCGCGGGAGCAGAATTACAGCTTTTCGACTCAAACTTCTCCGCGATCAGCCGAGTATCCTTCTTTCCTCCGAAAAACAAATTTTAATTATTCAAATTACGCAAATAAAACCCGTTGATTTAAAAACTTTAACGTTTACGTCCCATTCTCAAGTCAGCTATAAAGTTGCCGCTTTGCGCACTGCGGCGTACGGCAGGAAGTAAAAAACGCGCGATGAAAATAAAAAATCCCGGCAATTTGGTTCTGGCGGCTCTGACACTGATCACTACATCAACTGGATGTACTCATCAGTTGAAAATTACTAATCTAAACTCATACCGCTCATCGGCACGTTCCGCCGACAAGTCGGTCAAGGTCTGCCTGAGCGCTGGAAATTACGCAGGCGAAAACATTCTTTCCGGAATCAGTGGAAATCTTTCCCGATACAACATACAGGTTTCAAGAGCGTCTGGTGCCAACCGCGATGTCGATGTGAATGCCTCCGTGAGTATCAGTTCGGAATACAAAGGTTCCGGATGGAACTTTCTTATTAACTTTCCAGGTTTTCTAGTCTGGGCTCCGGCGTGGCACGGATACAACTATGAAATAGACCATAACATCACCGTGCATCTTTCTGACGCTCGGACCGGCAAACCGATCGATACAATCAACGTGCCGGTGGTTTTAAACATCCGCCACGCGGACATCCGCCGAACCTGGACCGAAATCAGCTGGCTCGAATTCGGCATCATCGCCTTTGTCGGAGGCATTGTTTTCATTAACTACGATGATGGGGTCACGCCGCTGGCTGCTGAAAAATCCGGCCCGGTCGTTACCGACTACATCGCCCAGAAAATTGCAAAATCGCTGGTCGGTATAAAAAATGTGTCGGCTACACAAAAAGTGTCAGAAGAAAACTTTACGGCAACCGACTTTCCGATTAAGTCATACCAATTTGATTCTGTGTCCCAAAAAGGCGTCGTAATTGTTGATGTCGGAGAAAAAGGATTCCAGGCACGAAATTGGGTGATAAAAAATATCGGAATGATCTGCTCAACAAAAAACGTTTCGCTTGAAGCCGGGAATGAGTCATTTACAGGTGCTAAATATAAAGTTTTAGATGAGTTCATACAGGATGGGCTGTTGACGATCAAATTTGAAGCCACGTATTAATACTGTTTCTATACGAGCGGTTTTTGTTTTCCATGGTTTGGAAAATTCACCGGCAGTTTTCCACTCATTGGAAAATCTGCCGGGCTGCACCACTACAGCTTTCCCGTCAGATCCGCTTTTCGGGCCTCATACTCATCTTCTGTGATAAGTCCTAGGTTCTTGAGCTCGTCCAGTTTTTTGAGCTGAGTCGAAATGTCGGCGACGGGCGTTTTTACAGTCGGCACCGGCAGCGGAGAACCTGCGGTTTGGACAGGCGGCGGCTGCGCCGGGGCCGACAGAACAGCAACCGGAACTGGAACGGGTACATCAACCGGCGCGTTATCCGTTTTTTCTACCACCGGTAATTTGGTCTGAGCGATTACCGGCGCAGAACTTGGCGCCGCTTTCGTAAACTCTGGACTAGCGCCAACTACCGCGTGGGCAACTGCCGCGGCAAGCTGTCTGCTGAGGTTATTATAATAGTCCTCTTCCAGGGGCTTCATGTTGAAAAGCGACCCGCTTATTTTTGGGAAGTCCGATTCGCCAGGAATCTCAATCAAAGCCGCCGGCGTGAAAAGACTGCTCCATGTATGATATTCGTTCTTGAAGCCGTTGGTTGCGCACAGTTTTCCCGACACAGCCGACTCGTCTTCCAAAACCGATATTCTGATGTCATACTCCGCATCCGCCTGCCCCGGACACGGAAGAATAAGGCCGGAAATCATCAGTGTGCCATACATCCATATCATGGTTTTTCCGATGTAAACCTTATCCTTCTGCACCACGTCGATGCCGAGGGAAACCGAACCGGCCTGATCCGTTGTAAACAGGTTGGGATACGCAATGGAACATTCCTTTTTGAACTGTTTCGCCAGCCGGTCTTCCTGCCGGTTTCCGTTATAGGCATTGGGAACCGTGGTGTATTGCAGATCAGCAATATAAAACCGGCAGTCAGGAACACGAAGTTCGGGGTCACTAACAGGCTTAAGCGTCGTAAGGGTCCGCCCCGACACACAACCGCTTTCCATCAAAAGTAAAAAACCAAGACAGCAAAGCGCAAATACCGGAATCATTCTGAACTGCGTCATCTGGCTCCCTTCCTTTTCTCAACTACTACCTGAGAATTCCTTTAAGGCAAACAGATTAATCTTCCGCATAGTCTACCCGCCAGAGAAAAAGGCCCAGCGACCGAACGGTTGGAACTTCGTTGGTACGCTGCCCCGCCTTCAGAAAACGCCGGGCATCCTCCGGCTGCAGCTCACCGGTTCCAACGCGCAGCAGGAAGCCGGCAAGGCTGCGCACCATCTTATACAGGAATCCCTCTCCAATCACACGGATCGTCACATCCCCTTCCCGCGTACGAGTCACTGACAGACTGCGAATCGTTTTCACCGTTCCGCCGATTTCACGACGCGGATTGACCGTAAACGCCGCAAAATCATGTTTGCCGACAAGCTGTTCCGCCGCCCGGCGCATCGCCGCAATATTCAGTCGCCGCCGTTCGTGCAGCCGATACAGCCGCAGCTCCGGCGGAACCGCCTGTCCGTTCCAGATAAAATAGCGGTATTCCTTGCTCACCGCATCGTAACGCGCGTTGAAATCCAGGTCGACCGCCTCCATTTTCATGATGCGAATGTCCAGCTCAAGCTGGGCATTCAGTCCGTTCATGAACCGTCCGGGATCCACCGGCTGGCGCAGATTGAAATGAGCAACCTGTCCTTTGGCATGGACCCCGGCATCCGTGCGGCCGGAATGGTGAATACGCACAGGCGAACCGGTCAGGTGTTCAATCGCCCGCTCGATTTCCCCCTGAATCGTGACCTTCCCCGGCTGAACCTGCCAGCCGTAATAATTTGTCCCGTCGTAAGCCACGGTGATTTTGTAACGAAGATTCATATTGGAATGATGAAATAGCGGAAAATTGGAATCATGGAAACAGTTTTACGCCTAATGTTCCATCATTCCTTGATTCCAATATTCCATTCCTCTGATACGCTGTCGCACATGTATCAATATCAGCAGAGAAATCAGTATTTCGCCCAGATCGCCGCGGGATTTGAGGATATCGCCGAAGCCGAACTCAAGGAACTGGGGGCAAAAGCCGTCCAACCGGCATTTCGCGGACTTCACTTCCAGGCTGACGCCGCCGCGCTTTACCGCATCAACTATACCTCGCGCCTGCTCGTGCGTGTGCTCGCGCCGCTCGTCACCTTCGACTGCCACAGCGACCGCTACCTACACCAGACCGCATTTAAGATCGACTGGAGTCAGTTCATTACGCCGCAC
>JBFWJN010000028.1:0-20351 GCA_050253185.1 Kiritimatiellales bacterium | reverse complement strand
CTGTATGGATCTACCGAAAAAACACTGTGTAAGCTTAAAACGAATCTGGAGAAATGGTTTTCTGGTATTCAGGTCGTTGGAACCTATGCCCCGCCGTTTCGGCCGTTGACGGAGTCGGAAGAAGCTGAGTTGCGGCAAAAAGTCTCCGACTGTAATCCTGATTTTTTCTGGGTTGGTCTTTCCACGCCGAAGCAGGAACGATTCATGGCTGCGCACTGTTTCGGAGGAGAGTTTCCTCTGGATTGCGGAATTATGTTAGGAGTTGGCGCTGCTTTCGATATTCACGCGGGAAATTACAAAGATGCGCCGGATTGGATTAAAAATTCCGGGCTGCAATGGTTTTACCGTCTCTGTAAAGAGCCGCAGCGTCTTTGGCGGCGCTATCTTTATATTGTTCCCGGCTTTATCTGGTTGAGTTTTCTGCAGGTGATGGGGGTTAGGAAATGGACGCTATGGGATGAATGAGGGTAAAAACAGCCGGCCGGACCTCCGCAGATTGAGAGTACTGATTTCCGCCTATGCCTGCTGTCCGGATCACGGGTCTGAACCTGAGGTTGGATGGGGCTTTTCCCAAGCGCTGGCGGTCTATAATGACGTCTGGGTGTTGACCCGTGCTGCAAACAGAGAACGGATTGAAGCAGAGCTTCGTAAACATCCGCTCGAAGGTATTCATTTTCTGTATTATGATTTACCGGAGCTGTTTGACTGGGGTAAACGCGGTGGACTCTGTATACAGATTCATTATTATCTCTGGCAGCTGTTTGTTGTTTTCAAGATTTGGAAATTCCAGCGCGAAATCGGGTTTGATGTCGCACACCACGTGACATTTGCCAAATACTGGGCGCCGAGCTGTCTTGCTTGGCTGAATATCCCATTTGTTTTGGGACCGGTAGGAGGAGCGGAAAAGACCCCTCCTGGGTTGCTTTCGGCATTGGATTGCTGGGGGAAATTTCTGGAGAGGATCAAATTTCTGGTGTCCCGTTTGGGGGAGTTTGATCCATTGGTTCGCAGAAGCGTCCGGCGAGCTGCGTTGGCCTTTGCATCTACGCTGGAATCGGCTGAGCGCTTAGGGAAAATGGGAGCCAGATCTGTCCAGATAGTGACTCAGATCGGCGTGAATGTACCAACGGTTCAGGTGAGGCTTTCGGAGACACCACGATGCCGCTTTATCAGCATCGGGCGGCTGGTTCATTGGAAAGGGTTTCTGCTGGGGTTACGGGCCTTCCATGAGAGCGGCTTGCTGGATACGGAATTCTGGGTGATTGGTGACGGTCCCTGTCGGTCGGAAATGGAACACTTTGCTGTCGAACATAATTTAAATGTAACTTTTTTTGGATCACTTACTTTTTCTGAAACCCAGAATAAGCTGGAGAATGCTGACGTTTTAGTACATCCGAGCTTTCATGATTCTGCCGGAATGGTGTGTTTGGAAGCAATGAGTGCGGGAAAGCCGGTTATTTGTCTAAAAACGGGTGGTCCGGAGGGGTTGGTTGATGATACCTGCGGAGTCCGTATTCCTGTGAACACGGTAAGAAATGTTATCGACGGACTGTCGGAGGCAATGATCCGGCTGGCTTCGGATTCCGGCGTGAGGTATAAAATGGGGTATATTGCACAGGAGAGAGTCCGTAGTACTTTTACTTGGCAAAAAAGGGCGGAATTCATGACGGATTATTACCTTGAGTTGGCAGAAGATGGAGTGCCGGTTTGAAGAGAATTGTATATTTTTTATTCTTTTTTTTGGCCTTTTCTCTGTTTTGGAACACAGATATTTCCAATCGCACGGAGGCTGATGATGCTTTTGAGTATGCCTATCAGGTAGAGCATAACGGATTGAACTGGCTGTATCACCCTCATCATCTGCTTTATGGAGCGGTAACGAAGGATCTGTATAATGGAGCAAAATTGCTGGGATATCGTGGCCGGGCCTACCCGATGCTTCGCCTGATCAGCGCACTGTGCGGGGCCGGGTCTGTTCTGGTATTTTTTCGCTTCTGCTATCGCCGCTTTTCGATGCGTCCGGTCAGTTCTCTGCTCTGTTCGGGGCTACTTCTTTTTTCATACGGTTTCTGGCGATATGCCGATGAAGCAGAGGTCGTGGTTCCGGCCTGTTTAGCCATGTTGGTTGCGCTTTATCTTTCAGTAAAACCCTCGCAGTCCGGAATAGATGCCGCAGTTGCTGGTCTGGTTTGCGGCGTGTCGATCCTGTTCCATGTTTTGAATGTCATTCCTGTTTTTCTTGCTGTTCCTCTTTTTTACCTGCTCCAGAAAAACTGGCGCGGATTGCTGCTTAATCTGATGGTTGCTGTACTTGTGACAGGCTTGGGGTATTTCGGTGTTTATTGGTTTGAAACTTCACAGGTTTTTGATGGAAACGGCGTGTCGGTGGTTTGGCAATGGACTGCTTTGTGGAAAGGTTTGGTCGGATTTTCGCAGTGTATCGCCAGTTCAAACTTTATGCTTGGATATGATTCGATTCGTGAATTGCTGGTCAAGATGTTTCCTTCCCGTATGCTGCTGGAGGAAATTTATATGGGGCAGCGCATACCTTTTTGGGTCGTCGTATCCGCCTCGATTTCCTTGGTAATGCTGGTCTTCTGCATGTTTGGGGTTGCGGGATGGGCTTTATATTCTCTGATGAAAAAGAGCACTGTGCGCCGACGTGATCGCCTAGGTGTGGTGGATGACTGGCGGACTCTGGCTGTAACCGTAGTTTGGTTTATTAGTTATGCAGCAGCAGTTTTACTGCTGGAGCCCGGGAATCCGGAAGTCTGGGTGATGGGGCTGGTTCCGTTCTGGCTGGTGTTCTGTGGATTGATTGTTGCCCCGCTGTCTAGGCAGAACTGTCTCTGGCCGGTACTGCTTCTCGTATTTCTATTGGGGGGGCATAATTATCTGGGAGGAGTGTACACATTAAAGAACTCAAAAGGAGACTATAATCGACAAAAAGCCGCCTGGAGCCTGAAACAGGCTCGCCCGGGAGATGTGATATTAACTGCTGGAAATCCGGTGTTTGAACGGTATTTGCGCTATTATTGTCCGGCTAAAATTGAATATCTTTATTTCTGGCATAATGATTGGGTACTTCACCCACAGATTGCTTTACAGGTTCTTCGGACAGAACAACGGACTGGGACAATCTATGTTTTGGGCGATGTTTTTATGCAGCCGGAGTCCTTAAAAAGACGATTCCCTGAACGAACTCAGGTTATTTCCCGATTTTCGGAAGATCTACGACCGGTCGTTGAGAAAATTCATGACGATGAGTTCGGTGGAGTGTATAAGCTGACATTATGATATTTTCCAAAATTCATCGTTAAAAATTTAAACCAGCTGAGATAATAATGAGCACTTACACGGAAGGGATTACAATTGATTCCGATTTACGCGATGCCAATTCGTTTTTCAGACGACGGGTGATGGACTCGTTTGCGCTGAGTCTGGTGGACACTGTGATGCTTTTGTGCGCCGTGCTGCTCGGCGAGGCGGTCCTGTTCTGGAAGCACGGTATTTCGGTTGACCCGATTTCGGTTCTTTTTCTGATCCCCGCCTGGTGGGCCGGGGTCTGGATATCCCGCCTGGTTCCGGGCTGGGGACTGGGAGTTGTCGAGGAACTCCGCCGGATCGAGCTGCTGCTGGTTGCACTCTTTGGATTTGCTCTGGCGATATTGTTTATTCAGAAAGAGCTGTCGATCAGCCGGATTTCTTTTCTGACGGCATATCTGACGGCAGCGATTCTGCTGCCGCTGGGACGTGTTGTGGTAAAGAATGTGCTGACGGCTTTAAACCTCTGGGGAGCCCCGGCGGTGATCTACGGTGACCGGGGAACGGCCGGAGTCATTGCAGAAGCGCTTCGGCGGGACAGTGCCCTCGGGTTTGTTCCCAGAGCGGTATTCAGCAACGAATATCGCCAGGGAGAAATTGTCTGCGGCCTGCCGGTGATGGGATCTCTGCGGAACACGACTCGCCGGGTTTCAGTCGCCATTGTTGTGCTGCCCGATCTGCCCCGTCCGCAACTGATCAGCCTGCTGGAAGGGCCGCTGCAGCAGTACAACACCGTTCTGCTGATTCCGGACCTGCAGGATGCCCCGTCCTTATGGGTGAGACCCTGCGATATTCAGGGAATCCTCGGATTGGAAATCCGGCGCAACCTGCTGGATCCCATGGCGCTGTTCCCAAAGGCATTCATTGAGCGCGCGCTGGTTATTCTGACCCTCCCGATCTGGGGCCCGGTCTGTCTTCTATTGATGCTGCTGGTCTGGCTGCAGGATTTTCATTCCCCGATTTATGCTCAGGAGAGAATCGGCCGGGGCAATGTTCCTTTCAGAACCTATAAGCTGCGCACGATGGTTCCCGACGCAGAAACCGTACTGCTCCAGAAGCTGGCCTCTCACCCCGAGCTGAAGGCCGAGTGGGAAAAACATTACAAGCTGAAAAAAGATCCTCGGATCACGTTCATCGGCCGGTTCCTTCGAAAAACCTCCCTGGATGAACTGCCTCAGTTGTGGTGTGTATTAATCGGAACCATGGGACTGGTCGGGCCCCGGCCCCTCCCGAAATATCATCATGATGAACTGAATCCCCGTACTCAGCGGCTGCGGGTAAAAGTCCGCCCGGGAATTACGGGCCTGTGGCAGGTGTCCGGTCGCAGCGACAGCGGGACGGCCGGCATGGATAAGTGGGATACGTACTATGTGACCAACTGGTCCATCTGGCTCGACATCGTGATTGTCGCTAAAACGGTTCGTACGGTCCTGTGCGGCAGCGGAGCGTATTAACGCCACTTCCAGCGCGATTGCGCGTGGGACGTAGAATGTTGAAAGTGGAACATTCGCTATAAATAAGGGAGGATCGTGATGTTAGCCCAAACGGTTAAAGATCTTGAAGTATATAATACGGCATTTGATGTACAGCAGCAGATATTTATTCTAACGAAGTCATTTCCAAAAGAGGAAATATACTCTCTTACGGATCAGATACGTCGTTCTTCTAGATCCATTGGCGCCAATATTTCTGAGACATGGGCGAAACGGCGTTATCCCGCGCACTTTGTCAGCAAGTTTTCAGATGCGGACGGCGAAATGGAAGAAACGGTTCATTGGCTCGAAACATCGTTGGCATGTGAGTATATTACTGGAGAGAAGTCCCGGAAGCTCATCGATCAATGTCGCCATGTCGGAGGTATGCTTAATAAAATGATGGATAATGCGGACTCGTGGTGCAAAAACTACATTCCACAAAAATAGTTTTTTAAAAGGTTTGGAGCAGTTTTCATTCTACATTCCACATCTTATTTTTTACAGGTCGAGCGATACAAATGAACATTACAGAGAAACTGACCGCAGCGGTTCTTTTAGTTGCTGCGCTTTCTTCTGCATCTCTTTACGGGGTTTGGGAGGATAAGACGCTGCTGTTTGCGCCGCTGGTGGTGCTGATTTACTGTGCACTTGCGGCAGGACTGGTTTCCCGTTTTCGGGGTCCGGCGTCCAGTTCAAATCCATCCAGTCAGAAATTGCTGACCTCCGATTTCCGATCTTTGATTTCCGGCAGCACGTTGACCTCTGGAAGCATGATTCCGCCCGGAGGAATTATGCTCCTCCTCTTCTGGCTTTACAGCGCCTGCCGCGTTCCGTTCTGCGCATTGCCGCACGAGGCGGCGGTCAGCACATTGCGGTTTGGTGCGTACCTCGGCACGTATTGGGCTTCTGCGAACCTGCTGTCCCGCTTTCCCCGCCGCAAGGCCGCATGGATTCTGGTATTTACGTCACTGATCCTGATTGCTCTTTACAGTTTGGTGCAGCACAAGATTGCGCCAAACTGTATTTTCGGACAGGAACGCTATACAGGATACTGGGAGCACGGACGCTTAGGCGGAACGTATCAGTGCCCGAATCACATTGCCCACCTGTTTCAGATGGGACTTCCGTTTTGTATCGTTTTTCTGCTGATTCGGCAGTTCGGCTGGTTCTGGCGGATCTGTTTTGCGTATGCCGTTCCACTGTTCCTGCTGCTGATCTACCAGACGCAGTCCCGTGCGGGAATTCTAGGAGTTGTCGCGGGTCTGGTGGTGACAGGGTTAATGCTGGTGCTTCGAAAAAGCCGTCGTCTCTTCCTGCTGGCCCTGCTGATTCTTCCTTTGCTGGGGGCAGGGGCTCTTGGCGGGCTCTGGGTCGGTTCGGCGATGTTCCGCCAGCGAATGACCCCGGTAGTCAGATTTATTGATCATGTGGTTTCCGGGGCGGTTGTAGAGGAAGAATTTAATGATTTCCGTCCTCAGACCTGGCTGGATTCTCTGGCGATGTACCAGGATCATCCGATTATCGGTTTCGGTCCCGGCAGCTACGGAACGTTTTTTGAAGGGTACCGTCAGCGCTTTAAAGCGACGCGTATTGAAACCGTTCATCCGCATAATGAGTATATTGAACTGCTGGTCGAATACGGACTGGTTGGCGCTCTAATGATTCTGGCTGCTTTAATCTGTGCAATCATTGCATTGATTCGGCTTGTTGTGCGGGCAGAACGGCCCTATCACGCGCTGCCGGCCGCAGCCATGCTGGGGGCACTGGCGGGCACGGCCGTGCATGGGTTTTTCGACTTTGAGCTGCGTATTTTTCCCAATGCGCTGATGCTGGCTTTTCTGGCCGGCAGTGCTGTGGCTCCGATTGTCCGCCAGCGATCAGAAGCTGGATGCCGGAATCCGAGCTCCGGTTTTCTGACGTCCGGGTTCCGGATGCTGACTGCTGTTCTTTTTCTATTGGCAGCCATCTGGTCACTGCAGGTCATGGGGTCAGCGTTTTTAAGTTCGTTGGGAGACCAGAAGCTGGAAAAACTGCAGACAGAGACTGCGATAAGGTTATATACAATCGCAAAACGAATAGACGGCAGCAACTGGGGGCCCGACTTCGGGTTGGGCCGAATCTACAGTCAAAACCGCTATTACGAACTGGATCCGGAACAGAAAAGCCTATGGGCCTCCAAGGAGCTGGAGGAATTTCGTAAAGCGTATCAGCTCAATTCCCGTAAAGAGGAAATTGTTTACGGCCTGGCCCGGGCAGAGCAGGTATCCGGAAATCAGGAACGGGCATTGGAGCTGTTCCGACTGGCCGCGCAATATAAACCGTTCAACGATTTCTATTGGCGCAAGCTCGGTATCGAATTGCGCAAAGCCGGATTGTATAACGAATCGATGTCCGCATTCGAACGGGCCTATCAGCTCAACCGATCGAATCAAACGGTTCGGCGCAGCATGGAATGGCTTCGAAAACATCAGGGGGATAATCAATGAAAAGCGCATTAGTCTGTGGTGCTGGCGGTTTTATCGGCGGACATCTCGTAAAGCAGTTGAAATCAGAAGGCTATTGGGTCCGTGGGGTTGATATAAAAGAACATGAGTTTATCAACCTTCCTTCCGATGAATTTGTTAAGGGCGATCTTCGGAGCCCGGAATTTTCCCGGGAGGTTGTTGATCGACCGTTTGATGAAGTTTATCAATTGGCGGCGGATATGGGAGGCGCCGGATATATTTTCACGGGAGAACATGATGCCGTTGTCATGCACAATTCTTCACTTTGCAATCTGAATGTCCTAGATGCGGCGGCGAAGGTAGGAGTTGAAAAGATTTTTTATTCATCATCTGCATGTATTTATCCTCAGGAAATCCAAAAAGATGCCTTGCAGGGGAGCCTGAAAGAAAACATGGCGTATCCTGCGAATCCGGATAGTGATTATGGGTGGGAGAAACTTTTTTCGGAACGACTTTACATGGCTTATCAGCGAAATTGTGGAATACGGGTGCGTATAGCCCGATTTCATAATATTTTTGGTCCGGAAGGCACATGGACAGGAGGGCGTGAGAAAGCTCCGGCAGCGATTTGCCGGAAAGTTGCGGAAGCAGCCGATGGTGGTGAGATTGAAATCTGGGGTGATGGGGAGCAGACACGCTCATTCCTGTATATTGACGAATGCCTGGAAGGGATTCGTCGTTTGGTGCTTTCAGACTTTTCTGGTCCGGTTAATATTGGATCAAATGAACAGATTTCTATTAATGGACTGGTGGAAATGACGGCTCGCATTGCCGGGAAACGTCTCCGAATTCGACACACTCCCGGGCCTCTTGGCGTACGTGGAAGAAATTCAGATAATGCACTAATTGTGGAAAAACTTGCATGGAAGCCATCCCAACCGTTGTCTGAAGGAATGCGTAAAACATATGAATGGATTCAGGATCAGGTTGCCGAGCAATAAAATTTCTAAAATTTTTCTGATCTGATAGACTAAACAACGGTCTAAGAAAAAATAATGCAGCAACAAACGTCAATCAAGGTCTGGAGTGAGCGCTGGCGGCTGGGTGCGCTGAATCCGCATGAACTGGTCCAGATCGGACTGGTCTCTGTCATTATTGGACTGTTGTTCATGATGTTCCATATGCTGGGGAACACGGTTGAAAATATCGGAAGTCGCTCGGCGTTTCATTGGATGTTTTCCCGCTGGAACGACACCATTTCCTTTGGAGCCGATTATTCACATGGTTATTTCATTCCGTTCGTTAGTCTTGGCGTCATCTGGTACCGTCGGAAGGAGATTTTCTCCGTAGATACGAAGGTGGACTGGCGAGGCCTTGTGGTCGTGATCGGGGCTTTAATGATGCACTGGTTCGGGGCGAAAATGCAGCAGACCCGTTTTTCCCTGATGAGCCTGATTCTATTGCTCTGGGGAATTCCGTTTTATCTGTTCGGCTGGCAGCTCGCCAAACAGCTGATTTTCCCCTGTTCCTATCTGATTTTCTGTATACCGCTCAATTTTTTGGATGTAATTGCGTTTCCGCTCCGTATTTTATCCAGTTCGCTGGCCGTGAACATCCTGAACACGATCGGAATAGGTGCCATTCGCTCCGGAACGGCAATTTACTCCAACATGGCGGGCGGCTTTGAGCTGGATGTGGCCGACCCGTGCAGCGGCCTGCGATCCTTGCTGGCAATGACGGCCCTGACGGCGGTTTATGCCTATTTCACGCAGAAAACCCTGCTTAAAAAATGGATTCTGTTTGCCACCTCGATTCCGCTGGCCGTAGCGGGCAATATCGCCCGTATCGTAACGATTGCCATCGTGTACGAATCGATCGGCGGCCGGCTGGCGATCGGCCTGTATCACGATTATTCCGGATACATCCTGTTCACCGCGGCGATCAGCATGATGGTGGTCATCGGCAGTATTTTAAACATGGACTTCAGCGAGGTGGTTGCAAAATGGAAATCCGTTCTTTTACGCCGTACCTGATTCTGATCGGGCTGATGATTATTACTGCGCTGGCTTTGGCCTTCACAGTCGATGTCACGTTGAACGATCAGGCAGGAATCAGCATGGAGCTGCCGGCGTCCCTTGAGGGCGGCTGGACCGGAGACGAATTGCGGTATTCCCACGACCCGGAAAATCCGAAACAGTTCCGGGTCAGCGAACTGGAACTGCCGGATGTAGATCCGGACACCGGCGAAAAACTGTTCACGATGAGCCTGCCGGAATACGACGCCCTGCCGCACGACACAGAGTTTATCAAGTCCATCTACACCAACGACGCGGCCGATCAGGTATTTGTTTCCATTGTGCTGTCTGGTAAGGAGCGGAACAGTATTCACCGTCCCCAGCGCTGCCTGGTCGGGCAGGGAAATACGATCACGGCAACGAAATATATGAAGGTACCGCTTCCCGGACGTGAGCCGCTGAAGCTCTGTGTTCTGGAAACGGTTCGCAACTATCGGCTGGCGAACGGGGAGCGTAAAACATACAACGGCTACTACGCCTATTGGTTTGTCGGGCAGCATCGCGAAACCTCCAGCCACTACATGCGCATGTTCTGGCTCGCATGGGACCGGGTCGTGCACAGCGTCGCCCACAAATGGGCCTATATTGCCGTGTCCGGGGATCGGGAGGCCGATTCGAATTCCTATAGGCAGGAGATCACAGACTTTGTTCAGACACTCTATCCGCACCTGCTGATTGATCTGAATCAGGGTTGACAAATTCCAATTCCTGCGCTTACGATTCGCCCCAGCTTATGAAAAACAACGCCAATAGCCTTGAACTCCTTCTACTCGCCGGGGAAACCCTGCGGGAGTTCTGCGCTTGTTGACCTGACCCTCCAACAAAGATTTTGGCCGAACCTCTCCGCACCCGGAGAGGTTTTTTTGTTTTCAGGATGGGTTTAAAAAAGAAAAAACAGTAAAGGAAAGAGCAATGAATACACCGAAATACAAGGCCCCCGCGCCATTTGAAATGCCGAACCGCCACTGGCCCGCCCGTACACTGACCGTCAGCCCCGCCTGGTGTTCAGTCGATCTGCGCGATGGCAATCAGGCGCTGCCCAACCCGATGGATCCCGACCAGAAGCTGGAATATTTTCAACTGCTGTGCCGGATCGGCTTCAAGGAAATCGAAGCGGGATTTCCCTCTGCCAGCCAGGACGACTTCGATTTCTTTCGGCGCCTGATCGAAGACAATCATATCCCCGATGACGTGTTCATTATGGGGTTGACCCAGTGTCGCCCGCATCTGATTGAACGCACCTTTGAAGCATTCAAAGGCGTGAAAAAAGGAATTGTGCACGCCTACATCGCCACCTCCGAACTGCACATGAAGCAGGTCTTCGGAACCGATCAGGCCGGAACCATGAAGGCCGCGGTAGACGCCACGAAACAGATTCGCGCACTGGCCGACACCATGCCGGACAGCGATATCCGCTATGAATTCTCCCCCGAGGAATTCACCGATACCGACATGCCGTTCTGCCTGGAACTGTGCAGGGCGGTATACGATGCGTGGGGCAAGGCAACGCCTGAAAAACCGATGATTCTGAACCTACCTGCGACCGTGGAACGCCGCCCGCCGAACCACTACGCCGACATGATCGAATGGTTCTGCGCCAACTTCCCGCACCGCGACAGCGTCAAAGTCTCTTTGCACGCGCACAACGACCAGGGCATGGCCGTGGCCGCCACCGAGCTGGCGCTGATGGCCGGCGGCGACCGCGTCGAAGGAACCCTGTTTGGACACGGCGAACGGACTGGCAACGTCGATTTGGTCACCGTGGTCAACAACCTGTTCTCGCGCGGCATCGATACGGGACTGGACTTCTCCAACCTGAACGAAATCGCGTCCACGGTCGAGCAGCTGACCGGCATGCCGATCTACTATCGCCAGCCCTACGCCGGCGAATACGCCTTCACGGCATTCTCCGGCTCACACCAGGATGCCATCAACAAAGGCATGCACCGTTTGGCTGAAGCTGCCGAAGTTTTCGGCATGAAGTGGAAAGTGCCGTACCTGCACGTCGACCCGGCCGATCTGGGCCGTAACTTCGAACGCCTGATTCGCATCAACTCGCAGTCCGGCAAAGGCGGAATCGCCTGGGTTCTGGAAGAAGACCATGGCATTCAGGTGCCGAAAGCCATGCAGCCGGAACTGCGTGAAGAAGTGCAGGCCTACAGCGAATCCGTCGGCCGCGAAATCTCCTCGGATGAGGTCTACACCATCTTTCTGGAAAAATTCGTCAACCCCGCCGGGCCCTATGAACTGGTCGGCTACTGGCCGCGTCCGGACGACAGCAACCCCGCCTTCATTCACGGCGAAGTCCGCGTTCGCGTCAACGGCGAAGAAAAGACCGTCGCCGCCGACGGGAACGGTCCGATCTCCGCCTTTGTGAACGCCGTCCGATCCGTAGCCGGAATCAACTTCAGTGTCGACGACTACCACGAACAGGCCATCGGCAAAGGCGCCGACGCCCATGCACTGGCCTACGTCCCGCTGAAGCTGGAACACAACGGTGTTGTTTTCGGAGTCGGCTCCGATTCCAACATCGACCAGGCCGCTGTTCGCGCCGTCATCGCCGGGCTGAACCGCATTGCAGGAAAGAAAAAACAATGAAAAAACTCGCAGTTCTCGGTCATCCTATCGGCCATACCCTTTCGCCCGTCATGCACAGCGCTTCCATCAAGGCGCTCGGGCTCGACGGCGAGTACAGCTATGACAAACTCGACGTTCCGCCCGGCGAGCTGATGGCGCGGCTCGCGCAGTTGCCCGCCGAAGGCTGCGCCGGAGTCAACCTCACTATTCCGCTCAAGGAAGTCGCTTTCCAGGGATTGGAAAAACTCGACGACAGCGCACGGGTCCTGGGCGCTGTCAACACGGTGGAATACACGACGGACGGGATGGTCGGACACAACACCGACGGCTACGGCTTTCTCACCGCGCTCAACGAAGCCTTCGGGAAAACCGTCGAAGGCGACTCGGTTTTCGTGCTCGGCTGCGGCGGCGCCGGCCGCGCCGTCGCGCTCATGTGCGCCCTCAACGGCGCGAAGACCATTACCCTGGCGGATGTCGCTGCCGGACGCATTCAGAACCTTTCTGCAGAAATCGGCCGGGTTGCCCCTCAGGTTCAGATTTTCCAATGTCTGGAAAAAGACCGTCAGCCGGAACTCTGTCGCAATGCAGACCTCGTCATTCAGGCCTCGCCCGTCGGGATGAAAAAGGGCGATCTGTCGCTTCTTCCGCCGGAAGCCTTCCGCGCGGACCAGCGCGCCTTTGACCTGATTTATATGTATCCGGAAACCGCCTTCCTCAGTACCGCCAAAGCTGCCGGCGCGCAGATTGCAAACGGCCTCGGCATGCTGTTGCATCAGGGCGCGCGGTCCTTTACCATCTGGACCGGCATTCAGCCCGATATTCAGGCGATGCGCGAAGCACTCGAAAAGGCGGTATACTCATGACAGAATTCTGGTCGATCTACTGGATGGCGCTGGTCTTTGTGTTCGGTCTCTGCATTGGCAGTTTCCTCAATGTCTGCATCTGTCGTATTCCCGAAGATAAATCAGTTGTTTGGCCGCCGTCGGCCTGCCCGAACTGCCACTCCCGCATCCAGTGGTACGACAACGTCCCGGTGCTGAGCTGGTTCCTGCTCGGCGCCAAATGCCGCAACTGCAAACTGCCGATCTCGATTGTCTACCCGGTCATCGAGCTGCTCACCGGCTTTTTCTTTCTCACGCTCTGGCTCATCTACGGGGTCACCTGGCTCACGCCGATTTATGCGCTGGCCGTTTTCGGCCTGCTGCTTGGAACCTTCGTGGACCTCGCGCACATGATTCTTCCTGATCGGGTAACCATCGGCGGGATGATCCTTTTTCCGATCCTCAGCGCGCTCTATCCGCCGCTTCACGAGGCGGTAACCTGGCAGGACGGGCTGATCAGATCTCTGATCGGCCTCGGTGTCGGCTTCGGATCGCTCTGGACCATCCGCGAGCTGGGAACCGCCGCGCTCAAAAAAGAGGCCATGGGCTTCGGCGACGTCAAACTGATGGGCGCGCTCGGCGCGCTGCTCGGCTGGCAGGCCGTCATTTATATCGTCTTTATTTCCGCGCTGATCGGTTCGGTGGCGGGCATCTGCCTCATCGCGCTCCAGCGTAAAGGGTTCCAGAGCCAGATTCCCTACGGGCCGTACATTGCGCTGGCCGCTTTTTCGTGGATTCTCGGCGGCGACATGCTCTGGGACCTCTACGTCTCGCTGATGGGCTTCTGAGTTTTCCAGACTCAGGAAAGATAAACCCCGGTTTTTCCAATCTCTGGAAACCGGGGTCTTCCTTTTTTCCAACCCTTGGAAGAACTCAGGAGCGGGGAGGGCCGCTGCGGCGCGGCGGGCGTCTGCCTCCGCTGTGCCCGCCGCGCGCCGGCGGCTGCGGTTTGCGTGGGGGCGCCTTGCGAACCGGAGCGGGCAGTTCGAGCATGTCGGGCTCGGGCATGGTGCAGGAAAGCCGCTCGCCGAGCAGTTCCTCGATCGCAGGCAGTTCGAACGATTCCATTTCGCAGGCGAAGGTCACGGACACGCCTTTTTTGCCGGCGCGGCCGGTGCGGCCGATGCGATGGATGTAGTCGTCGGGCTGCTTCGGAATATTGAAATTCACGACCAGCGTGAGGTCGTCGACGTGAATGCCGCGGCCCGCGACGTCGGTGGCGACGACGAGCTTGGTGCGGCCTTCTTTGAAATCGGAGAGAATTCGCTGGCGGCGGTTCTGGGCCACGGCGCCGGTGAGCATGGAGCAGTCGATGCCGAAGCGGTAGAGTTCGCCCGCGAGGCGTTCGGCCTGGTCGCGTCGGTTGGTGAAGATCAGCGCGGAGTTTTGGCCGAGGCGTTTGGTGAGAATGTTGTAGAGCAGGGCGAATTTCTGGTCGTCGGTGACGATGTAGACGCGCTGGTCGACGGTGTCGGCGGCGGTGTGGTCGGGTTCGATTTCAATTTTTCCCGGATCGACCATCCATGCCGAAGCGAGGCGCATGACTTCGTCGTCGAGCGTCGCGCTGAAGAGCAGGGTCTGCCGCTTTTCTTTCGGCGGCGTTTTATAGATGATGCGGCGGACGTCGGGAATGAATCCCATGTCGAGCATGCGGTCGGCTTCGTCGATGACGAGAACCTCGACGCCGCGCAGGTTGATGGCGTTCTGGTTGGAGAAGTCGATGAGGCGGCCGGGCGTGGCGACGATGATGTCGACGGGCTGTTCGAGCATGCGACGCTGCTTGTCGTAGTCGATGCCGCCGTAGATGGCGACGGTGCGGAAGGGCGTGTGTTTGCTGAGCTTTTCGGCATCGTCGCGGATCTGCATGGCGAGCTCGCGGGTCGGCGCGAGGATGAGTGCGCGCGGCATGCCGGGTTTCGGTGCGCCTTTCGGGTTTTTGATGAAGTGCGTGAAGATGCCGAGCAGGAAGGCGGCGGTTTTGCCGGTCCCGGTCTGCGCCTTGCCGGCCATATCCTTACCCTGCAGGGTGAGCGGCAGGATTTCGGCCTGGATCGGCGTGCAGTAGCGGAAGTTCAGATCGGCGATGGCGTGAAGGATGTCGACCGGCAGGTCGAGATCCTGAAAGCGGGTTTTCCCTTCTTCGGGTTCGACCTGGAACGATGCCGGATCCCACGGATCTTTCGGCGGCTTCGGTTTCTGCGGAGTTTCGCCGGTCGCCGGGTTGCGCGGTTTCCGGTTGCGGGGGCGGCGCTTGCGCGGGGCGGTATCGGCGGTTGCAGCGGGTTTTGCTGCGGCGGGGGCCGCCGGCTTGCCGGCGGAGCGTTTTTCTGCCGCCGCTTTGGATTGCGACGGGCGGTAGGTTTCCTGCTTTTTGAACAGTTTTCCGATTTTCTCAATAAAAGAAGGCATGAATCATCTTTTCCGGTTGTTTCGATTTCCGGCTGCCGATTGGATCGCAGAAGTACGCCGCGGAACCGGATAAATCACTAAGAGGGTGGGAATTAAAAAGGTTTCCTTATTATTTTGCCATAACTAAATGGGAATTTAAAATGAGGTGCTTTACGAGGCTGAAAGGATTGTCATGCAGATTGCCTGTTTGGATTTGGAAGGAGTGCTGGTTCCGGAAATCTGGATTAATGTGGCGGAGCGTACCGGGATTGATGAACTGCGCGCTACGACCCGCGATATTCCGGACTACGATGTTCTGATGAAACAGCGTCTCTCAATTCTCGATCGTCATAACCTCAAACTGGCCGATATTCAGCAGGTCATCGCAGGAATGGGGCCATTGCCCGGTGCACACGATTTTCTGAACAGCCTGCGGGAACGCTTTCAGGTGATGATCCTGTCCGACACGTTCTATGAATTCGCTGCGCCGCTCATGAAGCAGCTCGGCCATCCAACCCTGCTGTGCCATCAGCTGCGCATCGACGATGACGGCCGCGTGGCGGATTACCAGTTGCGCATGCCCGACCAGAAGCGCGAAGCGGTTAAGGCGCTGCATCATTTGAATTTCAAGGTGATCGCCGCCGGCGATTCCTATAACGACACCTCGATGCTGTCCGAGGCTGAGGCGGGAATCCTGTTCCGTCCGCCGCAGAACGTGATCGATGAATTTCCTCAGTTCCCGGTCGCCGTTTCCTATGAAGAACTGTTGAGCGCTTTTATCGAAGCAGGTGTCAGAGTCTGAATATTTTTTAAGGAGAACCTCATATGGTCCGTAAAGAACGACACAAAATTAAGCATCTGATCCAATTACAGGATCTCATTGCTGCGCGCGCGCAGCAGCAGGCATCCATGCCTTCCCAGCAATTGCAGCAGCTCGACAGGAACATTAAAACGCTTGCCGACGAGCTCGATCACGAACTGAAGAGCCACTTCAACCGGCTCCTTCAGAAAAACATTGAAGCCATTGTTCCGATCACCGGCAGCAACTGCTCCGGCTGCGGCTATGCGCTGACGAAAACCATGATCAACAGCATCCACGGCGGCGATGACCTGAACCGCTGTCCGAACTGCACCCGCATCCTCTACTATCCGGATGTTCCGCTCACCCGCCGCACGCCGCGCCGCCACTGGGGCGACCCGGTCAAACGGGGCGTTGAACGCTTTTCCGCGCCGGAGCTGATGATCTCTTCATTGAAGGGAACCACCAAGGAGGAAATCCTCCACGAAATGTGCGAAAACCTTCTGACCCAGGGATTCATCGAAAACAGCGACGACCTGTTCGATGCCGCCATGCGCCGCGAGGCCATCGTTTCCACGGCTGTGGAACATGGGATCGCCTTTCCGCACGTCCGTGGCGTCGAAGGCGGCGGCCTGACGATGACGCTGGGGATCAGCAAAAAAGGCGTCAAGTTCGGTGCGCCCGGCAACAAGCTCACGAAGATCTTTTTCTTTATGGTCATTCCGACAGCCGCCAGCGCCTTCTACCTGAAGCTGCTCTCCGGCCTGACGCAGAGCTTCGCCACCAAAGAGGCCCGCGACCTGGTCCTCAAGGCCAAAACGCCGGAAGATCTCTGGAAGATGCTCATCAAGGCTACGAAGAAAATGATTCAGTAAATCGGTCCGAAGAGCGAGCTCGGGATTGTCGGGCAGGAATGCCGCCGATGCATATCGGCGGCGTCCAGCCTGAATATTTCGAAGGTTACCCTTCCTTTTCCATTCCCGGCAGTTCGCTTTTCCTGATGCAGACCGCACCCGTGGTCGAGCCGGACCATCAGCGTATGGCGGCAGCTCATTCGATAAATCGCACTCATGCGGTATCTCTCCGTTTATTCATGATCAGCAGAAGAACCACCCAGATTGCGACGGCCCCGAATGAAATCAGAAAAACCGGCGGCGCACCGATTGCGGCGATCAGAGGAATCGCCATGCCGGTCCAGAGCCCGCCGCCCATGAACGGCTCGTGCAGCAGCTGCTTGCAGGCGAAGGCTTCGGCGGCGGGCGTTTTGTAGTCCGGGTCGACGACGCGCAGAAGCAGCAGTCCGGTGGCGGTTACGCCCATCGACTGGCCCATTTCGGCAATGCTCCGCTCAAACCAGGCGTTTTGAAAAACGCGCGGCGCAAGCACCAGCACGCAGAAGACATTCCATAGAATGCCCGCAGCAATCAGAATCACCAGCGGCAGCCAGCCCTGCGCGACAACATCGAGCCGAATCGTCGCGATGGCTGCGACGACCAGAAAGTCGAGGGCCGTGTTTTGAATCCGGCGCATCAGGCCGTGGTCGATGTGCTCGTGAGGGTCGAAGCGGCTGGCGAATAGTTGCACCATCAGTCCGCCGAGCATGCAGAGTGGAAACAGTGGAAAACTGTCGATCAGGTTGTGTTCTGCCGCAAACGGAATGACCGTCTGCAGCGCCAGCAGGGCCTGTTTGATCCCGATGCCGATCAGGATCGCGACAGACACAATCACCAGATGCAGGCTGAGCGCCTCAATCACATCGCTCGAAACCGTCAGTTTGCCGGCGGCCGGACGCTGGGCGGCCGGAATAATGCCGGTCCAGTCCTCCTCTTCAATGTTTTCGTGCGGCGGCCGCTTTTCAGTGACGTGGCCTTTACGTACCGCCCAGTTCACCAGCGCCATGCCGACGATAATTGCGCTGATGATTCCGCCGGTCGCGCTCGCCAGTGCAAAATCCTTGCCTTCCGGCCAGTTGAGCTGATCGAACACCGGCCCGAGCCCACCCGCCGTACCGTGACCGCCCTCGAACCCGACCGGCAGCACGGCGCCGAACAGCGGATTGAGATGAAACAGTGGGCCGAGCAGCGCGAGCACGAGACCGATGCCGACGACGTACTGTCCCCATGCCACAATCTGTCCATAGGCCAGCTGGCGGCTCGCACTTTTCCAAACCTTGGAAAAACCCGGAATGTTGACGCCGAGGAACAGCCCGGCGAACACCACGTTAATCAGAATCCCCGGCAGTCTGCTCCATCCGGCTGTCCAGTTTCCTGGGATTGGAAAAACATTCAGCAGAACCAGCCCGAGCAGTCCGGCAATCACCGACGCGGGCAGGTAAAGCCGCTGCAGAACAACCAACCGGCGGGCGCAGCCAGTAGCCGAGGCCGAGCAGGACGGAGAGACAGATGAATGAAAGCATGAAAAATCCCTACAGCCTGATGGTATCGAGAATCGCGGGCAGGTCGGCTTCAGTCACACCGGAGAAATGAATGCCCTGCGGATGGAGCAGCACATTCGGGCCGGTGGCGCAGAGTCCCATGCAGCCCGTTGTTGAAACGCGGACCTTCCCTTTCCAGCCGCGCTCGCTGATCATCGCTTTGATTTTATCTTTCAGTGCACTGCTGCCGAACGATCCGCAGCCCGGCTTGTCCGGATTGTTTTCCCGCACATTCGTGCAGACGAAGATATGGCAGAGATAAGGAGTGGGTTGTTTATTCATAAAACGCCTTCCGTTTGTAAAAGCAGTGTTTTCCACGGCAGCCCGCTGCCGAATCCGCCGAGGCCGTTTTTTGCCGTGACGCGGTGGCAGGGGATGAAGACCGGCAGCGGGTTCGCGCCGCAGGCCGAGCCGACGGCGCGCACGGCGTTCGGCCGTCCGATGGCCGCGGCGAGCTCTCCGTAGGTGCGCGTCTGTCCGCGCGGGATTTTTTTCATCGCTTTCCAGACCGCCTGCTGGAATTCCGTTCCGGGCGGATTTCCAATGATTGGAAACGTTTTTTCCAGGGTTTGGAAAAAATCCGCTGCGGTTTTCCAATGGTTGGAAATTTTTCCTTTGAAGGGTTTGCGCGGTGCGGTGTCCAGATGGGGCAGTTGGAGTTCAGCGGCCCGGCCGCGGTCATCCAGTGTCAGGGTGAGGGTTCCCCATGTCGTTGACAGGTTGGCGGTTTTCATGAGACCGGATTCTACACGGCGACCGATGCCTCGAAAAGTGTTTTGCGTGTTTTGACAGTCCGGAGTTTGGCCCGTAAGTTTGTCTGCGGTTAAAGAAAGGCGGACGGAATGGAATCGATTGGCTTGCATGCGATGACGGTGTTTATGGGCTTTTTTGCAATCATGAATCCGATTGCCAATGTGCCGATTTTCCTGACCCTGACGGAGGGAGAGGACGTTGCAACAACGCGGGCGGTCGCCCGCCGGTCCCTGCTGATCGCCTTTCTGATTGTGGTGGTGTTTTCCGTGGCGGGGAAGGTGATTTTCGAGCTGTTCGGGATTACGCTGGCGGCGTTCCGGATTGCCGGAGGGCTGCTGATTCTGCTGATCGGGTTCCATATGCTGCAGGGAAGGCACTCCCAGGTGAATCATCCGGAGATGGCGGATGCCGGAAAGACCCGTGAGGCGGCTCTGGACGTGGCGGTGTCGCCGTTGTCGATGCCGATTCTGGCGGGACCGGGAACCATTACGACGGCGATGAGTTTTTCGGCGCGCGGCGGGCTGGTTGAGATGATGGTGACGATCGGTGCGTTTGCCGTGCTGTGTGTGCTTACCTTTTTGTTTTTTGTTTCAGGCCGGCGGATTCTGTCGCTGGTCGGTCATGATGTGCTGGGCGTGATTACTCGGCTGATGGGTCTGATTCTTGCCGTGATCGGGGTTCAGATGCTGATCGAGGGAATCTCCTCGGCGTTTCATCTGGGGGTCTGATTTCTGCCGACCAAAAGGTCGACAGAGATGTTACGGTGCCGGAATGACGAGGACCTGCCCGGCCTTGAGGTCGTTTTCGCTTTGCATGGTTCCCTTGTTGGCCTCGTAGATCTGTTTCCATTTTCCGGTGTCGCTGTAGACGGACCGGGCAATGCTGGAGAGGGTGTCGCCGGCGCGGACCGTATAGGTTTTCGGCGCGGCCGGCGTCGGTTTTTCAATCGGCTTGGCCGGTTCCGGTGCAGGCTGCGCCACAGCCGCGGTTTTCTGGGTGACGACCGGCGGCTCGGTGAGGATGGTTTTCACGTTGGTGACTGTTGGTGCCGGTGCGGCCTTTCCCTGAAACGCTTCAAGCTGCTGACGGAGCAGGTTGTTTTCGCGTTTCAGCCGGACGAGCTCTTCGGAAATATCGCCGACGGAGCGGCCGACTTCCCCGGCGAGCGAGATTTTCGCCTGCCGGATCCAGTCGAGGATCA
>JBFWJN010000027.1:0-20458 GCA_050253185.1 Kiritimatiellales bacterium | reverse complement strand
CATATTGAACAGGTGTGGCGTGCGATTCAGGATGGTGTGCCCTGTGCCGGCTATATTGCGTGGAGCCTGATGGATAATTTTGAGTGGGCCAGCGGATACAGTCAGCGATTCGGGCTGGTTTGGGTGGATTACGAAACTCTGGAGCGTATTCCCAAAGAAAGTGCATACTGGTATCGGAAAATCATACAGCAGAACGGGTTGCTTCCTGAGGATGTGATCGAGCACGGGGGAACGGAATGAGACAGATTCTTGCCGCTATCCTGTTGATAGGGTCTGGATTTCCAATGGTTGGAAACTGTGAGGTGTATGATCCGCCGACCGGTTCCGGGTATTACATGCTGACTCCTCCTGAAAAGCCGGAGCCGCAGATCAACGGTCCGGCCGTATTCGGGGTTCGTCCGGGCTCTCCGTTTCTGTTCCGGATTCCCGCAACCGGTGAACGTCCGATGACTTTCTCGGCCAGCGGGCTGCCTGCCGGTCTGCGGATCGATCCTCAGACCGGGGTGATTTTCGGGCAAATCGTATCTCCGGATTACCGCGAATATGACGTGACGTTTTATGCGAGGAATCTTCTGGGGCAGGCTGCAAAGAATTTTACGATCAACGTCGGGGAAACCATCTGTTTGACACCGCCGATGGGCTGGAACAGCTGGAACTGCTGGGGACGAGCCGTAACGCAGGACAGGGTGCTTGCTTCAGCCAGAGCCATGGTTGAAAAAGGCCTGGTTCATTACGGCTGGACGTACATCAACATCGACGATGCATGGCAGGGGAAACGGGGCGGGCCATACAATGCCATTCAGCCTGATCCGGATCGTTTCCCGGATATGAAGGATCTTTGCGACGAAGTCCATGCTCTGGGGCTGAAGGTGGGAATTTATTCTTCTCCCTGGGTGACAACCTATGCCGGTTTTGTCGGCGGGTCGAGTGATGACCCGGACGGTCGATGGAGTTTTGATGAAAACGCCGGCGAAAAAATGAATAAACGGCTGTTCCTGCGGACAGCCAGATACAGCTTCGCCACGAACGATGCCGCACAATGGGCGGAGTGGGGGATTGATTATCTCAAGTATGACTGGAACCCCAATGACCGCCCTGAAGTTCAATGTATGGCCGAGGCGTTGCAGAATTGCGGACGGGACATTGTTTACTCGCTTTCAAATTCAGGGATGCTTCTGAATGCGGAATTTTATCAGCAGTGGGCCAATTGCTGGCGGACGACGCAGGATTTGAAAGACCGCTGGTCGGAGCCCGGATCGCAGGTCAACCTTCGTCAGGTCTGGATCACACACCAGGCATGGATGGAAGCCGGTGTTCGCGGCATTCCCGGGCATTTTCCGGACGCGGATATGCTGGTTGTTGGCGATGTGGTGGAGCATAACGATCGTGAAAAGCCCCGGCCTTCCCGGCTGACGGCCGACGAGCAGTACACGCATATTTCTCTCTGGGCTTTGTGGGCCAATCCGCTGCTGATCGGCTGCCCGATTGAAACGATGGACGAATTTACGCTGAAGCTGTTGACGAACCGGGAGGTACTGGCTGTGAATCAGGACGAAAAGGCTGAGTCGGGTCGTCCTGTGTACAGTGAGCAGGGCATTGAAATCATCGTGAAAGATATGGCGGATGGAAGCAGGGCCGTTGGTTTATTCAATGTGAATGAGGACCCTCGAGTGGTCACGTTGGAGTGGGGGCTGCTGGGTATTGACGGACAGAAAAAGGTCCGGGACCTATGGCGACAGAAAGACGTCGGAATGTTCTCGGACAGTTTTTCTGCCCGTGTTCCGTCTCATGGGGTTGTTTTAATTCGGCTGAATTAAAGCTGCGTTCCGTCAAACAGTCCCTGGAGCTTCCCTTTGGGCGAGCTGACCCGCTGTACCGGCCGGACTTTTTTCGGGGATTTTCCGGTTGCTGACTGGATCTGCCGGGCCAGCGCAATGGTGTTTGAAAATCCGGACTGAGCGGCAACGGCGGACAGAGGCAGGGCCGTATGTTTTAAGAGGTAGAGTGCGCGTTTGGTCCGATGTTCCATCAGATGCTGTCTCGGCGATATTCCGTATTTTGCCGTAAATTCCCGACTGAGGTGTTCGCGGCTGCACCCGCATTCTGCCGCCAGCTGTTTCAGGTTCCAGGGGTGCAGTGGTGTTGTGGCCAGCTGATGAATGGCTGAGTTGACCGGAGTGAGATTTTTGTTAAAGCCGGATTCCGCATGCGCAAACATCGATATAATCAGTCGGTGGATTGCTGCCGCCATCACCAATGGATCTGCCGGCTCTTTGGAGTTGATTAACGATCCCAGGCGTTTGAGCCCTTCTGATATGGGGTGATCCTTGCCAAAGTGCAGAACCGGTCCGTGGCGCGACTTTAATTCTCTGCAGTGGTCGATGAGGCCTGCGCCGCTCAGCGCCACCCATTTGCAGGCGTATTGCATACGCAGTTGATGTTTTCCGTAGGATGAATTTTCTCCGTGACGGCAAATAATCATGTCTCCGGCCTGAACCGGGTGATCCTTCCCCGAAATACGGAACGTGATTTCCCCTTTCAGCGCGTAATGGAGAATGATGATATCTTTGTGGGGAATGTTTCTGTTATCACACCAGTATTTTTTTCCTTCCGGATAGTTCTCTTCACCATAGCCTAATACGGTCCAAAGCACGCTCTTTTTATACTCCATGGTTACGTCCTCTTCGTTATCACGTTCTGTCAAGTTCTTGTCACATGTATGCTGTTTCCTGCGGAGGCAATATAAAGTCTAATCCCTAGCAGTGAGGGTGCGGATGGTTTCTGATGAGGTTCGGAATATATCACGTTTTTGTGGTCGCCGCAACGAGTTGTTTTATTTGATGTCATAAAGACAGGTTATAAGGACGCCATGCACAGAGAATGTTTACCGCACGGAGTATGGCCGGTTATGCTGACACCGTTTCGGACGGATCGCAGCATTGACTGGAGCGCATATGATGAACTGATTGAGTATTATTTAGAGGGAGAAGCTTCCGGGCTGTTTGCAACCTGCCTTTCCAGTGAAACTCCCGAGCTGAGTATGGAGGAATGCCTTCATCTGAGCCGTCGAACGGTTGAGCGGGTCGATGGACGCGTGCCGGTTGCCGCCGGAGCCTTGTGCCAGGATGCACCAGCCGACCTGGCCGAATATGCAGAGTGTATTCATGAAACCGGAGTGAGTGCGGTTATCATGACGGTGAATCAGTTCGCTGCGCCGGAGGACGGTGAAGACGTCTTGCTGGACAGGTTTGTTCAGTTCCTGGATCAGGTGGATCCGCGGATTCCGCTGGGACTTTATGAGTGTCCGTACCCGTATCATCGGAAGATGTCGCCGGCTCTGCTGGGAAATATTGCGAAAACCGGACGGGTCGGGTTTGTGAAGGACACATGCTCCGATATTGATCTTATTCGGCAGAAGCTGATGGCCGTGGAGGGAACTCCGCTGCAGCTGTATAATGCCAACGACCTGACCTTAACCGATTCGGTGAAGGCCGGAGCCAGCGGATATTCCGGCGTCGGGGCCAACTTTTTCTGTGAGCCGTATGTGTGGCGGTGCCGGCATGCCGATGAGCTGAGTGAGGCCGGACAGCAGGTTTTTGGATTAACCAGTTTTCTGCAGGGGCTGATTACTCCCGGCGGATATCCTGCGGCTGCGAAGTATTTCCTGCAGAAATATGGTTTGTCGATCGGCCTTACGTGTCGGGTCGCCGGCGAAGTGTCTGAAGGTCAGTGCAGAGGCCTTGATATCCTCTGGGACTGGTGGATGCGATTGAAAGAAACCCTTCGCTGACAGTAAGGCGGTATTCTGTCATGATACCGCGACTGGCGGACGGAATGCCGAGGTGACGCGGGCTTCGACAAACCGGTTAATATGTGGAGAAACGGATGAAAACCGATCGACCGAACATTCTGCTTTTAATGACGGATCAGCAGCGTCCGGACTCGCTGGGCTGTTATGGCGGCAAAGAAGCGATCACCCCGAATCTGGATGCACTGGCCGAGGCGGGTGTGGTTTTTGACAACTGTTATGTATCCAATCCGGTCTGCTGTCCGTCCCGCTACAGCCTGTGTACCGGGAGATATCCGCACAATCACGGCGTGACAGCCAACTGGAAGGCTCCGCACTCCTGGGAGACAAGCTTCGGGCATGTGCTATCACGACACGGCTATCAAACCGCAGCAATTGGAAAGATGCACTTTACCCCGTGGTTTGACCGGTTCGGTTTCGATGGCCGGGTGATTGCCGAGGCCAAGTTCCATACGAACTGTGACGATGATTATGAGCGGTTCCTTCGGGCGCATGGGACGAGCCGTGCGGAACTGTATGACTTTCAGTCTGAATCCTACATTCAGAACTGCACTGCCGTTGCATCCAGGGTTCCTGTCGATCTGCACATCGACTCCTTTGTCGGGGCGTCTGTCTGTGAATACATCGAAAAAACAGACGGACCGTTTTTTCTGTTCGCATCTTTTCTCAGTCCGCACAATCCGTACGATCCGCCGGCTCCGTACGACACGATGTTTGATGATATCGAGCTGCCTCCCCGGAATATGGGAGAGGGAGAGACCGCAAGGAAGCCGGACGTCGCTTATAACTACATCAATGAGCGTCTCCACATGCCCTATAAATCGGACGAGATTACAGAGGCTCAGGTTCAGGCGATGAAAAAAGCCTACTACGGACTGAATACGCTGGTGGATGACTGGATCGGGCGGATTATCCGCACGCTGAAAGAAAAAGGCGTCTATGATGACACGGTCATCATTTACACTTCCGACCACGGAGACCTGCTTGGAGATCACGGCCTTTTTTACAAACAGTGTTTTTATGAGCAGAGCGTGAAGGCTCCTCTGATCATTCATGCGCCGGAGCGATTTACGCCGGGCCGTTCCGCGGCCATGGTTGAAAATATTGATATTTTCAATACGGTTTGCGATCTGGGCCGTGCCGATCCCGGCGAAGGGCGGCAGGGAATCAGTCTGCTGCCGCTGCTTGAGAATTCCTGCCGGCGGGATAGCCATCGTGCTGCCGCCTTTTCTGAAAACTATTTCGGTCGCATGGTGCGGTGGGGTGACTGGAAGATGGTCTATTATCCGGGGCGATCGACGGGCGAGCTGTATAATCTGAATGATGACCCGGATGAGCAGGACAACCTCTGGGACGCGCTGCACCGGTCGGAAGCCGGACAGACGATGAAGAACATGCTGCTGGAATGGGCGTTCACGTCGGAAGATCCTTTGCCGCTGCCGGTCCGGCCCGGGCATCAGGATGTCCGCTCCCGGCAGTATGTAGAACTGCCGAACGGGCATACGGCCGAACGGGGGCGGCAGGACTGGTTCATATCACAACTTGATGATCTGCATGTGAATGGAGCCTTCAGTCGTCCGTGGCACGACGGACTCTGTCGCTGAACGGCGGATACGGACGTTTGTGCAGGCGACCGCATATCACATTGTGCGAAATGGGTATCACAAAGAATTTTTTGATATCCGTCGTCTGTTCATCATAATTCCATTGTGGGCAGAGTAGTATCTTGAATGGAGAAAAATGATGAACGTGCAATTACGGCTGTTTTACAGAGAGTTTATTTTGTCTTTTCTTTTTGTGTGTTCCTGCTGCCGGTCTGCAGAGATTTTCAGCGGTGGGTTTGAGGAAGGCTCTGCATCTCCGTCGGGAGGCTGGGTTTATAAAGTATCCGGGACGACACAGGCGGTTTATATTCAGGACGGAATCGCCGGAGACCGTGTTCATACGGGAACCCGGGCTCTTTCCCTTGTTAATCCGGAGGGGAATGTTGAACGGTGGTATGTTCTCAATGCCCAGTCTCCGGCGATTACCGCCGGGCAGACTTATGAGTTCGCGATCTGGGTAAAGACGGAAAATATGGATCTCGCGGCAACCTATATAGAAATGGATTGGCTGGACAGTTCCGATGCCCGGATCAGTTATGATACCAGCGCACTTGTCACGACGGCCGGGAACTGGAGTCGACTGACGTTTTCTGCGACGGCGCCGGCCGGTGCAGTCAAGCTTCGTCCAATGCTGATGGTGGACGGCACCGCAGGGTCGAATGCGGTTATTACGTTTGATGACTATGTGATCACGCAGGTTGAGCCTTCTCTTAAACTGCTAGTGATTACCGGAAACTGAATAAATTTACACTGTTAAGGCGATGCGAATTCGTCGAAGGAAAGGATGGTTGATATGAAAAAATTCTGGACAGTTACCGGTGTGCTCGGCGTTTGTCTTGCATCTGCTTTGGCTCAGGAGGTTTCTGAAGCCTGTATTCAGTGGGACGCGGCCTGGCCGGATGTGACAAAAGCAGATGCGGGTTTTGACGACCTGCCGGGAGTCAAACATTACACCATCTTTCCCGGGTCGCAGAAACTGGGAATGTTTAATCACGGTCCGATGATTTATTATTATAATGGGAAGCTGTTTGTAACCTGGTTTTCCCATGACAAATATGAGGACTCTGCTGGAACGCGGGCACTTTATTCCTACTCTTCGGACTTCAGATTCTGGTCCGAGCCGGCGGTGCTGATTGATTCGATCGGGGAGATGGCGGATAAGGGGACGCCGGGCACGGCGCTGTGGCCTGAATTCGAGGAAGTGAATGGACGACTCTATGTCACGGCAACGGTCAAGCAGATTGTCAGCTGGACAAAGGACGGTACGGCGCTTGTGCCGGTGTATCGTGATCTGGATCGTGTTGTGAAGAGGGTGTACGGCGACGGTACGCCAGCCGCCAATCGATACTGGCTGGCGGAATCGATTCCTGAGGGATATGAGACCATGGGAATCGCTCCATACACACAGGAAGAAGACGCAGAAATGCGGGCTGATATGGCGCAGCTTGAGCAGCGCTGGGCGCTTCGAAGAGTTCAATATGCACTGCCGGAAACCGAGGATGAAAATGTTGCGTTTTGTGAGCCGACATATTTTGTCCGTCCGGACGGTAAAGAGGTCGGGGTGTACCGCGACGTAAAACGAAGTATGCGACTTTATGCGGCGATTCGGGATACGGCCACTGACAGCTGGTCGTTGGCAGAAAAAAGCAATATCCCGGACAGCCCGTCCAAAACTGCTGCCGGGAACCTGCCGGACGGACGCGCCTACATCGTAGGGAATTTTCTGGATAAACTGTGGCTGAGAGATCCGTTGCTGATTGCCTTTTCGGATGATGGAATCAGTTTTGATCAGGTTTATACCGTGCGGTGCGGAGCGTCACAATGCCGGGAGAAAAATCCCGGTGATCATAAGGGCCCCGGATATCAGTATCCGAATGCGCTGGTAGTGGGGGACATTCTCTGGGTGGCCTATTCTGTCAGCAAAGAGCAGATTGCAATCAGCAGTATCCCGGCAACTGGAAACCTGATTGAAAATGCCGGATTCGAAAGCGGGAATAATGCTCCTTCCAGCGGCTGGGCTTCGCGCCTGACGGAAAATGCGGTTGGAACCTATGTATCAGGAGCTGCCGGGCTGGCGGTTCATTCCGGCGTTCGGGCGGTTTCCATTTCTCATCCGGAAGGGGATGTGGAGCGCTGGTATCTCCTGAATTCTGCATCGCCGGCGATCAATGCAGGAACAGCCTATGAGTTCAGTGCCTGGGTCAAGGCCGGGAACATGAGCCTGGCTTCTGCATATATTCAGATCGATTGGTTGAACAGCGATGACGCCCGCATCGGTTCTGAGAAAAGTTCTTCCATTTCTTCTGATCAGGACTGGGGAAAACTGACGGTCAGCGGAACCGCGCCGGAAGGCACCGTGAAGCTCCGGCCGATGCTGATGGTCGACGGGACGGCCGGCTCAGATGCCGTGGTGACGTTTGATGACTGTATGGTTCTTCCTAATCCCTAATCCAAACGGTGCAGCTGATGCTCACGTTTTTCTGTCCAGTCCTTTCGCTCTGGCTGTCGCTGTCTGCGGCGCCGCTGATTACGGGTGACGATGAGGTCATTCGCTGGGATACTTACTGGCCGAACGTGACTCTGCCGGATGCCGGGCTGGAGATGCTTCCGTCAGTTCGTCATTATACGTTGTTTGAGGGATCGGCGGAACTTGGGATGTATAATCACGGTCCTCTGATCTGTGATGATAACGGGACCCTGCTGGTGAGCTGGTTTTCTCATGAACAGTATGAAGGCGCGGCCGGGACCCGGGTCCTCTACTGCTGTTCAACCAATGGAGAATCCTGGTCTGAACCGCAGATACTGTTTGATTCGATCGGACCGATGGCGGCGAAGGGCGAGCTGGGAACCGTTCTCTCTCCGCAATGGTACACGATCAACGGCCGCATATATGCCGCCGCCCGGCTCAAAAAAATCACGGACTGGGAGGAAAGCGGGACATCCATTTCACCTGTGTATGAAAATGTTCGATGGATTGTCCGTTCAGTTCAGGAGGGCGGTGTCGTGGGATCGAATTGTTATTGGCTGGCGAGTACGGTTCCCGAAGGATATGAGGCGGAGAACATCCGCCCGTACCGGTTTGCGGAAGACGAAACGGTCCGGGAGGATCTGGCCGTCCTGCAGGTATGGATCTCTGAACATGGTCAGCAGTACAGCATCCCGGAGCCTGTCGATGGCGCCGCGAATCTGTGTGAGGCATCCTATTTTTTCCGGTCGGATGGAACGGAGGTCGGGGTATATCGCGACGCCAACAACAGCCTGCGGCTCTATTCGTCCGTGCGTGATATTGCAACACAAACGTGGAAGCAGGCGCTTAAGACAAATATCCCGGACAGTTCCTCGAAGACAACCTCCGGAACGCTTCCGGATGGAACCGTCTATATTATCGGAAATTTCCTGCATCAGCTTTGGCTTCGCGATCCGCTGATGATCGCGTTGTCGAGAGACGGGATTCATTTTGACCGGGCGTATGTGATCCGGCGCGGAGCGGAAGCGTGTCGTGAAAAGATCCCAGGCGATTTTAAAGGGCCGGGATATCAATATCCGAACGCCTGCATCTCGGGAACCAATTTGTGGGTGACCTACTCCATCGGCAAAGAACAGATTGCGGCCAGTGCAATTCCGCTGGGAGCTCTTGGGTTGTAAAAAGACTGTTGAAAGAAATATAATGACAAGGAAGGAAATCGTGATGAAAAGAGTAGCAGGATTTATTGGGGCTATCTGTTTCGTATTATTATTGAGCGGGTGTATTTCCCCTCAAAAGGAACATTCATCAATCCGTTCTCCGAACGGGCGGAACAGAGTGTCGGCGTTTGTTGAGCAGGGGCAGCTCTATTATGCGGTTGAACGGGACGGGAACACACTGCTGGCGCCATCGCGGCTGGGTCTTCGGTTTAAAACGCACACTCCGCTCGGCGAAAATGTGCGCATCGTTGCCGCGGAAACCAATTCTTTCAATGAATGCTGGGAGCAGGTTTGGGGAGAGCAGCAATGGGTGACGAATCACTATGAAGAGCTTCTTTTGACTTTGGCGGAAAACGGCGGTGAGCAGAAGATGCTGAATGTCCGGATTCGTGTCTACGATGACGGAGTTGGATTCCGGTACGAAGTTCCGGAGCAGTCCGGCATGGATGAAGTCGCCATTATGGATGAGATCACGGAGTTTCATTTTCCCGCCGAAGGCACCGCATGGTGGACTCCCGGGAACAGCTGCTTCTATGAGCAGCTGGCACGAGTGACGCCGATCTGTGAGGTCGGCGCGCTGAAACATGAAATGGAAGTGGGATACGGTGGTGTTGCTCCCGATAAGGCTCGTCCTGCTAATACGCCGATCACAATCAAAACAGCCGAAGAATGCTATCTGACCATTCATGAGGCCGCGCTGCTGGACTATGCCGCAATGAATCTTTCGAGCAGCAGCTCGACCACGCTGCGTTGTGAGCTCACTCCCTGGAGCACCGGCGAAAAAGTATTTGCGACGGTTCCGTTTGTTTCGCCGTGGCGGATGATGATCATTGGCGACCGTCCTGGGGATCTGATCACATCCCGGTTGGAGCTTAACCTGAACGAACCCTGCAAAATCAACGATACTTCGTGGATTGAGACCGGGAAATATATCGGGATCTGGTGGGCGATCCATCTGAGAAACTATACGTGGGGCGCCGGGCCGAAACATGGTGCCACGACTGAAAATACAATGCGGTATATGGACTTCGCCGCAGAGCACGGTTTCAAAGGCGTGCTGGTCGAGGGCTGGAACGAAGGATGGAAACCCGGATGGATGAATCGTCTGGATAATTTCAGTTTCACCAAGGCATACCCCGACTTTGATATTGAAAAAGTCTGCACGTATGGACTTTCGAAAGGTGTTCGCCTGATCGGGCATCACGAAACCGGCGGAGCGATTGCAAACTATGAAGCGCAGTTGGACGATGCGTTTGCGCTGTACCAGAGCAATGGGGTTCGTGCGGTTAAAACGGGATATGTTGGACGCCGGGCTTCGGATATGCGGGAAATGATGGACGCCAAAGAACTGAATACCAGTCAGTTCGGGGTGCGGCATTTCCAGAAAGTGCTCGAAATCGCCGCCAAATATCACCTGATGGTGATCAGCCATGAATCCATTATGCAGACCGGTCTGCGACGCACCTGGCCCAATATGATGGCCTCCGAAAACCTGCGCGGGCAGGAATACAACGCATGGTCTGCAGACGGCGGGAACCCGCCGGAGCATCTGGCAACCATTCCGTTTACGCGCGGACTGGCCGGGCCGATCGACTTTACGCCGGGTATTGTCAACTTTGATTACGAGCGGGTTCCCGGGACCCGGGTCCAGACGACGGTAGCCAAGCAACTGTCGCTTTATGTGGTCCTTTACAGCCCCTGGCAGATGGCGGCCGATCTTCCGGAAAACTATGAAGGGCATCCCGCTCTCAAATTCATTGAGCATGTCCCGACGAACTGGGAAACCACACAGGTGCTGGACGGTGAAATCGGAGACTTCATTACGGTGGCCCGGAAGGATCGGAGTTCGGAAGACTGGTATGTCGGCAGCCTGACAGATGAAAACCCCCGGGATGTCCATATTCCATTAAAGTTCCTTGATGCGGGATGCCGTTACACGGCTGAAATTTATCGGGACGGTCCAAATGCCGACTGGAAAACCAATCCGGAATCATTGGTGGTCGAAAGCCGGACGGTGACCGCAGGCGACACGCTGGATATCCATTTGGCCGCCAGCGGCGGATTGGCTGTCCGTCTGGTTCCGCAGAAATAATGAACTGATCAATGGATGACTCTTATGAAAAAAATTCTACATGTCATTGTCTGGACCGCCTTCATGGCAGGAGTGGTCCATGCCGAACTGGATATGCTGTCCATCTTTTCAGATCACATGGTTCTTCAGGCGAATCAGCCGGCGCCGGTTTGGGGCCGGGCGAATCCCGGGGCGGCGGTCTGCGTGGAATTTGCCCGTCAGAAAAAACAGACGACCGCAGATGAAAAGGGCAAATGGAGGATCGATCTCGATCCGCTGGAGGTGTGTTCTGAAGCCCGGCAGTTGCGGATTTCTTCCGGCAGCGACGTAAAGGTTATTTCCGACGTGCTGGTTGGCGAAGTCTGGCTCTGTTCGGGTCAATCGAACATGCATTACGGGCTGAACGGACTGGCGACCCAGAACGGGAAGCCGACGCGGATCGCCGATGAAATCCTTAAAGCGGATTATCCGTTGATTCGGCAGATGGCGGTCTATTCAGGACTCGCGCCGGACGGTCCGCAGGATCGTGTCGGGGGGCTCTGGCAGGTTTGCTCTCCGCAGACCGCCGGCGGATTTTCCGGAACGGCGTATTTTTTTGCGCTCGAGCTGTTCCGTGATCTGAATGTTCCGGTCGGAATTATTCGCAGCGCATGGAGCGGGTCGCCGATTCAGCCCTGGACGCCGAGGGAGGCGCTGCTGAATCATGAGGCCGGACTGGCGTATGTGGAGCAGCGGGAGAGAGACGAAGCGGAGTTTTCCCGCGACGCGGGGCTGGCCAAGGTGGAAAGGTGGAAACAAGAGAACCCCGGTAAAAAAGTTCCGGGATCAATTGAGATGCTGGGAAAGAAGCCGTCCGAAACCTCGCGTTATCCGTCCACGCTTTATAATGCCATGATT
This sequence comes from Kiritimatiellales bacterium, assembly GCA_050253185.1. Lineage (GTDB taxonomy): Bacteria > Verrucomicrobiota > Kiritimatiellia > Kiritimatiellales > Tichowtungiaceae > Tichowtungia. Next base: position 8,394 of record JBFWJN010000027.1, on the reverse strand, counting down.
GCTCCGCTGATCCCGTATGCCATTCGCGGCGCGATTTGGTATCAGGGGGAATCCAATGATCAGCCCGACCAGTCCCGTTCTTATGCTCAGACGTTCCCCTCCATGATTCAGGCGTGGCGTGCTTATTGGGGACAGGGAGATTTCCCGTTTTATTTTGTGCAGCTGGCCAATTTCCGGACTCCGTCAGAACGCCCCGTGGATTCGGATACCTGGGCCAATGTGCGGGAATCGCAGCTGAAAACACTTTCTCTTCCGCATACCGGCATGGCCGTTGCGATTGATATCGGCGAAGAAAAAGATGTCCATCCCCGCAATAAGATCGAAGTCGGTCGACGACTGGCGCTATGGGCGCTGGCCAAAGAATACGGGAAAGATGTTGTATGTTCCGGGCCCCTCTATGACAGGGCGCAGTTTGACGGGAATCGTGTGGTGATTCATTTCCGTGAAACGGGCGGCGGTTTGATGGTGGGCCGGAAAGAGAACGTTTGGGCCCCGGTTCAAAAGAGCGATGAGCCTCTCAAGCGGTTCCAGATTTGCGGGGAAGATCAAAAATGGGTCTGGGCGGATGCCCGGATCAGCGGAAGGGATACTGTCGATATCTGGAGCGACTCGATCGATGTTCCGGTCGCAGTCCGCTATGCCTGGGCCTCGAACCCGGAAGGCTGCAATCTCTATAATGCTGCCGGTCTCCCGGCCAGTCCGTTTAGAACTGACGACGAGGAGTGATATGAGCAGATTTAAATATGTTTTAACGACGTTTGTCTGCGGATGGGTGTTGTGTGCCGCAGGAGAGCCGGATTCGTATATTGAGTGGGATGCGCCAGTGCCGGATATAAACAGTCCGACTGCGGGTTTTGAGGTTCTTCCCAATACGACGCACTATACGATTTTTTCAGGCTCTCGCGAGCTCGGCATGCTCAATCACGGTCCGGTATTGCATTATTTCAAAGGGACGCTATTCGTTACCTGGTATTCTCATGAATCTGCAGAAGGCAGCGCCGGGTTGCGGGCGCTCTATTCGTATTCAAAAGATTTCGAGACCTGGTCGGAGCCGGCCGTCCTGCTTGATTCCATCGGAGAGATGGGTTTCAAGGGCGTTACGGGAACCGCCATGTGGCCGGTCTTTAACGAAATCAATGGTCGGCTGTATGTAACGGCTTCGGTGACAGAACTTTTTAACTGGTCGAAAAATGGTCGGCACTGGGTGCCCGAGCGGCGCGATTTACCGAGAATTGTTAAGCGGGTGTATGGTGACGGTCATGCCGCGCCCCGTCGTTACTGGCTCAGTGAATCAATCCCGGAAGGATATGAAGGGATGGACTTGCGTCCGTATACTGAAGAGCCGGATGAAGAGATGCGCAGCGATATGGCCGGGCTGATCTCGTTTTATGAAGAAAAGCGCGACCATTACGCCATTCCGGAAACGTCCGATGAGGGAACCTGGTTTTGTGAGCCGGCCTATTTCATGCGCCCGGACGGAACAGAAGTCGGTATTTACCGGGAAGATAAAAAGCGGGAGCTCCGCCTCTATGCGTCTGTGCGTGACAAAGAAACCGGTCGATGGCTCCCGGCGAAGCAGACAAATATTCCGGACAGCCCTTCTAAAACAGCGGCCGGGAACCTGCCGGACGGCCGGGCATATATCATCGGGAACTTTCTGGACAAGCTGTGGCTTCGGGACCCGCTGATCATCGCATTTTCAAAAGACGGAATTCATTTTGATGAAGCCTATACGCTGCGCTGCGGGGCCGCAATGATGCGGGAAAAAAGAAGTGGTGATGGCAAAGGGCCTGGTTTTCAGTATCCCGATGCGATCGTGGCGAACGACTCCCTGTGGGTCGCCTACTCGGATGGCAAGGAACGGATTGCGATCACCCGGATTCCAATAACCGACAATCTACTCGAAAACGGCGGCTTTGAATTGGGAGATGATTCACCGTCTAAAGGGTGGAAATCCAGGGTGTCAGGTTCAACGACGGCCACATATCTCACTGAAAAAAGTGAAGAAACAGCTCATTCCGGTGCGAAGGCGGTTTCTATCTCGAATCCGGTCGGCAAGGTGGAGCGCTGGTATGTAATCAATTCGGGTTCTCCGGCCGTTGATGCCGGGAAACCATATCGGTTCAGTGCCTGGATACGTGCCGAAAATATGGAGCTGGCCAATACGTATATCCAGATCGACTGGCTGGATTCTTCGGACCGGCTTCTTAGCAGTGTTCTCAGCGATCGAATTGTCCATGATCAGGACTGGGCCGAAGTGGCTGTTGCGGCAACGGCTCCGGCAGGAGCCGTTAAACTGCGCCCGCTGCTGATGGTTGAAGCAACAGGGTCGGGGTCGGATGCGGTGGTCACGTTTGATGACTGCGGCATTTTCCCGCAACCTTGAATGAGTTTTTAAATAAACAGACGGAGATGAGGGTGAAGAAAAAGAATGTTTTATTTGTGGTTGCCCACGATATCAGTAATCGATGGGGCTGTCTTGGAGATCCTCATGCAGTGACGCCGAATATTGATGCGTTGGCTGCCGAAGAAAGCCTGGTGTTTGAAAAGCATTATTGCCAGTGGCCGCTGTGCGGGCCATCGCGGGCCAATCTGATCAGCGGGTGCCGGCCCATGACCACCGAGCGGTATGACAACTCTGAGTTCTGGGGGCCGTTCCGCCAAAAAATGGGGAAGGATTATCACACCCTTCCTCAGCACTTTAAGGAGAACGGCTATTACTCGCAGTGCTTCTGGCAGGTTCTGCACGGGTTCGAAACCGATCCGGAATCCTGGAGCGGACCGCATTGGCTGCCGTCCCATCCAGAAAACGTTCCGGGTATTCCGGAAGATGCCTGGGAGGAAATGCGTTACTGGGCTAATCCGGAGTCGCTCGATTTTATTCGCGACCGGATTGCTGCGCTGCAGGAGCAGGGGCGTAAAATCAAGGGTGAATTCCGACGTTTCCGCGGGCCGGGAACGGAGGCCGGCAACTGCAGCGATGCGGCCTATGTTGACGGGCAGGCTACCGACCGGATTGTGGCGGCCATTGAGGCGTATGACAGGAAAGAACCGTTTTTCTTCGCGGTCGGCTATGAAATGACTCATACGCCGTGGTGCGCGCCGAAAGAATACTGGGAGTTATATGATCGTGACCGGTTAACTATTCCCGGCGCGGCGGATCAGCCTCCGGGAACTCCGGACTGGGTGATGGGTGACAAGGAACCTGCGCAGTATTACTGGCAGCATTCGTATGACAAGGTCTGGCATCCCGACTATGAAGAAGAAAAAGAAATGCTTCATGGGCACTACGCCACAATCAGTTTTTACGATGCGCAGGTTGGACGGCTGGTCGAGGCGCTCAAAAAAGCCGGGCGATATGATGATACGATCATTGTCGTGACCACCGACCATGGATTTACAATCGGCGAGCATGGTTACTGGGGCAAACACAATATGTGGGAGCCGTCTTTCCATATTCCGCTGCTGATACATGTTCCCGGGTATCAGCCGAGCCGGAAAAGTACATCCCGGTTGACGGAGCATGTCGATGTGTACCCGACGTTGTGCGATCTATGCGGCCTGGACAAGCCGGATTATCTCGAAGGATCCAGTTTTGCGCCGCTGATGGGAAATCCGTCCAAACCCTGGAAAAAAGCGGTTTTCGCGCACCGTATGCCGCAGTATCACGATTTAAAACCGGACTATAAACACGGCCGGACTGTGCGCACGGATCGGTATCGCTATACATTTTACGAAGGCGAAAACGGAGCTGCGGTCCATGAGGAGTTATTCGATTACAGCTCCGATCCGACCGAGACCCGCAATCTGGCTTTGGACCCGGAATACGATGGCCTGCGCGCGGAATTGAAAGAGCTGCTCGATGCAGGCTGGCAGGCCTGCCGGATTGAACAATCGGACAGCTGAGCCGAAGAAGTAGGAAGATATGACTATTCATTGGGCGGATATTGTTGTTCTTGTTTTGTACTTCGCGCTGACGATTGGCATCGGCATTTTCTTTTCAAAAAAGAATACGAGTACGGAAGAGTATTTTTTAGGTGGCCGCTCATTTCCCGGCTGGGCACTGGGGCTGAGTCTGGTCGGGACCAGTATGAGCTCGATCACCTTTCTCTCTCATCCGGCGGATGCATTCAAAACGTCGCTGGTTCGAATGACGATTACGCTGAGTTTCCCGGCGGTGGCCTTGTTCGGGGCGTTTGTGCTGCTTCCGTTTTTCCGTCGCGGAACCATTTCCTCGGCCTATGAATATCTGGCAAAACGCTTTGGAGGTTCTGTGTCCTGCTATGCTGCCTCTATTTTCTTCCTGATGCAGATCATCCGGATCAGTACGATTCTTTATCTGATTTCCCTGCTGATCCACTCCGTGACCGGGCTGAATTTTATGGCCTGTTTGTTGGTTGCCGGAGGCGTTACCGCACTCTATACGGTGAGCGGCGGGTTTGATGCGGTCATCTGGACAGACGTGCTGCAGACGGTGACGCTTATTTTCGGCTCCGTGATCATTGTTGCCATTATCATCTGGCAGACTCCGGGCGGACTGCCGGAACTGATCCGTGCGGCGGCAGAGCACGGGAAGCTGTCGATGATGAAGGACCTGAATCCTGCAACCGGTATGCTGGAGCCGATTCGCAACGGATTTTCACTGTCGAACAAGACCTTTATTATGCTGCTGATTATGGGGGTTGTTCAGTATCTGAATACACAGTTTGACCAGACGAGTATCCAGCGCTGGTGCTCTGCAAAATCTCCGAAAGAAGCGCGCAAAGCCATTTATGTCTTGGCAGGGGCATCGGTTCCGATCTGGGCCAGTTTCCTGTTTTCCGGAACCATGCTCTGGGCGTACTTCTATTTTCATCCCGACCCGGTCGTCGCCGAAATGCTCACCGGAGTTCGGAAGGCGGAAGAAATCGTTCCCTACTTTGTTGTAAACTATGTGCCCGCAGGATTGACCGGTCTGGTGATTGCCGGAGCCCTGGCCGCCGCCATGTCATCACTCAGCTCCAGCATCAATGCGGCCAGCATGGTTTGGGTCCGGGATATCTACAAACCGTATATCGCCAGAAACAAAACCGATAAGCATTATCTGACGGCCGGGTTCCTGTCCGCCGGATTTGTTTCCCTGCTGATGGTTGCCGGCGCATGGCTGTTTTACATTTCCAATGCGAAAACACTGAACGACTTGGGATTGATCATCGGCAGTATCTGCGGCGGCGGAATACTTGGCGTTTTTCTGGTCGGGATCTTTACACGGTGCGGAGATGTGCGGGCGATCTGGACGGCGCTGGCTGTGAATGCCCTGGTTACCGCTTATATTCTGATGTCGAAACGGGGCCTTCTCCCGGATCAGTGGTCGATTGCCGTTGATCTTTATTTCACAGCCCTCATCGGAAACACGCTGACAATGATAACCGCCCTGATTGCCAGCATCTTCTTTAAGTCGCGGGTAGAGAACTTTACCAATCTAACGGTGTGGGATCAGGAGAAGACACCTCTGATATAGTCGTTCCCGACTTTGTATTCCTTTCTGTTTTCACAGCTCACCTCGTTCCATGGAGTCGGTCCGTCGGCCAGATGAAAGATATTTACGGCCTTCGTTCCGAAAGCGTGCTGTACGTCACAATAAGCAAACTTTTTCTTGAGGTTCCTGATGGGCCTGTTTGATGGGGTTTCGCCTGCTAAAAGCAGATCTATGGCGTATAGGGAAAGTCAAAAATAGCGACCGGTACAGGGGGGCATCCTGTTTTTTGACGGATCACAGATCACGTTCTGCTAAACTTCTATCACAAAAAAATTTTTCCATTTTGGGTCTGCTGTCGTACAATTATTGCGAATGATACAGAGGGTTTGATTTAGGGATGAATAGCGAAAGGAGTAAATGATGAATGTATACAGGATAATTCGGTCTGTTGTTTTTTCGATCATTGTAATGTCTGTGTTGAGCGGATATTCAGACCTGATTGACAGCAACAGTTTTGACGCCAATAAAGCTGGATGGAACTCTAAACTAAGCACCAACACGGCTCAGGCGATTTGGATAACAGACGGGATCGCAGGTGATACCGTCTATTCCGGCGTAGGGGCGCTTTCCATTGTGAACCCGTATGGGCCTGTGGAGCGCTGGTATAAGCTGAATGCATCTTCCCCTTTGATCACAGAAGGAACAGAATATGAACTCAGTGTCTGGGTGAAAACGGCCGATATGGCGCTTACGTCGACTTATATTGAAATCGACTGGCTGGACAGTAGCGATAATCGCATATCTTTAATAACAAGCACCTCGATTTCCACGGATCAGGACTGGACTCATCTGACGGTGAGTGGCGTGGCGCCGACAGGTGCAGTCAAACTGCGGCCAATGCTGATGGTTGATGGTTCAGCTTCGTCAACAGCCACTGTTACGTTTGATGAGTATCTGGTGCAGTCCATTCCTGAGCCGGCGACGATGGGACTGTTTTCTTTCTTCGGTTGTGCGGTGCTGATCCTTAGACGTGCGCTTCTTCACTGACAAGCGATGCCGAACGGGACTTTGCTGTTTCTGCGAAGTCCTGTTTGTATAAATCTGTAACGTTTGGAAAAAATTCGGGGGTGGAAAAAATGAAGTTTTTTGTGGTCGTATTGATGCTTTTTCTTGGGTTGTCCGGTGCGAATGCTGAGGTATTGATTGAAAACAGTTTCGAGAAGGGCAACCGCGACGACAGCGGTCCAGTCGGCGGCTGGATCGCCCGGATCAGCGGCAAGGATAATGCCGCATCGGTCTACGTCAAAAATGGGATCGCCGGGGGCGAAGTCCATTCAGGATCAAGAGCTGTAGCTATTGTGAATCCTCGCGGTGACGTGGAGCGGTGGTACCTCTTGAACAATTTCGTGCCGAAGGCTTCTGCAGGAGAGACGTATGAGTTCTCTGCCTGGGTGAAGGCGGAGCAGATGGCGGGGACCAGGGTGTATTTGGTGCTGGAGTGGCTGGATGCTCAAAAAACGTATCCATCCCTCAAGTCTGTGGAGAGTGAGGTCATCACGGAGGATCAGGGATGGACCCGGGTATCTGTAAGTGGAGAAGCGCCGGATAATGCGGCGAGTGTTCGCCCGATTCTGATGGTGGACGGCTCGTCACGCTCAAAGGCTGTTGTGACATTTGATGATGTGGAGCTGGTTCGGAAATAGAATAAACGGCTTTTTACAAATGATGCCAACGGAGAGCCCGGAGACGCTTTTCTCCGGGCTTCTATAGAAAAAGAGAGTGGTGATGAGTAACGCAGTGAAACGGATTGTTTTTGGGGCGGGGCTTTTATTGTGCGCATCGGTGCCGGCGGCGCAGGAAGCGGCCTGTATTCAATGGGATGCGCCTCAACCGGATGTGGCTCGTCCGGATGCCGGGTTGGATATTCTTCCCGACGTGGAGCATTACACGATATTTCCCGGTTCTCAGGAGCTGGGAATGTTCAATCATGGTCCGATGGTTCGCTTTTTTAATGGCCGTCTTTTTGTGACCTGGTTTTCGCATGATAAATATGAGGGCGCTGCCGGGACACGGATGCTGTTTTCATTTTCGAAGGATCTTCGCACCTGGTCGGAACCGACCGTTTTATTTGATTCAATCGGTCCGATGGCGGAGAAAGGTATTCCGGGGACCGGAATCTATGGCGGGTTTGAAGAGGTAAACGGTCGATTGTATTCTGTCGCGCAGGTCAAAGAGATTGTTCAGTGGAATAAGGAAAAGACACTGGTGCCTGTGCATAAGGATGTCGGCCTGATTGCCAGGAGAATTCACGACGACGGCACGTTTGGTGCGCTGCGGTTCTGGCTCGCCGATCAGATTCCTGAAGGCTATGAGAATGAGGGCATTCTGTCCTGTTTGCAGGCCGAGGATGACGCGACCCGGGAAGACCTGATCGCTCTGAAAAAAATCCGGGAAGACCGGTCCCGGCGGTATTCTTTTCCAGAGATCGAAGATGAAGGCGTTGCGTTTTGTGAGCCGACATATTTTATTCGCTCGGACGGGAAAGAGGTCGGAGTTTACCGGGATCTGAGCCGGAGCATGAGACTCTATGCCGCCTTGCGGGACCCCAAAACCGATAAATGGTCGATTGCGAAAAAAACAAATATTCCGGACAGCCCGTCAAAGACTGCCTCCGGAGTGCTTCCGGATGGCAGTGTGTTTCTGGTCGGGAACTTTCTGGATAAGCTGTGGCAGCGCGATCCGCTTCTTTTTGTCCGATCCAGGGATGGAATACATTTTGATCAGGCCGGTGTGCTGAGAGCCGGAGCGGCATATCCTCGCGAGAGACATGCTGGGGATCATAAAGGACAGGGGTTTCAGTATCCGAATGCGACGGTCACAGAAGACAGTGTGTGGGTAACGTATTCCATCAGTAAAGAACAGATTGCAATCAGCCG
>JBFWJN010000026.1:0-20516 GCA_050253185.1 Kiritimatiellales bacterium | reverse complement strand
CCATCTACGGCGTTTTCTGCGGCGGGCGGCTCGGCTACGTGCTGTTCTATGCCTTCGGCGATTTCCTCCCCGACCCGCTCTTTCTCTTCCGCGTCTGGGAAGGCGGCATGGCCAGCCACGGCGGCATGCTCGGGGTACTACTCGTCGTCCTCTGGTATGCCCGGCATAAAAAAGTCTCCTTCTGGAACCTCACCGACGGCCTCGCCCTCGCCGCGCCGGCCGGCCTCTTCTTCGGTCGCATTGCCAACTTCATCAACGGCGAACTGTGGGGACGTCCAACTGACGTTCCGTGGGCCGTCATTTTTCCGCAGGCCGGCGACCCGGCTCCAACGCCGCGCCACCCGTCCCAGCTCTACGAAGCGCTTGGTGAAGGTGTCATTCTCTTCACCGCCCTGTGGCTGATCCGCCGCACGCGCTGGGGAAAACAGAACGGGGCGCTCAGCGCCGCCTTTCTGATCCTCTATGCCGTCGCGCGCATCACCGTCGAATTCTTCCGCGAACCGGACAGCACGATCTACTTCGGCTGGCTCACCAAAGGTCAGCTCTATTCGTCCTTTATGGTTCTGACCGCAATCATTATCCTCTGGCGAAGGAAACTCCTATGCAAACCATCCTGATCAAAAACACAGACATCGTAAACGAAGGCATCACCCGCTCCGGCGACGTACTGATCCGGCACGGACGAATCGACCGGATCGACGGCACCATCAACGCACCGGCAGATGTCGAAATCAACGCCGAGGGCAAGGCGCTGCTTCCCGGCATGATCGACTGCCACGTCCACTTCCGTGAACCCGGACTGACTCACAAAGCCGACATGTACAGCGAATCTCGCGCCGCCGTTGCCGGCGGCGTCACCTCCGTCATGGAAATGCCGAATACCAGCCCGCCGGCCGTCACCCTCGAGCGGCTCGAAGAAAAATTCGCCATCGCCGCGCAAAAAATGGCAACAAACTATTCCTTCTACCTCGGGGCTTCACTCAACAACCTCGATCAGATTAAGGCCGTCGATCCAAAAACCGTCTGCGGCGTCAAAGTCTACATGGGCTCGTCGACCGGCGACATGCTCGTCGACCGTTTCCAGACCCTGGAAGACCTGTTTCGTGAATGCCCCGTCAACCTCGCCGCGCACTGCGAAGACTCAAAAATCATCCGGCAGCACGAAGCCATCTTCCGCGAAAAATACGGCGACAAAACCCCGTTCAGCGCACACCCGCACATCCGCAGCGAAGAAGCCTGTGTCCGCTCGTCGCAGCTCGCCGTCGAGCTCGCCCGCAAACACGATGCGCGGCTCCACATCCTGCACGTCAGCACCGCCCGCGAACTCGACCTGTTCGACGACGGCGTCGCGCGCATCAGCAGCCCGCGCGAAAACGAATTCTGTGTTGAGCGCGACGAAGGCGTCCGCAAAGTCACCGCCGAAGCCTGCGTCCACTACCTGCATTTCGACAGCAGCGCCTACGACACACTGGGCTCGCACCTCAAATGCAACCCGGCCATCAAAACCGCCGCCGACCGCGAGGCCCTGCTGCGCGGACTGCTCACCGACCGGCTCAACACCATCGGCACCGATCACGCCCCGCATACCCTCGAGGAAAAATCGGGAACCTACTGGACCGCTCCCTCCGGCATGCCCGTCATCCAGTCCGCGCTGCCGTCCGTGCTTGAGCACTACCACAACGGCCTGCTGTCCCTCGAACTCATCGCTGAAAAAACAGCCCACACGCCCGCAAAAATCTTCAGCGTCAAAGACCGCGGATTCATTCGTGAAGGCTGCTGGGCCGACCTCGCTTTGATCGACCTCAACCGGCCGCAGACCGTCCGCAAAGAAAATATCCTCTACAAATGCGGCTGGTCGCCCTTCGAAGGCGTCACCTTCCGTTCGTCCGTCGACACCACCATCGTCTCCGGGCAGATCGCATGGCAGAACGGCCCGCAGGGCAATGTGAACGGCCTGCGGCTCGAATTCGACCGCTGAGGTTTCCAGACATTGGAAAAAGCATTGCTGTTTTTTCCAAACATTGGAAAACTAGCGCATTATGAATTGTTCTGAACGCCGGAAGAATCTTCTTAAAAGCATCGGTCCGGGCATTCTGATGGCCGGCGCGGCCATCGGCGGCTCCCACCTGCTGGCTTCCACAACCGCCGGGGCGCGCTACGGCTTTTCGCTGCTCGGAATCGTCCTGCTGATCAACCTGCTCAAATATCCGTTCTTTGAATACGGCCAGCGCTATACCGCCGCCGCAGGCGAAACCGTCCTCGACGGCTACCGCCGCCTCGGCCGCTGGGAACTGCCGGTTTTCTTCCTGCTGAACCTGTTCACCACCGTGGCCAATGTAGCGGGCGTTTCGCTGATTGCCGGGATTCTCGCCTCGGAACTGTTCTGCACGGCTCCGCATCCGTTTGGCTGGACTGTCGTCGTACTGGCCGTCTGCACAACGCTGATTCTGCTCGGCCGCTATAAATGGCTCGACCGCGTCATGAAAATTCAGATTTCCCTGCTGGCGCTGGCCACCGTCATCGCACTGGCCGCCGCGGTACATTACAAAGGCGGCCTGCGGCTGGAATCCGCGCCGCCGCCGGTCTGGAACCGCGAAGGAATTCTCTTCCTGATCGCCCTGATGGGCTGGATGCCGGCACCGATCGAACTCTCCGCATGGTCATCGCTCTGGATGATGGAACGCAAAACCGAAACCGGCCACGCGGCAACCGTCCGTGAAGCAAAGATCGACTTTCACATCGGCTATATCGCCACCGCCCTGCTCGCTGTCATCTTTCTTTCGCTCGGCGCGCTGATCATGTTCGGTTCCGGTGAAAGCTTTCAGGCCGGCGCCGGATTCGCCAGACAGTTTGTCGAACTCTACACCCGCGCGCTTGGCGGCTGGATCCGTCCGATCGTCGCACTCGCCGCCTTCATCACCATGTTCAGCACGTCGCTCACCTGTGTCGACGGTTATCCGCGCGCGCTGGCCGCCTCGCTGCAGCGGCTGGTGCCTGCATGGAAGGGATCGTTCCGGCGCATCTATGCAGTCACCGTTGTGATCACAACCCTGCTTTCCATCGCCACTGTTAAACTCTGCACCCACAGCCTGAAAACGATGCTCGACGTTGCCATGATCCTCGCCTTTCTGGCCGCACCGGTCTTCGCAATCATTAATTACCGCATCGTCACTGCGTCGTTCATGCCCGAAGCCGACCGCCCCGGCAAAGCCATGCGCATCCTGAGCTGGGCCGGGATGCTCTTCCTAAGCGGGTTCAGCCTGTTTTTCATCATCTCCCGGTTCGCCGCGAATTAACAAAAAGGAGCTCTTCTATGATTAGTTTTCTGATTGCGCTGGCGGCCCTGATTGCCGGCTATTTCATTTACGGTCGATTCATCGAGCGAATCTTCGGTATTGATGAACAGCGCGAGACACCCGCAGTGAAAATCAACGACGGCATCGATTACGTCGTTATGCCCGAGTGGCGAATTTTCATGATCCAGTTCCTGAACATCGCCGGGCTCGGCCCGATCTTCGGCGCGATTCTTGGAGCCATGTACGGCCCCGCCTCTTTTCTGTGGATCGTCTTCGGCTGCATTTTCGCCGGCGCGGTCCACGACTATTTTTCCGGCATGCTCTCCTGCCGCCATAACGGCGCCAGCATCCCGGAAGTGGTCGGCGTGTACCTGGGGAACGGCTTCAGGCAGTTCATGCGCGGATTCTCCGTTATCCTGCTGCTGCTCGTCGGCGTCGTCTTCATCCTCGGCCCGGCAAAAATCCTGAGCGGACTCAGCGGCAACATCGGCCCGTTCACCGCAGCCAACGTCAACGATTTCTGGATCATTGCCATCTTCGCCTACTACATTCTCGCGACCCTGCTGCCGATCGACAAAATCATCGGACGGATCTACCCACTGTTCGGCGCCGTTCTGTTCATCATGGCCATTGGACTTCTAGGCGCAATGATCTTCCTGAAGGCCCCGATTCCGGAACTGACCTTCAGCCACCTTCACAACCTCCACACCGATCCGGAAAAATATCCGCTCTATCCCCTGCTATTCATCACCATCGCCTGCGGCGCCGTCTCCGGCTTCCATGCCACCCAGTCGCCGATGATGGCCCGCTGCATCGCCAATGAGCGGCAGGGCCGGCGCGTCTTCTACGGCGCCATGGTCGCCGAAGGCATTGTCGCCCTCATCTGGGCCGCCGCAGCCATGAGCTTTTTCGGGGACACCGGAGGGCTCAACAGCGCCATGACGGAACACGGGAACAACGCCGCATGGGCTGTGCAGGAAATCTGCAACTCGTGGCTCGGCAGAGTCGGCGGACTGCTCGCCATCATCGGCGTCGTCGCCTGCCCGATCACCTCGGGCGACACCGCCTTCCGCAGTGCACGGCTCATCATCGCCGACTTCGCCAACTATTCGCAGAAACCGGTTCTTCACCGGCTGTTCATCACCCTTCCGCTCTTTGCCGTCGCGTGGCTCGTCACCCGCATGAACTTCGGCATCATCTGGCGCTACTTCGGCTTCGCCAACCAGACCCTTGCCACCATCGTGCTCTGGATGGCCGGCATGTACATGATGCAGCAGAAAAAAAACCACTGGATCGCCACGCTGCCGGCGGTCTTCATGACCGCCGTCTGCACCACCTACATCCTCATCGCACCGGAAGGTTTCCGGCTCAGCTCGTCAATCGGCGAACCCGCCGGCTTGATCGTCACGCTCATTTCGCTCATTCTGTTTTTAAAGAAAGGACACCGTCATGGAAGAAATGTTTTATAAACTGCTTCAGGAACTCGGCGAAGATCCCGAACGCGAAGGCCTCAAGGACACCCCGAAACGGGTTGCCAAATCCTATAAATTTCTGACGAACGGCTATCATCAGAATATCGATGAAGTGCTCAACAACGCCTTCTTCGAAGCCGAAGACAACCACATGGTCATCGTCAAAGACATCGAGATCTACAGCCTCTGCGAGCACCACATGCTGCCGTTCATCGGCAAGTGCCACATCGGCTACATCCCGGACAAAAAGGTTCTCGGCGTCAGCAAGCTTGCCCGCGTTGTCGATATGTTCGCCCGCCGCCTCCAGATTCAGGAACGGCTCACCGACCAGATCGCGCACACCATCATGGATAAAACCGGAGCAATGGGAGTCGGCGTCGTCATCGAAGCGCAGCACCTCTGCATGATGATGCGCGGCGTCGAAAAACAGAACTCCAAGATGATCACCTCGGCCATGCACGGCATCTTCCGCTCACAGATGGCCACCCGCACCGAGTTCCTGCGCCTGATCGGCTCGCTCGGAGACTGAGTTTCCAATCCCTGGAAAAAACATATACCGCGAGGATCAGAATGAATAAACGGCTGAACAGTCTGTGTGTGATTCTGGTTCTCGTCGGCGTGGCGAGTGCGCAGAAAATATCACCACGTGTGGAAAAAGCATCCGCACAGCGCAGTCCGGTTCCGGTCATCGTGCTCTGCAGGACCCAGCTGCTGGAAACGCCAGACGGGTTCCCGCACTTCTGCGAAGCACATGACCGTGACCCGCGCTCTGCGCTGCGACACAGCACCATCGAACAGCTCAAAGCCATCGCCGGGAACGGCGAGCAGCAGGCCGTTCTAAACGCAATACAGCGCCCCGTCGAGGCCACCTCATTCTGGGTAGTGAACGCCGTGGCGGCCTTCCTGACTCCGGCGGAAATCCGCAAAACCGCCCTCCTGCCGGACGTAAAATACATCTATTTCGCTCAGCGGCCGGGACCGGCATCCCGGGAGAAACGGAAACTGTCGGAAATCATAACACCGACCGACCGACCCGCCTTCAGCACCGAAGACCGCGTCATTCCATGGAACCTCAAAAAAATCGGCGCAGACCGCGTGTGGTCCGATCTGAAGATCACCGGAGAAAACACCGTCGTGGCGCTGCTGGACAGCGGAGCGAATTATGCGCATGCCGACCTGAGAAACAATATCTGGATCAACGCCGGCGAAATCCCGAACAATGACCGGGACGACGATCGCAACGGTTTTGTTGATGATTACTACGGATATGACTTCACCGCCGACTCCTGCGAAGTCAGGGCGTCAGGAGACAAACAGCACGGCACCTGGACCGGAGGAATTATTGCCGGGGACGGAACCGGCGGCATTCTCACCGGCGTTGCTCCGCGAACACGGTTCATGCTGCTCAGGGCATCCGGAATCCCGGCGGTGATGCAGGCCTTCCAGTATGCACTCGAAAACGGTGCGGACATCATCAACATGTCCTTCAGCGTTCCGGATCTCGACCAGGAGCGCGGCCTCTGGCGACTCCTTGCTGAGCAGACGGTTGCCGCCGGAACCGTGCTGGTTTCCGGCTGCGGAAACTTTCAGCAGACGCAGCCGATTCCGGTGCAGATTCGTATTCCGGAAGGAATCCCGTGCGTGATCGCAGCCGGCGGACTCGACGAAAACCTGCAGGTTCCGCGCTTCTGCTCCCTCGGCCCCGTCGAATGGCAGTCCGTCGAATTCTACCGTGATTATCCGCTGCCGACCGGGCTGATCAAACCGGACGTATGCGCTTTCCCCGGCCCCCGCTATCCGGTGCTCGCCGCGGCTGAACGGGGCTACATCGACCCGAACAGCCGCATCAAGGGGAACTCCTTCAGCAGTCCTCACATCGCCGGTGTGGCGGCCCTCATGCTTTCGGCAGCTCCCGAGCTGCCTGCATGGAAAGTGAAAACCCTTCTGGAGAAAACCGCACAGGATCTGGAAAAAAAAGGAAAGGACACCCGCACCGGCGCCGGCCTGGTCCGTGCCGACGATGCCGTCTTGGCCGCACAGAAAGAGGTCGGCGAACGGCCGAAGAAATAGAGCATTTTTCCAAGGATTGGAAATCCTTGTGAAACGCCACGGAAGGCGGCGATGTCTATTCGGCCGGCTAATCGCTGAGGCTTACCAGATGATCGTGTTCGCCCTTCTTGACCTTGAATTTTCTCGAATACTTCTTAAGCAGTGCACCGAAGGTTTTGCACTCATAGTTCGCTTCGTCAAAGGTTGGGTCCAGCCGCTTGACCATATTCCGAACACTTGAATTCAGAGCCCACTCGTCGCCGGATTTGGCCTCAATCTGCTTGATCGCCCGGGTGATCAACTCGACCGCGTCTTTTACCGGAACCTCATCGTCTTCCGGTTCTTCGGCAACCGTCGTCCCCTCGATCATCAGCGATTCATAATATTTAAACTCCGAACAGCTGTTGGCCCAGTGCCGGTTGGTACTGCCCCTGCATCCCACGCCGATCATCTCCTTACCGGCGGTTTTGATTTTCTGTGCCAGCGGAATAAAATCACTGTCGCCGCCGACCACCACCACGGAAGAGATGTACGGAAAACGCAGCACATCATCCAGCGCATCCAGCGACAGCTTAATATCCGCTCCGTTTTTTGCGGATGCACCGGGCGGGAAAATCTGAATCAGTTCCACCGCGGTTTTGAGCAGCGCCTGCCGGTACGCGGCATACCACTGCCAGTGACAGTACGCTTTATTGATCGCCACATTGCCGTAGGTGGCGGCGAAATCATAAACCGCCTGCACATCGACCAGAACCGGCTGCGAAGCTCCGCGCACCTGCCTGCTGTAGGCACCCCGTCCGTTCTTTGCATCAAACAGACTCGCGTGAATATTTTCGAAATCCCAGTACAGCGCCACCGCATCTTTGGACATATCAACCTCCGGTTAACAAGGCTTCTACAGGAAGCGTCCAGATATTGGAAGCTATTGCAGGGCGGCAGTTCCGGATTTTCCAATGTCTGGAAAAAACAAATTCGGATTTTCCAATGTTTGGAAATTGTCGGAACGGGCGGAAACTGGAAAGATGCGCGGCATCATGCTGAGCCGTCTGAATATCCGTAACCTGGCGCTGGTCGACAGCGTTTCCGTGTCGTTTGACCGTGGGCTGACGGTGATTACCGGCGAAACCGGCGCGGGAAAATCGCTACTCATCGGCGCGCTGCGCCTGCTGCTCGGCGAACGCGCCGACAAAAGTATGATCCGAACCGGCGAAAGCTCCAGCGGCATCGACGCAGCGTTCGAACTGCAGGACGCCTCCGACGTCAACGCCGTGCTCGACGAATTCGGCCTGCCGCCCTGCGAGGACGACCTGCTGACCATTCGCCGAAGCATCACCGAAAGCGGATCAAAAAACTGGGTCAATGATTCTCCCGTCACCCTGCCCGTCCTCAAGGCGCTCGGCAACGTGCTGGTCGATATGCACGGCCCGTACGATCACCAGTCACTGCTCAACACCGGCGCGCAGATGGACATTCTCGACGCCTTCGGCCACCTCGTCGACGAACGCGCCGCCTATCAGGACAAATACCGGGTTTTCCAAACATTGGAAAAACGGCTGCAGGAACTCGCCAACGTCGACGACTCCGGCCTGCAGGAACAGATCGACCTGCTCACGTGGCGTATCAAAGAAGTTGAAGAAGCCAAAATTTCCGAAGAGGACGAAACGGAAACCCAGCAGGAACACGAACAGATCGCCAATGCGCAGAACATCCTCGAACTGGCGCAGACCGCCGTCGGCGGGCTGACCGAAGCTGAATATTCCGCCTTCGAAGGGCTGTCCGCCGCGCGCAAAGCCTGTTCGCAGCTTTCCAGATACATTCCCGAAGCCGAAACCTGGGCCGAGGAACTCGAAGGCGCGCTGCGCACTGCCCAGGAAATATCCGCCGTCATTCAGGGAGCCGTTGAAGACATCAACGCCGGACCGGACCGCCTGCAGTTTCTCGACGAACGCCTCGCGCTCTACCGCAGCCTGAAACGCAAATACGCGCCGTCCGTTCCCGAAATTCTAGAAAAATTCGACGAATGGAAAACCAAACTCGCCGACCTGCAGGGCCGCGACGAACAGCGCGCACGGATCGACACCGACCGCTCCGCCGCGCTGACCGAAGTGGAAAAGGCCGGACGCGTCCTGCGCAAAAAACGGCAGAAAGTCGCCGACGAACTGGCCGACGCCATCACCGCCGAACTGCGCGACCTCGGCTTTGAACACGGACTCTTCGAAGTACAGCTGCTCGACACCGATGCACCAACGCCGTCCGGCCTCGACGAAATCGAATTCGGGTTCGCGCCGAACGCCGGAGAAGCCATGCGGCCGCTGCGCTCAATTGCCTCAAGCGGGGAAATCTCGCGCGTCATGCTCGCCGTTAAAGCCGTGCTCGCACGTCACGACCGAATTCCCCTGCTCGTCTTCGACGAAATCGACGCCAACGTCGGCGGGGAAATCGCCAACGCCGTCGGCGATAAGCTCGCCCAGGTCGGCGAAACCCATCAGGTCATCGCCATCACCCATCTGCCGCAGGTCGCCGTCTGCGGACACAACCACTTTGCCGTAGCCAAACATGTTGAAGACGGACGAACCTTCACCCAGATCACGTTACTGGAAAATGATCAGCGCACCGAAGAAATCGCACGCATGCTCGGCGGAAAAGACCTAACCAAGAGCACCCTTCTCCACGCCGAAGAACTGCTGCAGAACAAAAAATCCGCTCTCTGAAAACGCCGGGTGAGGTCATCCGGCCTACATTCTGACTGCGGATTGCGTGATTCCACTCGACTAGAGCGTTAAACTATGGCCACAGTATTTCTTAAAATGCTCTAAACCATCGGCCCGTTCAGAGAACCCGCCCTACCTTTCTTGATCCGTATCAATCCGTACAATCCGCGGTTGTTTTGGGATGTTAAAATCCTGAGAAACCCGTTAAAAGAAGCACAAGAACAGAAACTTTGAACTGAGGCAGGCGGATCTATGGAAAAACTGGCCGATTTCGCACAGCTGATCGCGCAGGAACAGATTGTGATTCCCGTCTGGGAAATCCTGCTGCTTCTGCTAATTGCGGTTCTATGCCTGATTCTGCGCGGGTCGCGGCTGAGCCTGATGCTGACCTACATTTTCACCCTGCACATGTCGTGGAGTTTTATGAAAATGCATTTCGGCTACGCAGCGCTGATTACCTTTGCGGTGTTCGCCGTGATTGTGCTTATACTGGGCTTCTACTCTTTACTGACGGAACGGGATTAAGACGATGCGAATTGAAAAAGACTCTCTGGGCGAACTGAATGTGCCGGAAGACGCGCTGTACGGCGTGCACACCTGCCGGTCGATTGAAAATTTCCACATGGCGGGCGAGCCGCTGCCGCGCGAACTGATTTACGCTATGGTCCAGCTCAAGCAGGCTTGCGCCGCCGCCAACGCGCAGATTGGCCTGCTCCCGCACGACAAGGCGGTCGCGATTGCCGGCGCCTGCGGCGACGTGCTGAGCGGGAAATACGACGACCAGTTCCCAATCGATGTTTTCCAGGCCGGTTCCGGCACGTCGAGCAACATGAATGTAAATGAGGTGCTGGCCAACCTCGCGGCCGAGGAACTCGGCGGAACGCGCGGCGACCGTAAAACGGTTCACCCGAACGACGATGTAAACATGGGCCAATCGACGAATAATGTCTTTCCGTCGGCGATTCGCGTCGCGGCGGTGCAGCTGTGCGGTGGACTTTTCCAAACCCTGGAAAACCTGATCGCGGCGATGGAAACCAAATCCCATGAATTTTCCAAGGTTTGGAAAACCGGACGAACCCACCTGCAGGACGCGGTTCCGGTCACACTTGGACAGGAATTTGCCGCGTGGGGACAGGCGCTCTGCAAAGCGGAGCGGCGTATCGCCTGCGCCTGCATGGATCTGATGGAACTGGGCATCGGCGGAAACGCGATCGGCACCGGCGTCAATACGCCGGCCGCCTTCCGCGGCGAAATCATCAAGGCGCTCAATCAGGCAACCGGCCAGGAATTCCGTGTTGCGGTCAACGGCATCGAAATCACGCAATTCCTGTCCGACATGGGCGCGTTTTCGGGCGCACTGAAAATGCTGGCGCTCGACCTGAACAAGATCGTGAACGACCTGCGGCTGCTCAGCTCCGGCCCGAATACGGGACTAGGCGAAATCAACCTGCCGGCCGTCGAGCCGGGATCGTCTATCATGCCGGGCAAGATCAACCCGAGCATTTGCGAAGCATCGAATATGGCCTGTCTGCAGGTGGTCGGCAACGATGCGGCGGTGACGATGGGCTGCGCGGCCGGCCAGCTGGAACTGAACACGCATATGCCGCTGGTCGGCGTCAACATCATCAAATCGCTGCGGATCCTGACGCGAGTCTGCGATGCGCTGAATAACAAATGCGTGAACGGCATTACGGCGAACGAAGCCGTCTGTAAAAACTATTTTGAACGCAGTGCGGGACTGCCGACCATCCTGAATCCGGTGCTCGGCTACGATCAGGTTGCGGTGCTGGTGAAGGAAAGTCTGAAGACCGGCAAAACGCTGGCCGAGCTGGTGCGCGAGAAAAACCTGATGCCGGAGGAGGAGTTTGCTGCTCTTCTGGCCAAATCAAATGGACCCGCGGTATAAAAGAGGCTTTAGACCGTAGACGTTGGACGTGAAGAATATGAGCATTTTGATTAAACAGGTTCAGCACAACGAACAGACCGTTGATGTATTCATTGACGGCAACCGGTTTGTCCGGATCGACGATTGTACGAATCAAACGGCAGACACGGTTCTGGACGGAAGCGGCAAGGCCATCCTGCCGACATTCCACAATGCGCATAACCACGCGGCGATGGCGTACATGCGCAGTTATGCTGATGACATTGAGCTGCACGCGTGGCTGACGGATCACATCTGGCCGCTCGAAGACAAGGTGACGGCGGAAGACGTCTATGACGGAGCCCGGCTGGCCTGCCTGGAAATGATCAAATCCGGCACAACGTTTTTCAACGACATGTACTGGTTCTGGCGCAGTACCGCGCGGGCGGTCGACGAGATGGGTCTGCGCGCGGCCCTGTCGGCCGTGTTCATCGATTTCGACGACCCGCAGCGGGCGAAACAGCAGCGTGAATTCAATGAGCGGCTGTTTGAGGAAAAAGACCAATACAGCGACCGCATCATCTACCAGCCGGGACCGCATGCAATTTATACGGTGTCCGAGGCGTCGCTTCGCTGGTGCACGGAGTTTGCGGCTGAACACAGGCTGATGATTCATACGCATCTGTCGGAAACAAAAAAGGAAGTGGACGACTGCATTGCCAAACACGGAATGCGCCCGGCGACATGGCTCGATTCGATCGGTTTTCTCGGCCCGAATGTGACGGCAGCACACTGCATCTGGCTGGAGCAGAAGGAAATGGAACTGCTGGCGGGACGCGGCGTCAAAGCGCTGCACTGCCCCGTCTCCAACATGAAACTGGCCTCCGGCAAGTTCCGCTTCAGCGACGCGCAGAAGGCCGGCATGCAGATCGCGATCGGCACGGACGGGTGCGCCTCGAACAACTGCCTCGACATGGGTGCGGAAATTAAAACCGCCGCCCTGCTCGAGAAACACTTTACCGGCGAGCCGACGGCACTGAATGCCGAAACCGCGTGGCATGCGGGAACGCGGGCCTGCGCGGAGTTTTACGGACTCGACAGCGGACGGATTGCAGAAGGCGCCCTCGCCGACTGCATGCTGGTCGATCTGAACAACGAACGGCTGGCACCCGGCTACAGCCTGATCGCCGACATGGTGTACAGCGCCGACAGCTCGTGCATTGACACAGTGATCTGCGACGGAAAAATCCTGATGGAGAATCGGATGGTTCCCGGCGAAGAGGAAATCATCGCCAAAGGACGTGCCTTCCGCCGGAAATTCGGACGCTGAGCGCCCTATTTAACTGTCAGCAGTTTTTTGACGGCACGGTCAATTTCGCGGCGTTCGTCACGAACGGTTTCCGTTACGGCTGTCATCCGGTCTTTGAGCAGATCCCAGTCGATACCCAGCGGCGCACCGAGGTGGGTTTTCTGCTCAATCGCTTTAACCGGATCCATGTTCGCCAGCTCGCCAAGATTTTCTTTGACGTAGTGATAGGCGTCGCGGAACGGCATCCCCTGCCCGACCAGTTCGAGCGCGCGGTCGGTCGCAAATACATCCGGCGTAAATCCGGCCAGCAGTTTTTCTTTGTTGACACGGATCGCCTGAACAAACGGAGAAAGAACCCGCAGACAGGCGCGCGTCATCGCAATGCCTTCCATGAACGGTTCCTTCGCGTCCTGCAGATCGCGGTTGTAGCCGCCCGCCGAACCTTTGATCAAATCGTACACAGCAATTTCGCAGGCTTTCACCCGCGTTGCGCGGGCGCGAACCAGCTCGATCACATCCGGATTTTTCTTCTGCGGCATAATGCTGCTTCCGGTCGTCAACTCGTCCGGAAGCGTGAAGTAGCCGAACTCCGGCATGGTAAACAGCATCAAATCCTGCGCCATGCGTGAGAGCGAAAGCATCACCTGACTCATCGCACCAAGCACGATCGACTCGAGCTTGCCGCGTCCGTTATTCGCATAAAGTACGGTGTGCGTCGGGCGGCTGAAGCCGAGCAGGTCGGCGGTCAGTTCGCGGTCAATGGCGAGCGGTACGCCGTAGCTGGCGGCCGAACCCAGTGGACACTGATCGTTCAGCTCATAGGCGTTAAACAGCATCGCGCAGTCGTCGAGCAGACTCTCCGCGTGCGCAGCGGCCCACAGGCCGACCGATGACGGCATGCCCGGCTGCATGTGGGTTCTTCCAACCATTGGAACTTTTTCGTTTTTCTTCGCGAAGGCCAGCAGCGCGGAAATCAGCGCGGCGGCTTCGTCGAGCGTTCCGAGAATCTGTTCGCGGGCGTAAAGTCGCAAATCGACGGCAACCTGATCGTTGCGGCTGCGGCAGGTATGAATCTTCTTGCCGAGGTCGCCCAGTTTTTCAGTCAGCGTCCGCTCAACAGCCAAATGCACATCCTGGTCGGCGAGACGGATTTTAAATTTTCCTGCATCAGCCGAAGCCACAATTGCATTGAGCTCTTTGATCACCTGTTTGCGCTCAGCGGCAGTAATAATGGCGGGCTTCATTTTTGAAAGCATCGTCACATGCGCGGCGGTGCCGATGCAGTCGGCCTGAATCAGATTCATATCCAGCTCCACATCGCGCCCGGCCGTAAACGCCAGCACCTCTTCATTAATCGTTCCCACCGTCGTCTTTTGTGTTTTCATAAATCCACTCTCCCGCGTTTTCCAAACATTGGAAAATTTCGTCTCCACCATTCGTGATCAACTTCTTTCCGGATCGCGAATCCTTCTATCCACCAACTTTATTGTACGCCATTTCAATGTATTTCTTAACTTCTTCAAGTTCTCCAAGTGATGAGATGGTGAATTCGACGTCGCCGGTACCATAGTGTCCTATATTGCTTACATCCCTGAAGTTCTTCGGTGGCTCCAACACATCAGAAGGTTTGAGCTTTATAAATAGCTTAATATTTCTGCTTTTGGTCTCCATACACACGATGTTTTGAGAAGCCTTATATGCCACATAGAATTTTTTTGGAACCTCTTCAATGGCCGAATCCAGCCCCGTGACAAATTCCCTGATGCTGTGGATCAACTCTTGTATTGGTTTTGACTTCCCTTCCAGATGTTCTTCAAGCGTATAGGAAGCCGTTGCTCTGACTTGTGCAGCCTTTTTCCCAGCCGCCACCATGACTGGATTTTTATTCGCGGTCTGAGCGATATCTGAGGCTGCTTTTGTATTCTGGAATACCTCTTCCATGTACAAGCAGTTATTTGCAAACAATCGGTATTTCCACAGCTCAATATTCGCCCCCATAACCTGAACGGCATGGAGATCGTATTTCTTATAATTCGGAGCAATACAAATAACCCTGACACCAGACCAGTCGACCTTAACCCCAGCACCTAAAGCCGTTTGAACTGCAATCTCAAAATCGCCTTTGTGATCGTGGATCCAGTGCAAATAAAAGAGGCTTTGATTGATTAGCTCTGATGATTCCACTTTTTTATATTCAATAATTACCGGGTTATCGTCTTCAGAGAGCGCCAAGGTATCAATTCTTCCGGCGTGTTGCGCGCCGGTGGAAAACTCTGTTGCCACGAAGCGACAGTTGAAAACTGCTTCAAGGTTTCCCTCGATCATCGTTTGAAGCTCTTTTTCAACAGAAAAATTTTTCTGCTCTACCGGCAGGAGCCTTTTTTCAGACATTTCAAATATTGGCATTCTCTTGTCCCCTCGTTCTGTATTTTTCGACCCACTCGCGGATGATCATTCCAGCTTCGCCATCATTGTCTTCTTCGACTTTTTCGGCAATTTCGATTTCGATTTCTTCGACAGTCGGCAGGCTGGGCTTTAAGTTGTCCGGCAGGGCGCGGGTGAGCTTATAGGCAGAAACGCCGACCGGTTTTTCTAGTCCGCGCAGGGCATATTCGAGGAGCATTTTATTCGAGCCTTCTTTTTCGCGGCACAAAACCAGTCCGATGGAGGACTGATCGTCGGGATGGCGAAACAGGTCGTCCACGGCGTTGAGATAAAAATTCATCTTTCCGGCATCTTCGGCGGCAAACGGGCGGGTTTTCAGGTCGATGACAAAATAGCAGCGCAGTTTGAGGTGATAGAAGAGCAGATCGATGTAGTAATCCTCGTCGTCGATATCCAGCCGCACCTGATTGCCGACAAAGGCGAATCCGCTGCCAAGTTCCAGCAGGAAGTCGCGCAGATGCGCCAGCAGCGCATTTTCGACCTCTTTTCCGCGGGCGTCGTCGGCAATGCCGAGGAAATCAAAGATGTACGGGTCTTTCAGAAGCTCCTGTGCCAGATCGGACAGCGGCGACGGCAGCGTCGCACTGAAATTGGTGACGGCCAGCTCTTTGCGGTCGTAGTCCTGCTGGTCAATGTGAAGCGCCAGAACATTGCGGCTCCAGCCGTGTTCAATCGCCTGCCGCATGTACCAAAGCCGCTTTTCGGGGTCTCTGGCTTTTTGCAACAGATACAAAATGTGTCCCCATGGAATTTGTGCAACAGCTTGTTGCACAAATTCACGATCAGGGTATTCCTCAGCAAAAGCGCGCATATACTTAAGATTACGCGGGGAAAATCCCGTTAAATTAGGGAACTCGATCTTTATATCCCGTGAGATTCGGTCTATGACTTGAGAGCCCCATCCTTCTTCCCGTTGACGATGGAGAATATCTGTACCGATATCCCAGTACATCAGAACGAGCTCCCGGTTGGCGGCCAGTCCGGCGCGAACCCGCGCCGCCTGCACTCGGTTTTTGATTCCGGTCAGCAGGTCGGCATAGGAATTTTTTTCGATTCCGCTCATTCGATTCTTATTCTCTTCCGGTGCTTTCGAGAATCAATGTGACCGGGCCGTGGTTGATGAGGCTGATTTCCATTTCGGCCTGGAAGATGCCGGTTTCAACCTGCGGGCCGAGTTCGCGAAGCTGTTTGACATATTCCTCGTAGAGCATCAAGCCTTTCTCCGGTCCGGCGGCCTCGATATAGCTTGGCCGGTTGCCTTTTCTGCAGTCACCGTAGAGGGTGAACTGGCTGACTGCGAGTACTGCGCCACCGGCATCCAGTATGGAGCGGTTCATGACGCCGTTTTCATCGTCGAAGATCCGCAGGTTGACGGTTTTCCGGGCAAGGAAGGCGGCATCGGCCGTCGTGTCGTCATGCGAGATTCCGACTAAAACAAGAAGACCGTCACCGATCTCGCCGACCGTTTTCCCGTCGACTTTAACCGAAGCGGCCTTCACGCGCTGGACAACGATTTTCATGTTTAACGTCAAAAAGCCAAAGGCCGAAAGTCCGAACGAATCCGCGACTTTCGGCCTTTTGCAGGGAACAGCTGGCTTATTCCGTGGCGTGCGAAACGCGGAAGGTGGGCAGTCGGTTGAGCGCGGCGGCGACTTCGTAGCGGCGTGGACGGGCCAGATCGCCGCGAAGGTCGCGGGCGATGGTTCCGAGCCCTTCGCTGCTGAGGTCGCGGTCGATCATGTCGAGCATTTCGCGGAGCGGATAGCCTTCCTGCATGTAGCGCAGCTTGGCGTAGTACAGCAGCAGGCCGATGGTGAGCGTCTGGCTCTCGTCGGCGATCTGGCTGACGTCGGCAAGTTCGATGACCGAGCGGCCAAACTGAATACGACCGGTTTCAAGTGCGTTAATCACCTGTTCCTTGCTGCCAACGGAGGCGTCAATACTGCTCGGCATAATCCAGCGCGAGCGGCCGAGCATCGGACCGAGGTTGACAGCCGGCGCATCAGGAGCCGGAACCAGATCGAGCGCCTTCGCTTCTTCCGTAACATTCGAGACCTGGAAGTCTTCAACTTTCAGTACGGTGTCGGCAACCGGAATATATTCGGCGATCAGGTTTTCACCGCCGATGATCAGCGAAATCCCAAGTTCATCGACCATCTGCCGGGCGCGCTGGGCCAGCGAGACCCGCGGGGTTTCGCCGAGCAGACTGGCGATACGGGCATCTGTGGTCAGGAAGGACGGCGATGATTTGCCTTCTTCGATGATGAGCACACGAGCTCCGACTTCGAGGGCTTCGATGGTGGATGCAGCCTGCGAGATGAAGGCATCGGCGGCGCGGGTGCTGTAGGAAGCCGGGTTGGCGCCTTCGATTTCGGAGATGAAGGGAAGCAGGTTGATTTCCTGAACGCTGCGCCCGCGGTTGGCGGTGATTTCAACTGCGTCCGGAACGGTGACGACGGTTTCGCGCCCGTCGCCGGGGATGTGGTTGTAGACGCCGGCGGCAATGGCTGCCATGAAGTCCTTGCGGCCGTTGGCGGCATCCCCGATGACCACGGTCAGTCCGCCCGGGATACCGAGGCCTTTGACCTGCCCGGCATTGGGAACATCCACGGAGGTCTCGGCGTCTTCCGCAACTTCAAACGGAGCAATATTGTCGAAGTCCGGCAGGTCGCTGTCGTGCTCACGGGCAAGGAAGGAGCCTTTGCCAACGAAACTGACCAGCCCGATGGTCGCCAGCGTCTGGCGGATCCGGTCGGCATCTTCCATGCCGTTCACAAAGTTTTCGACTTCACCGACTTCAAGGTTGCAGCAGAACAGACTGGAACTGATGACTTCAGGAAGATCCTCAAAGAACACCTTGCGGGCCATCTCGGCATCCACCAGGCGTTCGCCGGATCCATAGACTTTATACGGCAGTGCGATGCGGATGCGGGCGTCAATGTATTCCTTGGTCACGAGCACGGAGGTGCGAGGAAGAATTTTCTGTCCCGGTTCGGAAATGAGAATATTCCGGCGGGCCCAGCCGCTGGAATTGAACCGGGCGATTTTTCCGGCGGCTTCTGAAAGGTTGCGGGTAAGATAGTCTTCCAGCGCAGTCCGGCGCACGGGGGAATCGTAGAGGTGACCGGGCAGTTCGGCGATGGATTGGGGAACCCGCACATTGAAGACAGGAGCTTCTGCATCTTGGGTGATATCGATCTGAGTGCATTTGATCACGTACCGGGCAAAGTCAAAGTCGCCGATCAGCCGGGCATATTCGGCAAAGGGCATTCCATCAATCTCGGCAAGTACGTTGTAAAACTCTTTTCTGTCTTTCATAGTTTCCCCGTTACGTTGTTGATTCACCCGGCCTGATGCCGTCCATTTCTGCTGGAAAATGAGCCGTGATAGTAGGTTGTCAACCCTGCGACTGTCAAACCAAACCGCCCCGCTATTGCTTTACTAACAAGGGTTTTGAGCTATGATCCGCCGGATGACAGATCGACAGAGCCACCTGACTGAAACGACGACCGCCGTGAACAACATGCTGAATGCCGTTCTGCCGCCACCGGACGAACCGCCGAAGCCCCTGCATGAGGCCATGCGCTACAGCCTGTTCGCCGGAGGAAAACGCCTGCGTCCTGCCCTGTGCATCGCCGCCTGTGAGGCGTGCGGCGGAACCCTTTCCGATGCCCTGCCCGCAGCCTGCGCACTGGAACTGCTGCACACCTACACCCTGATTCATGACGATCTGCCGGCCATGGACGACGACACGCTGCGCCGGGGCCGCCCGACCTGCCATATTCAGTTCGACGAAGCCACTGCGATCCTGGCCGGAGACGCGCTGCTGACTCTCGCCTTTGAAGTGCTGGCCAAAGTTCCAGACATTGGAAACCGCCTCGCTCTCGAACTCGCCCGCGCCGCCGGGAGTCGCGGCGTCATCGGCGGACAGGTCGCCGACCTGAAGGCAGAGGGGCAGATTCCGGAGGAGAGAACGGTGGAATATATTCACCGCAACAAAACCGCCGCGCTGATCCGCGCAGCCTGTGTCATGGGCGGCCTTTGCGCCGGTACAGATTTCCAGACATTGGAAACGCTCGCGGCTTACGGCGAGAGCACCGGCCTGGCCTTCCAGATTATCGATGACCTGCTCGACGAAAGCTCCACGATTGAGGCGCTCGGAAAAGATATCGGATCTGACAAAGCCAGGGGAAAAATGACCTGGCCGGCGGTTTTCGGAACCGAAGCGGCGCGGCGACGGGCGGAAGAACTGACAGAACGCGCGGTCCGGGCGGCGGAAGCACTGCCCCATGGGACCCGCCTGAAAGACCTCACGGAAATGATGCTCCGGCGAACATTTTGAATCAGAAGCGGGCGTCGCTTCGAATCAGGTGAACAATAAATGCAACACCGCAGGCTGAAACGCCGATAAAAATAAACAGCATTCCTGAAACAACCGGCTGTTCCCGGAACAGTTTCGTCAACCAGCCGCCGCCGAGATCATTAAACAGTTCGAGCAGATGTCCGGATATTTTTTCGACCTTTTTCTGAAAAACAGAGCTCTTCGCTCCAATCCGGCCGTCGGCT
Source organism: Kiritimatiellales bacterium (assembly GCA_050253185.1). Lineage (GTDB taxonomy): Bacteria > Verrucomicrobiota > Kiritimatiellia > Kiritimatiellales > Tichowtungiaceae > Tichowtungia. Next base: position 804 of record JBFWJN010000026.1, on the reverse strand, counting down.
TTATCGATTTTGAGAATTCTGGACACCTCAGAATGGCCTATTTTCTCAAATCCAGTGGCCAAAGCCCCCGACCATAAGGCCCAGACGGCAGTGATTGTCGCAATAATGATAAATATTGGCTTAGTTCCCATGTTACACCTCCGCTCCTCTCATAATTGAGAAGCAGTTTGCGTACCATAAGAACCTCGGGCGGCCTAAAACAGAGGCTTGCGGGTCGGCGCTTTCTCAGCGGCGCGAGAAAACTCAGGGCAGCTGTCCGTCGCCTGAACCTCCCGCTTGTGACGCGCGCAATACTGCATAAAAGGATTCACCACGTAGTCTGCGCAGTACCGACAGAGCCGGCCGCCTTCGCTCTCGCTAAAGACCTGCACTTTTTCCGACCGGTCGGCATCAGTGAAAATCTTTGGTCCGGCTGCCTGTTCCCTGAACGGAACGTCTTCCTCTGAGGCAAACCGAAAACCACAGGACGCGCAGCTGAGTTCTTCTCCGGTTTTTTTCAGACCGGTGTAAACCGGCTCCCGCTTCAGGAACGTTTCCTTTCCGCAGGACGGGCATTTGATTTCAATCGACATGTCTGCATCCCCCGGACGATTCGATTGATTTCGGCAATGTCACCTTAAAAACCGTCCCCTGCTCTTCATTGGAAACAAATGAGACGCGGCCATTCAGGTATTTTTCGCTGATCAGCTTGATGCTGTAGGTTCCCAGCCCGCGACCGTTTCCTTTCGTTGAAAACGACCGGGTGAAGAGCTGGATCTGGACATCCGGCGGGATGACGAAACGGTTATGAACCGAGAAACAGAT
>JBFWJN010000025.1:0-20785 GCA_050253185.1 Kiritimatiellales bacterium | reverse complement strand
AGCATAACCGTTCCAACGGAAGAGGTTCCCGTCACCGCCCACAAAGAACAGCCCTTCGATGTACTCATGACATAGGGTCCATGGGTATCCAAGTAGATAGTTTTTTCTCCTGTAGACAGATTTTCCACAATAATCCGCAGGTCTCCGGTTCTGCTGTTCGATATCATCAGGAACCGGAAAAAAGATCCGTCCGTCCCGCTGGACACATTCGATCCCAGATCAAACCCGGCATCCCAGGTTCCGTCATGATATCCGATGGCATTGGATGCGGACGGCGTCGGCGTCGAGCCGCTGTCTGCAAACAGAAACACTTTATTTACACCATTCACCACGGCGTATCCTAATCCAAAAGCGTACCGGGTATCCTGACCCTGCGGCTGAAACAGAAACCGGAACGTAGCCGTAGAACCCAGTGAGAGAGTATAATTGTCCACTCGAAAATCAAAAGATAGTTTAACGATCTCACTGCCGTCATTCTCGGTACTGAATGGAATAAATGAGTTTTGATTCACATAATCCAGACTATAACCGGCTGATGAACTGTCCACACCTTGCAGCATGCCGCCGAAAACGGTGTAGGTATAGGTTCCGGCGGTACCACCTGTTACCCATCCAGTGGCAACTCCGTCATCGAAGTCTTCTTCATAGACCACCCCGGCTGTTGCACCTGCCAAAACCAGAAAACCCGCTAAACTGAATACTATCCACTGCTTAGCCTGCATTTTTGCTCCCGTTTATTCAGAGTCAATTCACTCTGATGTTCTGTATTCAAAACTGGAAAAAGACGATCCTACCGGGATTCCGGACCCACAGACATTGATGTGTTGTCAATCATGACCGTTCCGGTTGAAGCTGCACCTGTCACAACAAACAGAGCGCCGCCGACAGAGGAATCGATGGTATACGGCCCCCATGTATCCGAATAAGTCGAAGCATCTCCTGTATCCAGATTCACGACCTTGATTTGCATATCCCCGGTTTTGCTGTTATATGTCATTGTAAAGTGGAAAAAGGCGCCACCGGTTCCTTTGGAAACATCGGACCCCAGGTCAAACCCCGGCATCCAGCTCCCGTTCTGATATCCAATGGCATTGAAGGAAAACGGAGCAACCTTTGTACCGCTGTATGCATAAAGAAACACCTTGTTTTCCGACCCCACGGACGCATATCCCAGCCCAACATTATAGCGCGTATAATTTCCGATCGCCTGGAATATAAATCGGAATGTTTCTGGGCTGCCCAACGGTATTGAATAATCATCCACGCGGAAATCAAAAGACAGGGTCACGATTTCGCAGCCTGCATTGGCCGTGCTGAACGGAACAAATGACTTGGGCATACTGACATAATCAATATTCCAGCCCTTTACCTCATTATCAGTCCCCTTCAACACCCCATCGGAAATGGAAAACGTTCCGGTATTCCCGGCCTTCATCCATCCGTCAGCAACTTCGTCATCAAAATTTTCGTCAAAAACCACGCCGGCAGATGCCGAATTCCCAATCAGAATAAACAGGCCAACAACACCGGGCACCAACCATTGACTCAGCTTGGTTCTGTTCTTCATGTTCACTGCATTCCTTCCCAGTTTTTAATGGTTACTTCAGGATCTTCCTGATTTTCTTTGACCGTTCAGATTTCCGAACAAAACGGTTCTCGGCAGACCCACCTATTCAATAAAAAGCATCAATGATGCTGGAAATAGAATTCCGCCCTGAGTACAGGGCGGAATCTATTCGATTATTTCGTGGACAGCCGGCGAAAGAAAAACACTCCCGCACCTGCAAACAAAGTAAGAGCAATTGACGCCGGTTCCGGAACGGCAGACAAGGACACATTATCCAGCATAACCGTTCCAACTGAAGAGACTCCCGTCACCACCCACAAAGTACAGCCCTTCGATGTACTCATAACGTAGGGATCAGTAGTATCCAAATAAGTCGTCGTAGTCCCAGTCGTCAAATTTTCAACCGTAATCTGCATATCGCCCGTCGTACTGTCAGAAGTAAGAGAAAAACGGAAGAAGTCTCCGCCGGTTCCATCGGAGACCGTCGACCCCAGATCGAACCCAGCATCCCAAGTGCCACTTCCACTGTTATAGCCAATGGCATTGGATGCCGACGGTGTCGGTGTCGAGCCGCTGTCTGCAAACAGAAACACTTTATTTACACCATTCACCGCGGCATATCCCAATCCAAGGGCATACCGGGTATCCTGGCCCTGCGGCTGAAACAGAAACCGGAACGTTTCCGGAGAACCCAGTGAGAGCGTGTAATTATCAATTCGGAAATCAAAAGACAGCTTGATGATCTCGCTGCCGTCATTTTCGGTGCTGAATGGAATAAATGAGTTTTGATTCACATAATCCAAACTGTAACCGGCTGATGAACTGTCCACACCCTGCAGCATGCCGCCGGAAACGGTGTAGGTATAGGTCCCGGCGGTTCCGCCAGTAACCCATCCGTTGGCAACTCCGTCATCGAAGTTTTCCTCATAGACCACCCCTGCAGTTGCCACACCGCCGATTAGAACCAGAAGCGCTAACATGACCCATTGCTTGATCGCTGCTCTCATTTTTTCTCCTTTTTTCCGTTTTTCTACGCGTATCCAGACAATCAGGCCTGCATTCTTTTTGCTTTCAACAAACAAGACGCAACTAATAACCCGATTACTGAAGACCAAGGTATCAAAACACAATATTTAATCCATGGATGGAACTGCTTTATCAGATAGATAATTATGATACCACTGACTGCCGAATAAATATAAACCCCTTAATTTTATATGTGATCATTCGGAATAGATGAAAAAATAATGATATATAAAGTCTACAAGATCAGTTTAAGACTAAAATGTTGAACCCGGGTTGCAGGACTGAAACGGCCAAAGATCTTCCTGAAGATGTCCGCAAGTTACGATTCCACCGTTGATATGACATATCCGATATCGCGCTTGATGTTCCGATGAAATTCAGAACATGCATTTCTCCATAGAAAATCCCGGACTCTCATCATTCCTTCGCCCCATGTCCGTCAGCATGGGTCGGATCCAGGCAGTTTCTGGACGGTTCCCGCGGAAGCGCATCGCCCCATTCTCTCAACCGCTTCAGAAGATCTGCCGTCTGCTCAGGATGCTGCGATGCAATATTGTTTTTCTCATACGGATCATGGCTCAGGTCATACAGCTCTGTCCGTCTGGTTGCATATTCATACAGGAGCTTCATGTCCCCGTCCCGGATCGACAGATTCGCCCAGTGATGGGGCCTCCACTTTTCCGGAAGACTGGTGGCCAGGGAACCTCCACCCCACCCCGCATGACCTTAGGCGTGTAGAAGTAGCTCCAGAAAATCGGTTTGGTTCTGAGAATTTTTTTCCCCAGAAAAGCGGACAGCATATTTTCACCGTCCGATGTGTATCCTTCCGGCATTGGAACTCCGGCCGCAGCACAGAGTGTCGGCAGCATATCCACAGCCGTCAGCACAGTTTTTTCGTTCACGGAACCGGCTGGCACTCTGCCCGGCCACCGGACAACGAACGGAACCCGGACTCCGCCCTCGAACAGACTGCGCTTGCGCCCTTTGAACCCGCCGGTTTCACCGCGCGCTCCGAAGCGAAGATCTTTCGGATTCGGCACCGGGACCTCCGGCCCGTTGTCGCTGGTGAAAATCACAATGGTGTTGTCGCGCAGCTCGTTTTTGTCCAGAAACGCAAACAGTTCCCCGAGGAAACGGTCGGCGTTGCCAACCGCCGCATAATAGGTCTGTTCCGGTTCGGGAACATCCTTGTACGGCAGCCGGGATGACGGAAGCGGTGCAAGTGGAGTATGACCTTCATGAATATGCAGATTGACAAAAAACGACTGGTCCTTATTGGCTTCCATAAACTCCATGGCCTTACGGACAGCCATTTCGCTGCGGACACCCCAGAGTTGAGGATCGTTTTTCTGCCCGTTCAAAAGGTGGTATTCCTCCGGGCGATATTTCTCTGGAAGATCCAGTATCTGCGGCCCGTTGGAACCGGTCCAGATGCAGGCTTCGTCATATCCGTATTCGAAAACAGAAGGTGCCGACGGTGCATCTTCGGCCGTCAGATGCCATTTGCCGAAATGTGCCGTCTTATAACCGGCTTCGTGAAATAACCGTGGGAGCATGACTGCGTGGACATCCAGCCAGTCCGGCATCGGACAAGACCTCTTCGATTGCGGTTCAAAAATGTACTGGATAGAAAAACGACCCGGATATTTACCGGTAATGAATGCGGCCCGACTCGGGGAACAGACCGGGCTGTCTGCTGTAAACTGCCGGAATTCCATTCCCTCTTTGGCAAAGCGATCCAGATTCGGAGTTTTGAGAATCGGATGTCCGTGGCAGGACAAATCGCCCCACCCCCAGTCGTCCGCCAGAATAAACAGGACATTCGGTCTGACAGCATCATCCGCAATGAGGCTTCCCGCCAGAAAACCGCCTGTCAATGCAGCAAGCACACCGGCATGAAACATGTTTTCCATTTAGATCTCCTCTGATTGCGTTTCGCCACCATTGGCCCTGCGAAAATATAGTGTCTATTAGTCATTGTTTTCTTTAAGATCGAGTCGGAGGTTATCAATGTAGAATTTTCCGACCGTCGAGCTGGGAGAAATGATTCCAAACCAGGTACACGAGGAAAACGCGTTATCCTGAAACGGCAGATTTCTCAGCGTTCTGCTGTCTCCACTGGCTGAGCGGACCGTCAGCGTATAGGTTTTGTCGCTTTCCGTTCCCTGGTCGAACTGCACCTCAAGATGCATCCAGCCCTGCTCATCCATCCCTGTCACACTCTGGCCGGCGGCGGACACCGTACCGTCTGCCTTTACCGTAATGACCGGACCGGTCTCCCATTCACCGGATAAATCGTAGTTCCGGAACAGCAGTTGAATCTCGCGGGGAAGGTTCGTGTCCGGCAGAATATCGCAACTGAATTCCACAGGTCCTGACTCCGGATGCAACGAGAAATAAAGGTGCGGCTGATAAAGCGGGGTATCTCCGTTATCCGCGAACATCAGGCTGCGTGAACCTTCCGCTGCCACCCGATTCGTAATTTGAATGAAGGAATTTTTTCCGGTCACTAAAATCCCGCGGAAATACGGGATGTTTTCCAACGAATCCTCTTCAAAACCATAATCGATTTTTGCTTCCGGCGGAGAAGCAACAACCATCGGTCGGGGAGAATACGCAAGCGGAAGATCTTTCCACGCCGGATCTCCGTAAAGCCCCGCCGCGGCGGCGGTATCGGTCTGCTGATAACCGATCACCCATGCTTGGGAATCAGACGGCAGACTGAAATCGCCGTTCTCCGGGTCCGCGAATTCCGGTTCAGCCACCTGCGAGTTGACGTCCCGGTTCAGCGCCTGCCATTCCGCGAATGTCATGGTTTTATCAATCTGGACTTCCGGCAGGATCATGGATGTGTTGTCCTGAAAAATTAGGTCTAATCCATTTTGCACGCTCCAGTAGAGATTGCTGTTCAGGTCCACCCACCGGTTTTCATAATACCCCGCAGTCATTTCCGGAATATTCTGCAGCACGATGTTGTTCAGAATCACATTGCGGCCATAGTCAAAAGATGACGTTTGATGTCGGAACCCCCGATGGAAAGCAGCTTTTCCGCAGTACGCCAGAATATTGTTCTTAACGGTATTGTATTCACCTTTCAGTGTCATTCCGTACGAACCGATGCGGTAACAGATATTGTTTTCCACCTGATATTCGGACGTGGTCCCGTCCAGATAGATCCCCCGGGAAAAATTAACACGGGGATCATGATAGATATCATGCACGAGATTGTTGCGGATGGCACTGCCGGGCGACCAGCCCAACACGTAAATTCCACCGTTATCGCTCAGCACATCATCCGCGGTATGATGAACATGATTGTATTCAATGATATTTCCCTGCTGGAAAATATTCCTGTCCCTGTTCCAGCTCCAGCCAACGGATATGCCCGTATAATCAAAATCGGAAATTTCATTATGACTCAGCGTGTTCGATGCGCAGTTTCCCACCCAGATCCCGGTCGATCCCGGGAGCACATGCGTAATGTCATGGATAAAACTGTTGTCAACAAGGTTGCGCTGCACCTTTGCCGTCTCGTCCGGCATACGCCCGCCCATGGCCGCTTCGCCGATATAAACTCCCCCGCCACCGATATCGTGGATATGGCAGCGAACAATCCGATTATCCTGAGAACCCTTCTCCAGCCAGACGGCATGGGATCCAACATGAGCAATCTCACAGTCTTCGATGGCGGAGTGCCGTAAACCATATGCCTTTACAGCGGCGGTCCTCGGCCTGCAATGCGCCTGCCCGTCAATGGATTGTGTCCTTGAGAACGTCCAATCGGCATACTCCAGAGACATCCCTTTCAGGGAAAGGTATTCGACAAAGGAACTCTCATCCGGATTTCCCTGAAAACGAACCAGTTCCGGCAGCACCGGGGCAATCACTTCCGCTGTTTCCATATCCTCGCCGGGCCGGGGCCAATAATACAGAATGCCGGTCTTCCGGTTAAGGTACCATTCACCGGGGGTATCCAGTGCTTCAAAACTATTCAGAATCCGATAACGCTGTGAACGCACGAAATATCCCATCGGGAGGGCCGATTCATTAGTGAACCGAACAATGTTTTTATCGAAATCAATATCCTGGATCCAGTGCAACGAGGCCGTGTACGCATGGTAAACTTTTACCATGACATCGTCGGGATTCTTCCATTCCTGAAAATCTCCGGCGACAAACCGAAACGCTCTTTTTGTTTTTGAAGCATCCACCTGGCCTAAATCAACCGGTCCGGATGACCAAAAGTACCCGTCATCCGGTTCCGCAGCAACGGTCGCACGCCTTCCGTTGACAAAGAGCTGGTGGAAATAAATTTTCCCGGAAAGCACCCGCTCAATCCGGGCCTGCCAGAGATTTCCATCGGTCTTTTTCCACCCGGCAATCGGAATTCCGCCGCTAATCCGGGTCGTTCCCGCACCGCTGCCCTGATAGGTGATCGGTGCCGCAGCCATCCCCGAATCTTCCGGAGTAAATTCCAGAGTCCGGTCCAGAAACCATGTGCCCGGCCCGATATGCACGGTAACCGGACCGTCAAGTTCTCCATCCGCTTTCCGGTCACGAAGTCTCTTCTGCGCCTCGGCAATGGATGCCAGTGGCCGGTCGACCGTACCGCTGTTTGCATCACTTCCGGACACATGCACATACAGCGCAGGCGCTGCCGGGCAACTGCCGGCAAACAAGAAGGCGGATGCCCTGAGCGAACAACCAACCAGCATGCTGAAATACCTAATATGAACAATGCTTCTCATAATTACATTTTTTCTGATCTTCTTGCCTCATCGCCGGGGCAGCAGCGGTCAAATTCTCCAGTCGATCTTCACTATGCGTTTTTCACACGAGGAAAGCAGAACGGACTCAATCAGTTCATCCACCTCATACCCGGTCACCCGCGACTGCTCGCCCTGCTGTTCCGCCGCAATATTTCCGGCAAAGAATTCTACAGCCCGGCTGAACGGAGAGACCGGGTCAAAGCGATATTCAGTCGCCTGCCCGGTTCGATCATCGTAGTGAACCAGCATCGAGGCCTTGTTTTCGGGATTATCCCACAGAGAGCTGTAAATTTCCAGACGCCCCTGAACTCCGGTAATTTCGATCCGCTCATCCCATCCGTCCCGCAGAAAACCGATCCGGCTGAGCGGATGAGCCAGCGCCTCCAGCATCACCGATCCGTTGGCGGTCTGCATCAGTACGTTGGCCCGCAGATCATAGTCGCGGTCTTCCGGCATGTAGACGTTGGCATACAGCTCGGACGGACGTCCAACCAGGAAAAGAACCAGGTCGAGAATATGGCTGCCGCCGCAATGCAGAATACCGCCGCCATAGCTCTTTTTGACCATCGACAATCCGTTTTCCGGAGTATGGAAAAATCCTTCTGCTGGATTGCCGCCCCACAGGTCGCCCCACGGCTGATGCGTACGGATATGCGTGCTGATCACCTGACCGATCTCCGGCAGAAGACGCTTGGCCGTTTCGACGGCGGGGATAAAGCGTTTCATATAAGAGGTGTAAAAAATCGTGCCCTTTGCCTGCGCCGCCTTAACAATTTCCAGTGAATCATCTGCCGTCTCGGCAAGCGTCTTTTCACAGATCACCGCCTTGCCTTCTTCAATGGCAGCCAGACAGATGCTCTTATGAATGGCCGAAAGGGTTGTGATGACTATGGTGTTCACCTCCGGATCTTTCACCACCTGTATCCAATCCTTCGTCTGGCGGGCATCGAACCGTTCTGCATACGGCTTGGAATTCGCCCCAACAAGATCACACACCCATTTCACGCCCACACCGGCCTTTTCCAGACCATCAAAATGAAACCGGGAAATATTCCCGCACCCGATCACTCCTGCCGCAACCTTCATCAGCCTGCTCCTTCCATTAAAATTCGTTTAACGAATAACCCGCTTGTCCGTAAACCGGTCCGCCTCATCCATCGACGGCGTCGAAAATTCGAGATAAACACATCCGTCTTTCCCGGCCATAAATGCGTGTTTGGTGTTTTTGGAAAGCAGCACGTTCATGCCCTTCGTCATATAAATCATACGCGTTGTGGTGATGGCCTGCTCGTCACGGATTTTTCCAACCATTGGAAGAAGTTCGTCCGGGATGGTCTCCGGATCGACGCCCGGCGGCGCATACACGACCTTTGCCGTATCGGCAAACAGAACCCCGTCGCCGTATACAGCCTTGAAGGTTTCTGATTTGCCCGGGAAAACCTCAACCACATCATCACCGGCGGGATATTCATCCATGCCGTTGGCGGCCTGAACAATTTCATAGTTCTCATCGCGGTAGAGATAGATTTCATTGCCCGCCTCATCCGTCGCCACAGAAGCGTCCGAGTTATATTGTTTGATGCCGGTGAATCCATTGATCAGCCCTGTCAGCCGGATAAATCCGTCCGCAATTTCCGCGCCTTTTTTCAGCACAACCGTATCGACGTGTCCATGCTCGAGCAGCAGCTGCCCCGGCAGATTCATCAGCACTTTGCCGGTATGACCCTGCCCGTCTTCAGAGCGGAAAATCACAACTGTTTCCAGCCCGAGCCCCACTTGCTCAAACTCTCCCATCGTTTCGGCGCAGTTGAACGAGGCGATTTCGATCCGTGACCTTTCAATGCCGCCGCTGCCCGGCAGGGCTTTCCGGTACAGCTCAGCATAACGCTCCGTCGCGTCGGCGGCCGCTTCCGCACTCAGTGTTTTAACATCTACACTCATGACATCCTTCTACTTGTTTGATTTGTCAGACGGGCCGACCCACAGGAAGTCGTTCACCGGATCGGTTGCCCAGCCGGTTCCGGTAACCGTCAGCGGATCGCGGGGAATGGTTTGGATGCGCTCCTGAACCCCGTCCCAGTCCGGCACACCGCTGAGTGCGTCGGGTTTTTCGACGCTGGCGCTGCCGGTGCAGGTTGCGGTGATGACGCAGTCGAGCAGAGGGAGACCGCGAAGGTAGGCGCTGATGAAGCCGGCGATGGAGGCGTCGCCGGAGCCGGTGGCGTTGGGCGGAACCGGACAGTAGAACGCCGGATGCCAAAATTCATGATCGGCAAAATCATCCAGACTGCCGGGCCTTGCGCGGCCCATGGTTTCGAGCACGGCTTTTCCGGGTGTGCGAACATAGTAGCCGCGCGGACCGCATTTGATGACGGCAATGCGAACACCCATCGCCAGCAGTTCACCGGCCAGATCATGCAGCATATCTCCCGTAAACTCATCGAGCAGATCGCGGTCAGAGGCGTTGCGCAGCTCCATATACCGGTCGCGGTGCAGCATGAACAGGGTTTCCTCAGCGCTGCCAATATAGAGGTCGAGATGGGGACAGAGGTCTTTGAAAATGGACGGCCAGTCGGTCCGGTCGCTAAATACATCCGGCAGACACATATCGAGCGAAGTGGTGAGCCCCATTTCATGAACCTTGCGAAACATGGCGATCAGATCGCTGCCGGTATCAGCGATCATCTGTTTCATCAGCGGTGGATAGCCGAAATGGAACAGGTCGCGGTCTTTTAGTTTTTCATAATTCACATCGGCTGCACAGAAAGTCGCGTTGGCCCCGGAGTTGTGAAGAAACATCCGGTCGTAACCTTTCGGGTTGATGACAACGGTGTAGCTGGTTTCCGACGATTCATCCACCACGAGACTGTCACGAATGCCCCACTCCTTATCCAGGAGCATCTGTGCCATTTCGCCGAACGCATCCGCACCGGCTTTTCCCATAAGCAGGGTATCAACGCCCAGCTTGGTAAGGTTGAGGCCGGTATTGCTGACCGGCCCGCCGGTGCTGAGTTTGGCGCTCCCTGCCGTTCTCAATGAGCCGGGAATATAAAAGTCGCCGGGTTTTTTCAGTTTCATTTCACTCAGGTTTGGAATCACATCCAGACAGATGTGTCCCGCAACAACCACTTTTTTCATCAGTACTCCATTCCGTATCGGTTGGACTGTTCCAATCACAGACCGTTTCGTTTCAGTTCCAAAGTGACAATTTTTCCGGTTTCTACCGTCAGTTCAACTGTCTGTCCGTTCACGGGTATCTCTGACAATCGCTCTTCGTTGATATTCAGTTCATAAACCGTTCCAAAGGTTGGAAGAACGCTCAGAGATCCGGTCGCCGGTACGGCTGTCGGATTAAAAATCCGCACGACCACGCTGTCGCGGTCTTCCGCTTTCTTGATACACGAAATCACCAGTGATTCTGAATCCAGCCTGAACAGCGAAGAAGACGACGGAAGAGATCCCTTTGAGACCGGTGTAATCTGGAAGCACATGGCTTCGGTGTTCAGCCGGTCGGCTTCCGCATAAACCTGTCCGGTGCGCCAGTCTCCGGCATGTGGATAAACGGCGTATGTAAACTCCATCGTCTCCAGCAGCTGTCCGCCCTTCTGTTGCGGGAAGTCCCCCGTACATCGCTCTTCGGAACAGATCCGGTTGCGCACGCTGCGGAAGAGCGTCAGGGCGAGCGTCCGCCGTTCATCCATCATCAGCTGATATTCCGTGAAGCAGCTGCTGACAACCGCGCATCCGACGCTGCCGTCCGATACATCGACGAACCGCTGCATGGGAAGCGTCTGTTTTTCCGGATATGAAAATCCTTCTTTGTGTTCAGGCCGGGCTGCGCGGCAGTCCACATTGAAATGCCCTGCGCTGTGAGCACAGTCGGCATCAATGCCGGTGGGAAGCAGCACACGCAACCGATGATTTTCCGCGCAGTTTTCAACCGTGGTTTTCACCCTCAGCATTTTTTCTCCGCGCGCCAGTGTCAGACGCGTTACAATCGGAATCACCGTTGATTCATCTGTTCGCCGGCCACAGCCCTGAAGTTTGCTTCCTGGAAACTCCGCCGACACGGGAACGTTCAGTTGAATCCGAATCGCAAGCGTAGTGATGAGATCACCGTTTTCTTCCAGCCAGATTTCCGCCGGCTGTCCGGCACTGTAGACCTGACGGTTTTCAGCAGGTTTGTAGTGTACCCAGTAATCGCCGGTATCTCCCGTGTCTTCATATTCGAACAGTCCGCGCATCGCACGGCCGGTTGTTTTATCGGTCAGCGTCGCCGTGCCGTTCGGTTCGACATGAACTTTCAGGAACTGATTTTCCAGTGTGCGCGGTTCGCGTGAAATTTCATGACCGCTGCTGTCCTTCTGCCGGGGCCACCATTCGGCCTGTCGGTTGAACCGACTGGCAGGAACCACTTTGACAACTTTAAACCCGCCTGCCGGAATCTCTCCGGTGTCCACAAAAACCGTGTGACGGTCCACATAAAACGGCCACGGCCGGGCATCGAATTCATTGACCGGAATTTTCCGCTCAGTCCGAGAGATCGGTTGAACAGCAAGCGGTCCACCGTCTGCACCTTCGAGAGCAAATGCATCCACACTGCGTTCCTGCGGTGTATCGATTTGCATTCGAACAATACTGCGAAACGGACGCGGCTGGGTGTTGACCAGCAGCACAAGCTGATCACCGGCGTCGAAAGCCGATAGATCAATCCGCTTGGCCAACCGGCCCGCCAGATCCTGACAAAGCACTTCTCCGATCTCTTTTGCCTGATTCAGCCGATACATCGTGTCCGCCACGGTCTTGTCCTGCGTGACCCCGTTGATGGAATCGTGCGGATGGGACTTCAGCAGATACTCCCACGCACGGCGAAGGAATCCGTCTGGATAGGGTTCTCCCATCAGGCAAAGCATTGAAGCCAGCGGTTCCACTTGGCGGATGATCCGGTTTTCGACCTGCTTGTTCAGCAGTTTCAGCGGCATGCGCGTGGCCAGTGCGTTTCCGGAACATTCGGCGGAGGTTCCGTCGCGCAGTTCACCGCTCAGTTTTTTCAGTCGGGTTTTGTCCAGATTCTCATGCAGCACATCGGCGTATTCATCCAGACTCGCCATTTTCAGAGTCAGATCGTCAAACGCTCTGTTGGCATCGTCGATGATCCTAGTGAGGTAATGATTGGGCGTGCTGAAATCCGAACCATACATGATCATCCGTGTATTCGGACACGCGGTTGCGTCCATGTTGCTCCAGGCTTCTTCAACGGCCGGAACAAGCTGCTCTGAATGATATCCGGTTTCACGGTCGTGCCGGAAATAGTCCTGGCCGGACAGCTCCGCATTCGCCCAGTGAACCAGTCGTCCGGCCCGGTTCCATTTCAGCCGATAATCGTCACTTTCATAATGGACGCCGAACAGAACCGGAATGTGCACATAAAAAAATCCATTGGCGCGGAACTGCTTGCCCAGCCGTGTCGTCAGGATTTCCGATCCGTCGGGCGCCTGCCAGATGAATTCACTGTGGGGCGCCCGTTCCGAAGACACCTTTTTGGCGGCAACAAGAAGCCGGAAACCGAGCTGCGAATAAATCTGAGGAAACTGCGCCGTTTGTCCCCAGCCGAACGAATGATAGGCCGCCTTCGTGGAACTGCCGAATGCTGCGCAGAGCCGAAGCCCTTTCAGCAGGTTTCTCAACAGGCATTCGCCATCCAGCGGATACAGATCCGGCAGAGTGTACCATGGACCGATAATCAATCGGCCGGCCTCCGTCTGCCGCCGGATCCGATCCCGGTTTTCCGGACGGATTTCAAGATAGTCCAGGATCGGAACAACCTGGCCGTCCATCAGGAAACAGCGGTATTCCCCGTCCTGCTCCAGCAGGTCGAGCAGTTCGTCCATAAAGCGGACCAGCAGCCAGCGGTTCTGCCAGATTGGGTAGCGCCATTCACGGTCCCAGTGCGTATGCGGTAGAACTAGTGCCGTTCTTTTCGTCTGTTCGCTCATCGTTGACTTTCCGTGCCGAGTACTGTTCAGGGAATCACTACAACCTTGATGGACTGTTCACTATCTTTCGCACAGGCGACCGCTTCATTGATCTTTTCCAGCGGGAACCGATGTGTAATCAGCCGGTTTCCATCCACGGCACCGGACCGCAGCAGCTCAACAGCCTGCGGGGTATACATGGCCGGCGAAGCAAAGGACGCACGCAGCTGAAGTTTTTTGAAATGGAAATTATTGGCATCAAACGAAATGGTCGCGTCAGATCCAAACTTGATTCCAATGTATGAAATAATGGCGCCTTTAGCTGCCACATCGAACATGGGCGGGAGCGTCGCCGGCGGAGAACTGACCATAAAGCGGTTCGGTGCCACCTCAAACGGATAGTCCGCCAGCGGTGTGCGATCGACTTCAATCACTTCATCGGCTCCAAAGTCAAGCGCGGCCTGCAGACGCGCTTTGGCTTTGGAAATGTCGCAGGCATAGATTTTGGCGGCACCGGACAGTTTGGCCAGCCGCAGTGCCATCAGGCCAATCGGGCCAAGCCCGGAAACCACCACATGATCGCCGAGACGAATATCCGCCAGACGGTGCATATCAATCGCCACACCGAGCGGTTCGGACAGGCTGGCAACCGCCGGATCGTCAATCGGGTTCGGAACCGCACTGATGGCTGGCGCTATCATTTCCTCTGCAAATCCGAAGCTTGGAACATACCAGATGCTTTGAATATCGGTGCACAGCTCCTGACGTCCGTCTTTGCACTGCGCACAGAATCCGCAGGGTGTGGCGGAGTCGAGAACGATCCGGTCGCCGATTTTAACTTTGGTGACTGCGGAGCCGATCTCCAGTACCGTGCCGGCAATTTCGTGTCCGAACTGCTCTTCTTTTGTGGCAGACGGATCCATGTGCTGGTCGGTTCCGCAAATCCCGCAGGCTTCCACTTTCAACCGGACTTCGTCCTGCCGGAGCGCCCGCAAGACGGTTTCTTTAAGAGTTATAATTCCTTCAGGAGTTTTATATGCTGCTTTCATACCCGTTTCCTTTTCGTTTCCGATAAATTGTATGAAAAGCGTAAGGCCGATTACGCACGGATGTAAATGAACTGAAGTGCCTTACAAGATGGAGAATAATGATGTTCTCCATGCCAGGACAGAGCCGTGTAGAAAGCCCTGCTGCCCGCCCAAAGGATTACTTCCCGATGCCCATGAACAGAGTCCTGAGAAACAGGACGCCCCGGAAAATGGGCTATGATATCCACTTACAGTTCAATTGTTTATCTCTCAATTGAAGAACATGTACAGACCGATCATGACAACAATTAGGAGTGTCCAGACCCACCAGACATCGGCTCCGGTTTTCCCGACCGAACGGCAGGTTGCCATCAATGAAGGTATTGAACAGGGCTCTGCTGTTTTTTGGGTGCAGAAGGAAATAACAATCATCATCAGACAAAGTCCAGTGAAAATCAGAAACGACAGAAACAGGAAGTGCGGCCAGACCTCCGCGGAGGGCCAGTGCTTCAAATAGCAGAAGCCGATTCCGAGACTGATGGCTGTTCCGATGGTCAAAATGGCGTTGGCCGCGCGGGACGTGGCTTTGTGCCATAAAACGCCGACGAGGAACACGGCACTCAGCGGCGGCGCCAGAAAACCCAGGATCGCCTGAAAAAGGCTGAACAGATTCAGTCCTTCCAGCTTTGCAATTCCCAACGCAAAAAAGATCGAAATAAAAGATCCCGCCAGCGTCACCAACCGGCCGATATGAATGGTTTCAGAAACAGACGCGTTCGGGCGGAACCGTTTCTGATAGATATCGAGCGTGAATACCGTGCTCAGCGAATTGAGCGCCGAGGCAATCGTGCTGATCAATGCGGCCATCAGAACCGTCATAATCAGGCCGATCAGGCCGTGCGGAAGCAGCTCGCGAACCATCGTCATATAGGATTCATCGGGGTTTCCAAGGTTTGGAAAAAGAATCAGGCAGATCACGCCGGGCAGGAAAAACAGAAACATATCGAGAATTTTCAGGTATCCGCAGAACGCCGTGCCGAGCCGTCCGTGCTTCAGGCTTTTGGCCGCCAGCACCGACTGCACCATCGACTGATCCGTACACCAGAACCAGATCCCCATCACCGGATAACCGAGAAGAATGGCATACCAGGGATAGTCGGGATTATCGGACGGCAGAAACAGTTTCCAATAGCCCTCCGGCACCCCGTTATAAACCGCCAGCGGCCCGCCGGCTTTGATTACGCCGAATACCACAAGAGTCAGGGACGCAATAATCAGCAGAGACATCTGGAATACATTGGTGTGCGCAATGGTTTTGAGCCCGCCGGTAACGGTGAAAAACGCGGAGATAGCCACCAACACCGTGATCGAAAGCCACAGCGGCCAGTTCATGATCTGCGTAACGAGGATGCCGCCGGCATACAGCGTCACGCCCAGCCAGGAAATCAGGATGGTGACGAGCGAGTACCACGCCAGCAGTTCCCGCGATGTAGAATTGAATCGTCTGCCGATAAATTCAGGCAGCGTGCTGACTTTTGTATTCAGGTAATACGGAGCAAACACAAACGCCAGCAGAAACAGGAATACAAATGCATACCAGGAAAAGTTGGCGGCGACAATGCCGGTTGTGTAGCCAATACTCGCGGAAGCAATCAGCATAGAGGGGCCAACGTTTGTCCCCCACATGGTCAACCCAATGCTCGGCCAGCCCAGTGAATGCTGGGCCAGAAACAGACTCTCATTGTGTTTCTGCTTCCAGCTGACCCACGAACCGATCCCAAGGATGATCAGAAGGTAGGCCCCCATGACTAAAAAGTCCAAACCGTTGAGTAAGCGATAAATTTCCATAATCGGGCTATTTCCTGTTTGTCAAAGCTTTCTGAATAACCGAAGCAACCTGATTCCCCTGCAAAACAACGGTTTCAGGTTTATAGTGAACCGGATCCTTGTAATATTCAGGATGTCCCTTTGACAGGGAATATAAATCATCGATTTCGAAGCCATATTCCTGTGCCAACGCCTGAACAATCTGGTTTCGTTGGTCGACTCGAGGAGTCAGGTAGGCCTTGTCACCTGTTGACTGGAGAGGGGTCGACAAAGCCAGAATAACGTTGGCCGATGGTACTAAACGTTTGATGGTTTCCAGCGCCTGTTTATAACCTCGTTGATACCGTTCATTATTGTAACTGAACTGATGGAGCCCATTATTAAAATGAATCACATCAAAATTGTACTGACTGAGCAGTCCTTCCAGTTGCTGCTGAAAAGCCGGATCGGCAATGCAGGCTGATGTGGCCAGCCGGGCACAGTAAGCAAGCCCTTCCAATTTTTTTTCTACCGTACTGTAATAAGCCTTAGTGATGGAGTCGCCCACCAGCAACACACGGGGACGATCTGCAAGATGAGCAGATGATACCCAAATGTCACACCATTCGATCGGTTCCCGAAATACAGGTTCTTCCGCCTGACAGCACTGGAAATAAATGACTCCAAATAGTGATAATACAAAATAGATTTTTTTCACTTAGAATATCCCTTTCATCATTAATCAACCGCCAATTTTTTGATCCCCTTGTATTCCGACATCAATCCTGCCTCGGCGCGAACCGCAGAAACGGCAGCCGTGTTCTCCGGAAGAATCTGAATATTCCCCGGCTTGTGAAAAAACATCCGCTCTACTTCTCTATCGATATTCTCCCAGAAATTATCCTTGAGTGTAATGCCGCCGCTGCGTTCATCGAGATAGTAACATTTGGACGTATGAACAC
This sequence comes from Kiritimatiellales bacterium, assembly GCA_050253185.1. Taxonomy (GTDB): domain Bacteria; phylum Verrucomicrobiota; class Kiritimatiellia; order Kiritimatiellales; family Tichowtungiaceae; genus Tichowtungia. The sequence continues at coordinate 3,652 of JBFWJN010000025.1, read as the reverse complement.
TCGTTGCCCCTTCGGGGTGCTGCATGTTTTTCACAAAGTTCCGGGTAATCACGGTTCCCGGCATCGGAGAAAGCGTATAGATGCCCGCACCGTCCGTAAACAGCGCCATAGGGTGATCAATCAGATTGCTGTGAATCTGGTTGTCGCGCATCGCATTCGGTGCCGGATTCCACCCCCACCCCACGCTGATTCCGGTGTAGGCCAGATCGCGCAGTTCGTTATGGTCGATGGTCACACCGGTCGTATACCCGCAGAGAATCCCGATCGCGCCACCGTAGTCAAAGCCGACGGAATGAATGTAATTATTTTGAATCACATCGTTCACAGACCGATCACGGGGATCGGTTGGATTATAGGGCGTATGAATCGGGACATTCGGATCAGAAAGGCGTGCTTCCGAAACCGCTGTTCCGGAAATATCATAAAACACATTGCCGACGACCTCGCAATGGCTGGATCCGTAGTGAAGATCCAGTGCCGTGCTTCCCAGATGTTTGAAAACATTGCGGCTGAACACGACGTTTTTAATACAGGCGGCATATACCGCCGCCGGGGGACGTCCAACGTACTGCGTATTCTTAACGGTCGGATTAATGGTGTACTGTCCGGCCTGAAGATTAAGATATCCGTGGTGATTCGGACGAGTCCAGTTGGAATACATAAAGGTCAGCCCCTCAAACCGGAGATTGCAGACCGGCTGATCCAACGCTCCCTCAATGGAAACCAGCGTTTCCAGCTGCGGAACAATCACCTCGGCAGCATTCAGATCTTCACCGAAACGGGGCAAATAAAAACAGGTGCCTTCTTTAAGATTGATACTCCATTCTCCCGGCTTATCAATAAACGCTCTGGAATTTTCGAAGTGAAACGACTGATCCGGCAGTTTGCGGGGATGCTCCCGCTTAAACACTAAATCCCGCTCCGGATTGGTAACCGTAAGTTCAACTCCGTCGTCCGTCATTGAAAAGGTCTGCAGCCGCATAATGGCTATGCTCCAGACCATTTGAATATGGATCTCAGCCTGGCTGAAATCCTGCCAGTCCTGTACGCTACCGGAAGGAAGCAGAATGCTTCTCTGTTTTTCATTCCATGAGGTCAGGTTTAAATAGTCGCCCTGATTAGGAAACCGGGCTCGAAGTGCTTTTTTTCCGTTCACATACATTTGACGGAAATCAAAATCTCCTATTGGTGCCTCCCAGACAAGTTGACCGCTCTTTTTCCAGCCGGTCAGTCTGCGCCCGCCGCTGATCACCGGCGTTGCCCCGGGATAGGCCCGATAAATTACCGGATGCGTCTCCGTCCCCGAATCCCTTGCATCGAACTGAATGGTTTGTCCCGGCGTATATACACCGTCACACAGATAGACAACCGTCTCACCCGGCCTGCTTTTGTCCGTCATACGGGCGGCCTGTTGCGCGCGCTCTATGGTTTTAAACGGCGCTTCTTTTGACCCATTGCTTGCATCCGACCCCTCAGGTGACACATACAGATCGACTCCCAGCATTGACTGGGCCGCAGTCAGACAAATGAATATAATCACCCACTTCAACTTCATGGTATTCCCCTTCTTTAGTGAACTGCAACGCTCGAAAAATTAACGTCAGTTTAGAGAAAATTCTACAACATACCGACTGATGGACTTACAGCATGCACTTAAGTTCCATTGCAAGGATAACAGCGGCACGAACAGACATTCTGTTGCACAACATACTCATAAACTGACGTTAACAGCGGATTAGAGATCAATCCATAGAAGATACTGACCATTATAATGGACGATATTATCTTAAGCAAAATAGATAGCTGCAAGATATGGAAATTAATGCAGCAGGAAAGTACTCTCAAAATCTATGTAGATTGCAACTGATAAAGAAAACCTTGAGGAAAATTTGCAATGCTGATACTTCGGAGTTAATCGGAAGCATGCTGCGCCGGGCTGCGCACTGCCGGCATGAAAACGAGCTTCGACTTGCAGTCCTATCTGAACTCTTAGCCGCTGGGGCCAAATGGACTCCGGACGCTGATGAAGTCAAACACACTCGTCGCGATATGGTCGAAGGGCATTGCGCAGGATTCAAGACGGCTATTGACCTTCTCCGGAAATATACCGGATCCTCTTTCGGAGGTTCTTCACGAACTTACCCGCACCGGCAAGGCCCAGCAGCTTCTGTATACCTGAAACGCGATGATTCCGCACATCCTGATTCCAGCGTTTGAGCCGAATACGAGTCTTAATCGGCTCACGATAAGGCTACTTAATGAGCCGGTTAGGTGTTACAAACTGCCCTTGCCCTTAATACAAGAGGTCCAGCGAAGAAATCGCCTCTCGAAACGTCCTGAAAACTACGTCGGAAACTACGGGTTTCAACCGTCAAATTTCACCGTTTTTCAGAATGTTGAGCTTCTTCTTGATCCCGACTGGGATTTGTGTATTATCTTCATTGCAAGGTAGATATAAGAATCATCCTGCAACGTGCTGTAAGCAAGGTTTGGTGTGCGGCGTGGTTGACATGCACCTAATAAAACTTTTTGAATTGGTGCCAACTCATACAATGTATTTTTAACGTACCCTAACTTCAACCACCTCATGCAGTCCGTCGGGTCCGGCATAAGGATTCGGGAGGGTCAGCACGCCGTTTTCGTAGGTGTAGTCCAGTGCTTTTCCGGTGCGCAGCAGTTTCACCGACGCCACCGTTGGCATTTCCTCAATGTAGATCGGTTTTCCGGGCTCGGTGAACTCAAAATACTCTTTATTCCACTCATTGAGCTTTTCGTAGGCAGCGCCATCAATGGGCGTGGCATGGAGATACCAGGTTTTTTCATCTTTCGACAGCGTGATGGTCATTCGTCCTATGAAACGGCGCTGGGGCAGCTATTCCCGCAAGACCGGCCGCGTCTGCCTGAATCTGGAACTGATTAAAGCCTCCCGTTATCAGATTGACTACGTGATCACGCACGAGCTTTGTCATATCCGACATGCAGCCCACGATCAGGCCTTTTACCGCCAGTTGAACGCGTATCTTCCCGACTGGAAGCGAGCTAAAACCGGACTGGAAACGCCCCTTTAAACTAACCTTGAATTTTATCAAGAAAATTTACTTGATATAATTCAAGGTTAGCTGATATCTTGAGACCTGAGAATAAAAATGACAAAAGTGGAAAACAATCTAGTCGCTGTTAAAAAGGCTGCTGCGTATTTTCGGGACGAAATAGCCAAATATAAGGAATTTTGCAAAGAAGAAGAGTGCCTGATGCTACCAAGCCAGGCCGCGGCCATGCTCGGAATCAGCCCTCAAGCTGTTGAATCACGAATGAAGGAAGGATCCTTAACCACATTCACTGTATTGGGACGCCATTGGGTATCGGGACGCGAAATTGAAAATGTCTTAATGGATCGGGTTCGTAAAGCTGCTGCCAACGGTACAAGCGAAGCTGACATCCAAATCAAAATTTTTAAAAAAATGGCCGCCAATGCCACAGTCATGAAACGACGGGCTCAGAAGGCCAAACTGGAGAAAAAGAAAAAGGTCGAGTAAAAATTTTAGCCAAATCATCTTGATAAAAATCAAGTATAATAAAAGTAAGCCATAACCGAAAGGACAGGTAGTAATGCTAATGACAATAAGAGAGGTAGCTAAGCAGCTGCACTTAT